>NZ_LDUI01000010.1:0-33140 GCF_001043555.1 Chromobacterium sp. LK1 | reverse complement strand
TAAGAACCTGTTTACGATCTACTGCGCGTCGGCGGGATGGATAGAAATGGGCGTTGAAACCGAGCTCAAGATGCTCATGTACCGCGTGTAGATTCCGCATTTTCTCTGGTTCTCGCCTGGTCTCGCCCTCGCTCGCCAGGCATTGAGCCGGCTCCAAGAACGGCTTCACTCCTCCGCGCCGGCGGCGACACCTCGCCGCCGGCCTCATGCCAGCGCGCTAAGCATCCTCATCCGCCGCTGAAATCGCTTCACAAGGCGCGGCCGGCACGGAATAATGGCCTGCTGGCTGTCTTTAACAATCCGGGGAACGAGATCACGAATGCGCGCGCTTTCGCCTCCGGCCCCGCCGCAGGCCTGGCCCGTCCCGCCATTCCACCCTCCGTTTCCTCGGCCGGCCAAACCGGCGGCGCAAGCGTTCCCTGCCGCCAAAACTTTGCGTAATGGCCTATACCAAGCCTGATGCCGGAGCGAAACCGGAGCCGCCGCCCGCGCAACAGCGTACACAGGTTCAGAGACATAACCATGGCGCAAGGCGCAGCCGCGCCGCCATCTGTTGGGACACTCATATGCCTGATGCCAAATCATTGCGGAGCCAGCCGATACAAATCGCCTTGCTGGATGATCACCTGATGGTGCTGAACAGCCTGGCCGGCCTGCTGGCCGATGAAACCGACTTGCACGTGACCGGACAGTTCAGCAGCAGCGCGCCGCTGATCCAGCATCTGGCGCAGCGCGACGAGGTGGACGTGGTGGTCACCGACTACGCGCTCAGCCCAGGCGACATCGACGGCTTCAGCCTGATCCGCGGCTTGCGCCGGCGCTTCGCCAAGGTGCGCATCCTGGTGATGTCGGCCTATTACACCCCGGCCACGGTGGCGCTGGCGCTGCGTTGCGGCGCGCACGGCTTCATCGGCAAGGAGCAGAGCCTGGACGAACTGGCCGCCGCCATCCGCCTGCTGGCCGACGGCCATAGCTATCTGAGCCCGGACATGAGCGCGGCGCTGGACGAAACCTGCGCCAATCTACCGGCGCCGCAGAAGGCGATGCTGCGCAGCCTGCTGGACCTCCCGGAGTTGTCGCCGCGCGAACGCGAGGTGCTGCGCTGCTGTCTGGACGGCATGACGGTCAGCGACATCGCCGTCAAGTTCTCGCGCAGCATCAAGACCATCAGCAATCAGAAGCAGTCGGCGCTGAAAAAACTGGGCCTGCGCAGCGACAACGAGTTGTTCAAGCTGCAAAACCGGCTGGTCAATCCCTGACGCCATGCGCGCGCGCCCCTTGCTGCCCTGCTGCCTGTTCCTGGCGCTGAGCCTGCTGTCAGGCCACGGCCACGCCGGCTTCAGCGCGGCGGAACGCGCCTGGCTGGCCAAACACCCGGTGGTGCGCTACGCGATAGACCCGCACGGCTGGCCGATCGAATACATGGAGGACGGCGAGCACCGCGGCCTGACCCAGGCCTATCTGCGCCGCATTTCCGAGATCAGCGGCCTGCGCTTCGAACTGGTGCCGGTGGCCAACCGCCAGCAGGCGGTGGACATGATGCTCAACGGCCGCATCGATCTGCTCACCGCGCTGTCCTCCGGCCTGATCCCGCCCGAGGTGAGCCGGCGCATCCGCTTCAGCGATCCCTATTTCTCCGGCAGCACCGTGCTGGTCACCCAGCCGGACAAGCCCATCGTGTTCAGCACCGCCAAGCTGGCCGACAAGACCATCGCGGTGGAAAGCGGCGACCCCTACGAATACTTTCTGCGCGAGAACTTCCCCGCCGTCGACATCGTGGCGACGCCCACGCCGCTGGCGGCGCTGGACGCGGTGGCCGACGGCAAGGCCTACGCGGCGGTGGGGCTGGACGCGGTGATGCAGTCGGTGATTCGCCGCCGCTATTACGGCACGCTGCGCATCGCCGGCAGCGTCAGCGAAATGCCCAGGCTGGTGTCGATGGCGGTGAACAAGAACCAGCCGCGGCTGCTGTCCATCATCAATGGCTCGCTGGCGCAGCTGACCGCGGACGATACCCAGCAGATACTGGAAGGCTGGCTGCAGACCACCGACTACGGCGCGCCGTCCTGGCGCTCCATCGCCCGCTATTACGCGCTGGAATCGAGCCTGGCCGCGCTGGCGCTGTTGCTGCTATTGATTTTTGCCCAGCGCGCCCACACCGCGCGCCGCGCCGCCCAGCGCAGCGAGGCGCAAAAATCCACTTTTCTGGCGGTGATGAGCCATGAGATCCGCACGCCGATGAACGCGGTGCTGGCCTCGGTGGAGCTGCTGCGCCAGGCCGAGCTGCCGCCGCGCGAGCGCGAGCTGGCGGCGCTGGCCAATGCCTCGGCGGTGAATTTGCTGGAGCTGCTGGACAATGTGCTGGACGTGTCCAAGCTCAACGCCCAGCGGCTGCGGCTGGAACCGCTGGCCACCGACGCGGCCGGGCTGGCCAGCGGCGTGGCGGCGATCTACCGCGCCTGCGCGGAAAAAAAAGGCCTGACGCTGCAACTGGAAATGAAGGAGCTGTGCCGCCGTCTGCTGGTGGTGGACCCGGTGCGCCTGCGCCAGATCCTGAGCAATCTGCTCAGCAACGCGGTCAAGTTCACCCGCCACGGCACGGTGCGTTTGAATCTGGAATTGCAAGACATCGAGCAGGACAGCGCGCAATTGCGCGTGCAGGTCAGCGACACCGGCATCGGCATCGCGCCGGAGCAGCAGGCCAAGCTGTTCCAGGAATACGCGCAGGCGGACGATACCCAGCGCCGCTACGGCGGCGCCGGGCTGGGCTTGTTGATCTGCCGGCAATTGGTGGAGTTGATGGGCGGCCGCATCGCGCTGACCAGCCTGCCGCAACGCGGCACCACGGTGACCTTGTGGCTGCCGGTGCGCCATGTGCCGGCCGTGGCCGCGGCGCAAGCGGAACCGGACGCCGCCAGCGCGCCGGCGGCGATCCATGAGGACTGCGACCCCATCCTGGTGGTGGAGGACCAGCCGGCCAATCGCTTCATCATCGCCCAGCAGCTATTGCAGCTGGGCTACCGCGCGGTGACGGTGGAAAACGGCGCCGCCGCGCTGGCGCTGCTGGACCAGGGCCAACGCTTCGCCATGGCGCTGCTGGATTGCAATCTGCCCGGCATCAGCGGCTACCAGCTGGCGCTGCGGCTGCGCCGCCACCCGGCCTTGCAGTGGCAGCCCCACTTGCCCATCATCGCCATCTCGGCCACCACCGGCATCGAACACCAGCAGCGCTGCCTGGACAGCGGCATAGACAGCTGCCTGACCAAGCCGCTGCGGCTGGCGCAGCTGGAACAGATGATGAGCTTGTGGCTGGACCACCACCCGGCTCCGCAGCCGGCGACGGTGCCTGACGACGCGTTGGCCCAGTTGCTGAGCCACAGCTGCGACGCCGACGCCGCCGCGCTGCGCCAGGCGCTGCAGGCGCGGGACTGGCCGCAGGCGGAGCATTACGCGCACCGCCTGCACGGCGTGGCGCTCAGCGCCGGCCTGCCGCGGCTGCCGGCGCTGGCGGCGGAGATGCAGACCCTATTGCGCCAGGCGCAGCCGGACGCGGCCCGGCTGCAAGCGCTGCTTCAGGCGCTGGAAGCGGCGCTGCCGCAAGCGGAGCCGAGCGGCGACAGCTGAGCCACGCGTTCGGCCAGCCGCCGTTCCACCACCTGACAGACATGGGCCACGGTCTTGATGTCGACGATGTCGTCGACGCCAATCTCGATGCCGAACTCATCGTTCAGCAACAGCACCATGTCCAGCAGCTCCATCGAGTCCGCGTACAACTCGTCCACCAGCCGCGCCTGCGGTTGCAGCTTGGCTTCTTCCACCGACAGACAGCAGGCCATCACCGCCACCACTTGTTGCTCAAGACTGACTGCCACGGTTGCGCTCCCGGATGCGGTTGGGGTCTAGATGCAGGCCGTCGGTGGTCAGGGTGACCCCGGAAGGCGAGCTCAAGGCTTCGCCGCGCCGTGATTCGGCGGCGGCGTCCAGGCCCAGCCCGCTCAGCAGTTCCACCACCAGCGGATTGGCCGGCTTGCCGCGCGGCAATAGATTAGCCTCGCGGATCAAGGTGCGCGCAAAACTGCCCAGCGCCTGGCGCTGCCGCTCCAAGCCCGGATGCTCGGCCAACACTTGCCGCAGTTGCGCGGCGTCGTCGCCCAGCGCGCCCGCCTTGCCATCGGCAAAGTCCTTCAACACCCCGCTTTGCTGGGTGCTGTTGCCCGGTAACACGCGGTTGCGCAACGCTTCAAACTCGCGCCTTTGCGCGAAGGGCTGCGTCGCGTCGGGTTCCAGGGCGCCGCGCACCGCGCGGATCAGCTCGCTGCCGGCGTCCAAGGCGAAGGCGCGGCTGCGCAGATAAGCCTGGGTTGGCAACGTGTACAGATTGCCGTCGCGGAACTTGAGCCCGTCGAAGCCGCCACCGTCTCGTTCTGCCGTCGGCGCCGCGGCGTCCGCCGTCGGCGCGCGGCCAGGCTGAGACGCTTGTCCATTGGCCTCCGGTTCGCCGGCCGCGCTCTGGCCGGCGGCGGCGTTCAAGACTTGGGACAAGCCGTCCGCCACCTGGCGCGCGGCCTGATGCAGACTCGAGCCGGCACCGGCGGCCGGCGCGTCTCCGGCCGACAAGCGAACCGCTTGGTCCAGCGGCGTGCTGGCCGCTTGCTGGATGTCGATGCGTTCGGCCCGCAACTCGCCTTCCACGCGCCGGCCAGCCGCGGTGTCCAGCACATGGGACAAGCCGTCGGCCACCTCGCGCGCGGCCTGATGCAGGCGAGCGCCGACATCCGCCGCTGGCGCGTTGCGCGCTTGCAGGCCCAAACCGTTCAGGAATTCGCCCAGCAAGGGATTGACCCGCCCGCCCGGCGGCACCAGATTGGTTTCCCGAATCAGGGTTTGCGCAAAACCGCCCAGCGCCTGACGCTGCCGCTCCAGGCCGGGATGTTCGGCCAACACGCCACCCAGCCGGCGCGCGTCGGCCGCCAGCGCTTCCGGCGCGCCATCGGCGAATTGCCGCAGCAAATCGTCTTGCTGCATGCGGCCGCTGGGCAACATCCGGTTGCGCAAGGCTTCGAACTCGCGCCGTTGCGCGAAGGGCTGCGCCGCGTCGGGCTCCAGCGCGTCGCGCAGCGCCTTGATCAGCTCCCGGCCGGCGGCGTGGCCATCCAGCGTCGAATGAAAAATCTGGCTGCGCAGATAGGCTTGGCTGGGCAGATTGCGCAGCGGGCCGCCGCGGAAGGACAGCCCGGAGAACTCCCCGCCCAGGCTGGCGGTTTGCGGCTGCGCTGTCGCGTCGAGCCGCGCCTGGCGCGCGGTTGCGTCCAGTTTGCCCGCTTGCGCCGCGCCGGGAATGGGCGCCGCCAGCGTGTCCTCGCCCAAGGCCGTGTTCATCAGTTCGGACAAGGCGCCCGTCACCTGGCTGGCCGCGTGCCGCAAGGCTTGGCCGGCATCGGTCTGCGTGCCCTGTTCCACGCCGGAAGGCGCGCCGCCCAGGATCGCGGTCTGCGGCTGCGCCATCGCATCCAGCCGCGCCTGGCGCGCGGTCGCGTCCAGCTTGCCCGCTTGCGCCGCGCCGGGAATGGGCGTCGCCAGCGTGTCCTCGCCCAAGGCCGTGTTCATCAGTTCGGACAAGGCGCCCGTCACCTGGCTGGCCGCGTGCCGCAAGGCTTGGCCGGCATCGGTCTGCGTGCCCTGCTCCACGCCGGAAGGCGCGCCGCCTAGGGTCGCGGTTTGCGGCTGCGCCATCGCATCCAGCCGCGCCTGGCGCGCGGTCGCGTCCAGCTTGCCCGCTTGCGCCGCGCCGGGAATGGGCGCCGTCAGCGTGTCCTCGCCCAAGGCCGTGTTCATCAGCTCGGACAAGGCGCCGGTCACCTGGCTGGCCGCGTCCAGCAAGGGATGGCGCGTCTCAGAGACGGTAGCCTGCTGCGGCGTGGGCAAGTCCTGGCTGCGGGCGATTTGCGGCGCCGGCATGCGCAAGGACGTCACCAGGCGCGAAGGCGCTCCGCCGTGATGGCGGTTGCCCTTGTGCACATCGCCCAGATAGGTGTCGCCGCGCTTGTTCCAACGCCGGTTGTCCTGACGGTTGTCCTGGCTGTTGTCGTTAAAGTTGAAGTGGTAATGCACCTCCTGCGGCCGCGGCGTTTCGCCCGGATCCGCCGGGCCGGGGCTAGGCCGAGGGCCCGGACCGGGATCGGGCTGATCGGCGCGGACCGGCTCCGGCTGTTGCGGGTCTTTCGGGCCCTGGCCCAACCCCTCCAGCAGGCTGCGCAGCAATTGCGGCAGGATGGCGACGGTATCGAGGTCGCGCGCCAGCGTGCCCACGCTGACGCCGCGCTGCTCTATCAACTCCCCGCGCCGCAGCCGCAGTTCTTCAAACGCCTTCATCGCCGCGCTGTCCACCAGTTCGGTTAGGCGCTGACAGGTGCTCTCGTCCAGCTGACGCCCCAAGTGGGACTCGACGCGGGACAGGATGAAAGGCACCACCTCGCGGCGCATGAAGTCATTGCCCAGCTGCAACACGCCGCCTGGACATTGCCGCTCCATCATGACGGCCAGCTTGTGCTCCAGCTTGCTGCGCTGCTGATACTGCTTGTCGGTTCTCGGCGTCCACGGGCCAAAAGCGGATTTTTCGCCCAGGCCGTCCTTCAAGATCTTGTCGGTGTACTGCTGCGCCAGCCCGTCCAGCGCCTGGCGCGCCTGTTCGCTCAGGCCCTCCTGCCGGCTCAACTGACTGTAAACCTTGGCGAACTCGGCGATTTCCAGCTTGGCGTAGCGGTTGGGCGAATCCTGATACAGCTCGCCCAGACGCTGGGACTGCGACGAGGCGGCGAACAATGCCGCCACGCTGTCGCGGCTGTAGTCGGCCTTGTAGCTGGCCAGATCGGCCAGCGAGTGGCGACGCGGCGGCGCCGCGTCGCTGCTGCGCGCCTCGCTCAACCGCCGCGCCAAGGCGCTGGCCGGTCGCGCCGGTCCATTCAACAGCGCGGACAGGTCCGGGCAGGAATGGGCGCGTGATAATCCGGAAAGTCCCGGCATGATGATCTCCTAAGAGCCTGCTCAGGATTTTGCGGGCAAGAGCGAGACAAGGCAAAACCAGCGAAAAAGCGGAATGTACGAGTGGTACATGAGCATTTTGAGCTTGTTTTAACACCGTATCGCCACCGCGCAGCGGTTCGTGAACAGGTTCTGAAATGTTGATGACGGTTGACGACAAGCTGGGGCCAGGGGCGGCCGCCCGCCCGGCCCCAGGCGTCAAACCGCCTGCTTAGCCTTGCAGGAAGGACTTGGCGGTTTCGGTGCAGCTGCTGATGGTGCTGCTGAGCACCTTGACCAGGTTGTCGTACAGCGAGTTGGCGTTGCTGTATTTCTGGGTCAGCGTCTGCAGGGTGTTTTTCAGGTTTTCTTCCTGCGCCTTGAAACCGGACTGCCAGGCCTGGAATTTGGCGTTGTCCATTTCCACCGCCGAGCCGCTACCCAAGGCGCCGACATCGCGGATCATGGTGTCGACCGGCGTCATGTCGATCACCACCACCCATTTGCCGTCCGCCGACTTCTGCACGCAGGAATCCGGCAAGCCCATCTCCTTGGCCCACTTCCTGGCGTCCTCTTCGCTGCCGCCCTTGATCGGATCCGTCGACTTATCCTGCGAGGGGAAGAGCACCGCCGCCTTGTTGGGCAGGGAGAAATCCGATTTCAGCTTTTGCAGCGCGGCCTTGAGCGCATCGACGTCCAGCTTGACCTTGTTGCCGTCGCCGCCGGGTTTGATCCAGTTCGCCATCTGCGACAGGATGTCGCTGAACGCCTTGTAGAACTCGGTGTACTGGGCCACCACGTTTTCGTACACGCCCAGGTAGCCGTCCTTGATGTCGCCGATGGCCTTGCTGATCATTTCCCACAGTTCGCGGTCGGAGATCATGTCCTTGGCCGCGCCCGGCGCCGGCGCCGTGTACAACATCGGCGCGGCAAATTCCCGCGCCGTGGGCGGAGCGTCGGCGAACACCTCGGCGATATCCGCCTGCAGCTTGGACTGTTGCTCGGCGGACATCACGTAGCCGCTTTGCGCCAAAGCGCCCAGACCGCTTTTGAGTTGCTGAGTATTCAGCGTCTGCATGTCGCGGGCCTGGTCCAGCCCCCGCGTCAGCGCGCCGCGCTGGAATGCCACGCGCTCGGCCGGCGGCGGCTCGCCGCCGGCAATCGCCGCCTGCCAGCGCTGATCCGCCAGCTTGCTTTCATAGGCGGTCTGCCCTTCGACGCTGCGGCGAGCGGCCTCGTTGGCCTGGCGCAGCGCGTCGGCCTTGTTCTGAGCGGTATTGAGCGCGAACAGCTCCGGCCCTTGCGGCGCGGCGGCGCGGGTTGCGACAGCCTGGCCGGCGACATCGGCGCGCGGCGCGGCGGCCGGGGTTTCCATCGTTTGCGGCCGCGTCAGCGGCAAGGAGGATGTGGTTTGAATGCCGTTCATGGGGATTCCCCTGCTTGGCCAGCGCCGAGACAGACGCCCAGGCGCTGGCGGGATGAATGGTGTGCAAGGCCGGCCCGACCGGGAAGGCCGGGCCGGCGGACGAAGCCTGGGACGGCCCGGTCCGGTTGCGGGCTAGCGGATCAGGCGCGGATGTTGCCGGCCACCGCGCCCATGGCCGCGCTCTTGGATTGGCTGATGCTGTCCAAGGTGCGCAGCAGCTCCTGGATGAAGCTGTCGGATTTGCGGCTGCTCTCGCGGGTTTCCTCGGAGGCGGTATTGGCCACGCGGCTGGAAGCCTGGCTGATCTGCTGCTCGGACTGCTCCAGCGTGGAAGCGTAGCGACCGGAGCCGCCGGCGATATTGCTGGCCGCGGACGAGCTGTCCATGATCGCCTTGCCGGTGGTTTGCTTGGCCTGAGCCTTGAGCTTGGTGTCGTCCATCGTTTGCTGCTCGATCTGGCTCTTCACCGGCAAGTCCTCGCCAGCGCTGCCCAATGCGGCTTCATGCGGCTTGCCCAGGTTCTGGTTGCTGGACTTCAAACCGATCTTGTCGCCAGCCATGCCGTCCGCCACGCTGCCTGCGGCGTTGGACTGCGTGCCCGGCTCGCCAGCGCCCAGCTTGGCCGCGCCTGGCTGCGACTTCAGACCCACGTGCTTCAGGCTGTCCGGTTCCGCGCCCAGCTTGACCGAGTTCTGTCGGTTCAGCGTGGTCTGGATGTTGCGACTCTCGTCGCCGGCCTTGGCCAGCTTGGGCGCGTTGTTCTTCAATGCGCCGCGTTCGGCGTTGATGCCGCTCAGGCTCTTCTTGGCGCCGACGCCGGTAATCGCCATCTGGCCCACGCCCTGGGCGATGCTGCTGGACAGGTTGGCGATGCCTTCGCGCACCATGGAGGCGGCGGTGGCCTTGGTGGCGTCGAAGCTGACCAGCGACAACTTGGTGCTCAAGGCGTTATCGGCGGTGCGCAGCGCCGACATCAAGACGATGGCGGCCACCAGCAGCGCCACGCCGCTGGGCGCCATGCCGCTGATATCGAAGGATTTACCCTGTTCGGCCTGTTCCTTGACCTTGTCGTTCATCAGCTTGCTGACGCCGGACTCGACCTTCTGATACACCGCGCCCAGGTCCTGGACAAATTCCGGGTCCTTGGCTTTTTCGCTCAGATAGGCCTTCAGGCCGTCGGTCACCTGCTTGCTCACCTCGGCGGACGGCGGGCGCAGTTGCGGGCCGCTCATCGCCTCGGCCAGCGCCTTGCCGTCGCGGCCGGCGCTGTTCAGGATGGGCAGGATGTCCTTGATGTCCACCAGCGACTTGGCCGCCAGCGATTTCTCGGCCGCGCCGGATTCCGTCGTGGCGGGTAACAGCGTGTGGAGGGACGAGGTGTTGATAGTGTTCAGCATGCTATTTTCTCCTGACTCAAGCGTGGCTCTGACGCAACACGAAACGGCCGGCCTCGGCATTCTGCTGCAGCGCGGAAGACATCATCGTGGTCAGTTCCTGAGTGATTTTCTGGGTGTTGGCGAAGGCTTCCACCGCCTGCTTCAGCCATTGCTCGATCTGATCCATCGCGGCGCGCGCCAGGGTGAAGTCGGCCAGCGCGTCGCTGGCGTTCTTCATGAACACGCCTTGCGCCACATTGCCGCCGGCCTGGGTGGTGGCTTGCGCCACTTCCCCGCCCACCACCACGCGGTTGAGGGTGTTGGCCATCAGTTGCTTGGAGGCGGCGTCGGTGCGCAGGCCCAGGCTGTTGGCCAGGCGCTGGAAGCCCTGGGTCAACATCTTGCTGCCGTTCTTGGCCAGTTCCTTCAGCACATTGGGCACCATCTTCTTGATGGCGTCGCCCATCAGCTTGCTGAGCGCGCCGCCCAGCTTGCTGGCGGCGCCCTTGCCCACCACGGCCACCACCACCATCACCGCGACCATGGCCACCGCGGCCAGCACCGCGCCGATGATGGAGCCGGCCAGCTCGGCGGTCTTCTTGTCCACCCCCATGCTTTCCAGCGCCTTGGTAATGGCCTTGCCTATCAGGTCCATCAAGGGTTTGAGCACCTTGTCCATCAAGGGCTTCAACGCCTCCTCCATGAAGGACACCCCGGTGGTGGCCTTGACCACCTCGTCCGCCACCATCAGCGCGACGCCCACCGCGGCCAGCGCCAGGCTGGCGCCGCCGGTGAATGCTGCGGCCACGACGCTGACCACCGTCAGCACCGCGCCTAGAATCTTGCCAATGCACCCCATGGTGCGATTGAGTTCTTCCGCCTTGCGCACTTCTTCCTGGTACTCGGCGGATTTTTTGTCCATTTCCTTCTGGCGGCCTTCCTGCAAGGCCTGGAACAATGCCAGATCGTTTTTCAGGCTTTCTTCGCTGTTCTTGCCCACCAGCTCGACGAACATCGCCATCAACATGGTTAGCTTGGCCACGTTGGACAGGTTGTCCTCGCCGGTTTTGCGCGCGACATCGCCGCCCACATTGGCGCCCTGCACCTTGCCGGCCAGGTCATCGGCGATCTTGCCCTTTTCCACCGCCACCACGCGGGCCTTCTCCGCCACGTCGAACGCCTTGTCGGCTTTCTGCTTGGCTTGCACGGCTTCGCTGGAGGCCTGCTGGCTGGCGGCCTGGGCGTCGGCGTAGCCCGGATCGTCCGGCGACATGCCGTTCAACTTGGCCAGCGCCGCGTCGGCTTTCTTCTGGGCGGCGTCCGCGGCCTGTTTGGCGCTGTCGTAGTTGCCCACCGCGTCTTTCAGCGCCTCGGTGGCTTCGCTCGCCGCCTTGAACGCGTCCTGGAACTCTTTGGACAGTTTCTCGCCCATCGCCACTTGCGCTTCCATCATCGCGCGCCAGGTGGCGATGCGGCTTTCCAGCTGCGACAGCGAGACATTGCCCAGCAAGGACATCAACTGTCCCAGCAGCAGCGTCAGCTTGCCCGCGCCGTCCAGCTCTTCCTTGGCCTTGGCCGTGGGCTGGGTCAGCGGCGGCGTGTTCAAGTCGCTGCGCGGCTTGGCGGCGCCGGCGGCGTCGCTGACGCGCAGCGTGAACAGCGCTTGCGCCGACTTCTGCGCGGCGTCGACGAATTTCTCGCTCGCCTGGGTGTTGCCCGATAGCGCTTTCGCCAGCTCGGCACTGCCAAGATTGAAGCCTTGACCGATAGTGTTACCGCTCATGCTTGCTCCTTTTCCTGCTGACGGGATTGCTCGGCCTCCGTCTCCTGCAAGCTGTCCAGATACACTTGGGCCTTGGCGCGCAGCGACTCGTCGTCGCTCTGCTCGCACACCAGCTCGAAACACTGCCTGGCCTTGGCCGCCTTGCGCATGAACAACTGGCACTGGCCGGTGAAGAACACCGGCCGGTAGTCGTTCTTGCTCAGGGCGAAGGCCACCGCGTACAGATCGGCGGCCTTCTGGAACTGTTTCTTGAGCTGGCACACGGCGGCCAGTCCCATGATGTAATCGGGGTTGTAGAAGTCGTAGATGCACAGAAAGCGGAAGAAGGTTTCCGCTTCGTCGAGCCTTCCCTTGTTGTAAAAATCGTAAGCGTGGGCGTACAGGCCCTCCATCATGTCCGGCGGGATGCCGTGCACGTCTTTCAGGGTGGCGCCCGCGCTTACCGCTTCCCAGACCATCTCTGCCAAGCGGTCGTCGCTGACATTGTCTTCAGGGTTCATCAAACATCTCCTAGTCGCTGTCACCAACCCGGCAGAGCTGGCTAGAGACGACGGTTGTCTTGGGTATGGAATGACCGTCGTCGCTGTCATTTAACAGCGCGCGGCCGGGGGAAACATTCAGGAATCGCTCATGGCGGCGACGCGGCGGACATCCGGGCGAGATCAATACGGTCTTGCCGGCTTTGGGACCGCAGCGGCCAGGGAAGAGACTGGCTTAGCCAGGCGAGCGCCAGTTCACGGTCTCGCGCGCGTTGAGGGCGCGGATGCGCTCAGCCCTCCTGACCATTTCGCTTATCCACAGAAGCGGGCGTGCCGGCGGATTCATCCACAGCAGGCCCGGCGGCGTTCGCCTCCTTCCCCTGCTCCGCCGCCGCTAGCGGCGATGGCTCCGGCGCTGCCACGCCGGCGTTTTCCACCTGCTCCAGCCACATCAGCAAGCGCAGCACGTCCTCCACCTCGTCCAGGCTGACCAGGGAATAGCGGCGATGGCTGGCGAAGATGCGCCGCGCCAGCGGAATGTCGCGCACCACCGGCACGCCCACTTTTTCCGCGTAGGCCCGCACCGCCAGCGCGCGCTGATTGGTCTCCATCACCGAGATGAAGGGAATCGGCAGCAGCTCGGGCTTGAAATAGATGCCGACGGCGATATGGGTGGGGTTGGCCACGATCAGGCGCGAGTTTTCGATGTCGGACTTCACCTGCTCGGACAGGATTTCCATGTGCGCCTCGCGGCGGCGCGACTTGATCTCCGGGTTGCCCTCCTGCTCCTTCATCTCGCGCTTGACCTCCTGCTTGTCCATCTTCATGTCCTTCATGAACAGGAAGTACTCGGCGATCGCGTCCAGCAGCAGCACCGCCACGATGCAGCCCAGGCAGGTCAGCACCAAGGCCAGCAGCAGTTCGCGCCAGATCGCCGCCATGCCGATCGGGTCGCCGTTGAGCTGGGCGAACAGCAGCGCCTTGTGCTTGTGCCACAGCACCAGCACCGCCACCACGAAGCTGGTCAGATACAGCAGCGCCTTCACCGCCTCCTTCACCGTGCGCAGGCTGAACAGCTTCTTGAAGCCGTTCACCGGATTCAGCGCTTCCAGATTGAGCTTCAAGGCCTCGCTGGCCAGCACGAAGCCGCTTTGCAGCAGGGAGGGCAAGGCGGAGGCGACGATGCAGAGCAGGAAGATGGGCAGCAAGAGCTTGATGCCCAGCCAAACCACCGCCTGGGCATAGCCCTGCATGTCCTGCTGGAAACCGCCGGCGATCACCTGGCGGAAAGCGCCCATCAATTCCACCAGCGAGCCGAAGGACACCAGGTAGGCGACGCCGCACAGGGTCAGGCAGGCCACCACCAGGTCGCGGCTCTTGAAGGACTGGCCTTTCTTGGCCGCGTCCTGCAGGCGCTTGCGCGTCGGTTGTTCGGTCTTGTTCGACATCTCAGCGCACCGGCGCGCCCAGCCAGCCGGGCAGCGCCGCCGCCGGCACCACCAGCCGCGCCACCGTGTCCGGCAGCACCGGGCCGAAATACATCAGCATGATCAGCAAGGCCACCGCGCTCTTCACCGTCAGCGACACCGCGAAGGCGTTCATCTGCGGCGCGAAGCGCGACAGCAGGCCCAGCACCGCCTCGGACAGCAGCAAGGCCGCCACCACCGGGCTGGCCAGCACCACCGCCTTGCTGATCACCTGGTTGAGCAGGCTCAGCGTCGGCGCCAGCGCCGGCGCGCACACGCCCAAGGGGTCGCACAATTGATAGCTCTGGCGGAACAGGTCCAGCATCAGGCCCATGCCGCCGCCTTGCAGATAGACCGCGGCGGCGAACAGATTGAACAGATTGGCCAGCTCCGAGGTATCCACGCCGTTGGCCGGGTCTATGCTGCTGCTCAGCGTCGCGCCGCGCTGGTTGTCTATGATGCTGCCCAGCGCGTGGAATACCCAGAACGGCCAGGCCAGCAGGCAGCCCAGCAGCAGGCCCACCGCCGCCTCGCGCGCGATCAGCGCCAGGAAGGGCAGCGCCTGGAAGGCCGGCAGCGCCTCCACCGGATGCGGCCACAGCCCCAGCGCCACCAGCATGGTGGCCGAGGTGCGCACCACGCCGCTGAGCACATTGCTGTTCAGGAAGGGCAGGATGAAGAACACCGGCGCCACGCGGGCGAAGCCGAGCGCGGCCGCGGCCACCCAGCCGTGGATTTCGAAGAACAGGCCAAACTGCATCCGTCTCAGCCCCGGGCCAGCGCCATGCGCATCACCTCCCGGCCGAAGCCGAGCAGGGTCTCGCCGTACCAGCCGGACAGCAGGAACAGGCACAGGCTGACGCCGAACAGCTTGATGCCGAAGGGCAGCGTCTGTTCCTGCAACTGGGTCACGGTCTGGAACAGGCCCACCAGCAGGCCGATGGCGGTGGCGACGATGATGGGCCAGGCCGACATCAGCAGCACCAGGTACAGCGCCTTGTTGCCGGCGAACACCAGATCATTCATAGCAAAACTCCAAAATTGAGGCGGGCGGCATCGGCAGCAAAACCGAGCGCAGCGGCCGAGGCAAGGCGCGCCGACGCAGGCAGTACCCGTCGTACGACAAGGAGGCGCAACGCAGCATCGGCGGTTTTGCCCCCTACAAAGCCAAATCCAGGTACTGCAACACCAGCCCTTTCGACAACAAGGTCCAGCCGTCCAGCGCCACGAACAACACCAGCTTGATCGGCACCGAGATCGTCACCGGGCTCATCATCATCATCCCCAGCGCCAGCAGGATGCTGGAGATCACCAGGTCCACCACCACGAAGGGCAGGTAGAGATAGAAGCCGATCTTGAACGCGCTCTTGATCTCGCTGAGCGCGTAGGCCGGCAGCAAGGCGAAGATGGACGGCTGCTCGTCGGCCTCGGCATTGCCGGTTTCGCGCTCGGTGCGCTGCGCCTGGGCCTTTTCGAAGAAGCTCACCAGTTCCGGATCGGAATACTTCTGCAAATAGCCGCGATAACCGTCCAGGCCGTTCTCGACGAAGTTGCTCACCGATTCCACGCTGTTGAAACTGACCTGCTCTTCCTGGTAATGGCTGTAGGCCTGCTGCGCGATCGGCAGCATCACGAACATCGACAACATCAGCGCGATGCCGTTGAGCGTCATATTGGACGGCACCTGCTGCAGGCCCAGCGCGTTGCGCACCATCACGAACACGATGGAGAACTTGATGAAACAGGTGCCGGAAGCGATCAGGAAAGGCAGCAGCGTGGCGAAGGCCAGCAGCGCGATCAGCGAGATATCATTCGACATCGGCGGCTCCGCCCAGCCACTCCGTCACTTCCACCCCCAACTGACCGGCCAGCTGCACCAGTTCGCCGCGCCCCAGCAAGGCGCCGTTGGCGCGCACTTCCACCCGCCGCTCGGCGTCGGCCGGCAGTTCCAGCAGCCGGCCCCGGCACTGCGCCTGCAATTCCGCCAGCGTCATCCGGCTGCGGTGCAGCACGAACTCCAGTTCCACCGGCAATTGGCCCATATCGCGCGCCGGCGCTTCCGGCTCCGCCGCCTGTTGCGTTTCATCCCATTCCATGACGATTCCTTCTTCGTACGATTGATAAGAGCCCAGCGCGCGATCGTGGCAGCGCACCGCCGCCGCCGGCTGGCGGATCAGCAGCACATCGCCGCGGCCGACCTCGCGCAGCAGGCCCAGGCTGATGCGGCTGTCGCCGATGACGAAGCGCAGCGGCCAGCTGAGCCTGTCCGCCAGCTCCGGCGCCGCGTCGGCGTCCACTTCCGGCGTCTGCTCCAGCCACAGCGGCCCCTCCGCGCTCATCACCCGCAGCAGCGGCTGGCGCGGCAAGGCGTCGCCCGGCCCCGCCTCGCCCAAGCGCAGGCGCTGGTAAGCCAGCTCCGGCATCGGCAGGCTCAGCGGCCGTTCCGCCGCCGCCAGCCACTGCGCCGCCAGCGCCTCCACGCCGGCCGACAAGGCCAGCCGCGCCAACTCCGGCGCCGCGTGTTCCAGCCAGGCGCGCGGCTGCAGCCAGCCCTGCCAGCGCCGGTCCGCGTCGCTGACCGACAGCCACAGGCCGTCGCGCGGCGGGGTTTCCAGCGCCGCGTCCCAGCCTTGCCGGCGCCAGGCGGCGGCGGCGAGGCTCAGCGCGCGTTCGCGCGCGTCTATCCGTCTGAGCGCCAGCATCAGGCATCCTCCTCCTCATCGCGCTGCGGCTGCCGCCGGCCTTGCTCATGGCCATCGTCGCGCGCCATCTGCCATTGCTGCGGGTTGCCGGACTGCCATTGCTCGCCCAAGCGCTGCTGCACCAGGCTGTCCGAGGGCTGCAGGCTGAGCACGCCGCCGGGCTGGCTCTGCACATTGACCGCGTGCTCGCCGCCCCAGCGCTGGAAGCGGTAAGTCAGGCCCGGCTGCGCCGGCTCCGGCGCGCTGGGCGCGTACGGGGCCGGCTGCGCCTGCGCCGCGTCCTGGCGTGGCCGCGCCGGCGGCGCGGCTTCGCGCGCCGGCAGCGCTTGCGCCTGGGCTTGCGGCGGCGGCGCGGCCACGGCGCCGACGGGAGCGGTCTCGTTCTTGCGCGCTTCGCCGCCTTCGCGCGCGGCGGTCGGCGCCGGACCGGACATCGGCGTCGCCACCGACGCGGCGGACTCGCTACGCGGCGCTTTCGGCGCCGCCGGCATCAAGGCGGCGGCCGGCGGCGGCGTCTCGCCCTTGGCCTGCGCCTGTTCCATCTTGACCGCCGGCGCCTGCTCCATCTTGAGCGGCGCGTGTTCGGCCTTGGGCGGCGCCACCGCAGCGGGCGCCACGCGGACCTTGGCCGCGGCGGCGGCCAGCGGCGCCAGGCTGGCGGCGTGTTCGGCCGCCAGCGCGGCGACATGCGCGCCTTGCGGCCGCGCCGCGTTCTTGCCGTGGGCGTCCGGCCGTTCGCCGTCGCCCAAAAGCGTCTGGCCACGCTTGCCCGGCGCGGATAGCGCGGCTTCCGCCGCATGGCGGCCGCCGGCGCTCAGCCGCGCCGCGCTCCACTGCGGCGGCAGCGGCGGCTGCCAGGGCAAGGCCGCCGGCAAGCGGGAACGGTCCTGCTCGTGCTCGCCGGCCTCGCCCTCCTCGTCGCGGTCCGGATCGGCGGCGTCCTGGCGCTGCTTTTGCGCTTCGCGGGCAAAGGCTTCCGCCGCGCCGTCGCCAGCGGCGTCCGGCGCCGGCCGCAGGTCCGCGCCCGGCGCGGGAATCGGCGTCATCGCTTCCATATCGTCCTCTCTTCCTGCTCGGCCTCGTCCAGCCGCAAGCGCCGCATGCGTTCCTGGCGGCGTTGCAGCTTGGCCCAGCGTTGATACTTGTCTTCCTTGCGCAGCCATTGGCGGCGCAGTGTCTGCTGCGCGTCGCGCAGGCCGCTCAGTTCTTGCCGCTGCTCCTCCAACTGCCCCTGTTGCAGATCCAGCTGCTGCAACTGGCGACGCAGCACCGCCTGCTTGCGTTGCAGCGCGAACAACTGGCCGCGGCTCATCGCCCCGGCTGGCCGCTGCGCCAGCAGCAGTTGACGCAGACCCTGGCCCTGCAAGGCCAGCGCCTGTTGTTCGGCCGCGAGGTCGCCGTCCCGGCGCGCCAGTTGCAACAGCTCCGCCTCGCAGCGCTGCTGCGCCGCCTGACAGCGGCGCAGCAGCGCGCCCAGCTTAGGCAGTAAGCGCATCCAGGCTCCGCAGCGTGACCTCGAACGGCGAGTGCTCGTCCAGCGGCTGGCGCAGCCATTGCCGCAATGTCTCGCGCGCGCTCATCGCCCGGTCGTTGTCGGCGTTCTCGCCGGGGCGGTATTCGCCCAGGTCGATGAACACCTGCAGTTCCTCCAGCCGCGCCAGCAGCGCGCGCAGCGCCGAGGCCGCCTGCAGATGGCCGCCGCCGCAGACCTGGCCGGCCACGCGGCTGGCGCTCTTGAGCACGTCGATGGCCGGGTAGTGGCCCTGACCGGCCAGCTTGCGGCTCAGATAGATGTGGCCGTCCAGGATGGAACGGATCTCGTCCGCCATCGGGTCCGGCTCGTCGTCGCTTTCCAGCAGCACGGTGTAGAAGGCGGTGATGCTGCCGCCGTGGGTGGCGCCGGGGCGCTCCAGCAAGCGCGGCAGGCTATCGAACACCGAGGCCGGATAGCCGCGCCGCGCCGGCGGTTCGCCGGCGGCCAGCGCCACGTCGCGCAGCGCGCGGGCGTAGCGGGTCATGGAATCGACGAACAGCACCACTTTCTTGCCCTGGTCGCGGAAGTATTCCGCCACCGTGGTGGCCAGCAGCGCCGCGTTGCAGCGGTCCACCGAGGAGAAGTCCGAGGTGGCGAACACCAGCGCGCAGCGATCGCGCTTGGGCGAGGCGCGCAGCGCCTCGGCGAACTCCGTCACTTCGCGGCCGCGCTCGCCGATCAGGCCGACGACGAAGACATCGGCGTCGCTCTGCTCGATCAGCATGTGCATCAACATGGTCTTGCCGCAGCCGGCGGAGGCGAAGATGCCGACGCGCTGGCCGACGCCGCAGGTCAGCAGGCCGTCGATGGCGCGCACGCCGGTGGCCAGCGGCTCGCGGATGCCGACGCGCCGCGAATACGGCGGCGGATCGGCGTCGATGCCGCGTTCCTCGCCGCCGACGCCGGCCTCGGGCGCGAAGCGCTCGACGATGCGGCCGGACGGGTCCAGCACCGCGCCCAGCGCCGATTCGCCTATCCAGGCGGCCAGCGCGCGGCCGGTGGGCTGCAGCAGCGCCTCGCGCGACAGGCCGCGCGCGTTGCCGATCAGGCTGAGCACCGCGCGCTCGCCCTGGAAGCCCACCACTTGGGCGCGGGCCACCACTTCGCGGTCCTGCCAGCTGCGGCGGATGTCGCACAGCTCGCCTATCGCCACCTCGGGCAGCGCGGCTTCCAGGATCGGGCCGGACAGGCGTTGCGGATACGCCAGCCGGCGCAGCAGGCGCGGCGCCCTCATCGCAGCAGCGACTCGCTGAAGCGCTCCAGCGCGTCGAAGTAGCCGTTCAAGGCCTCGGAGAAGCGCTTGCCGTCGGCCAGACAGTCCGGGTGCACCATCGCCTTCAGTTCCAGGTAGCCGTCATTGGCGGCCAACTGCAGCTGGCCGCTACGGGTGAAGTGGCAGCCCTGCATCAGCTCGCGCAGCAGTTCGGCGGCGCGCTGGGCCAGCACCGCCTCGTTGTGCTCGGCCAGCCGCGACCACAGCCACACCTCGCCGTCCTGAGCGCTGACATGGATGCTGGGCAGATCGTGCAGATCCAGCGCGATGGTGGAATGGCTGTCCAAGTCGCCCAGCAGGGCGGGATCGCAGCCGCTCTCTTCCAGCGCGGCGCGGACCAGTTGGGCGATATCCATGGCGAACATAGGCGGAATCCTTTTTTAAATGGTTTTGATCACGTTCACCGACACGCTGTCGGCGATTTCGCCGAAGGACACCACTTCCAGATCGCGGAAGCGGGTTTCGACCAGTTTCTTGATGAAGCGCCGCACGTCCACCGAGGCCAGCAGCACCAGGTCCTTGTGCGCGATGCCCAGGCCGTCCAGGCCGAGCGCGAACAGGTCCATCAATTCGTCGGAAGCCGCTGGCTCCAGGTTGAGGAAGGCGCCGGCCGAGGTCTGGCGTATGCCCTTGCGCACCATGTCCTCCACCTCGGCGGACATCATCACCGCGCGCAATTCGCCGCCGCTGGCGAACTTGTGGCAGATGTAGCGCGCCAGCGCGCCGCGCACGTGTTCCACCAGATTGATCACGTCCTTCTCGCGCGGCGCCCACAGCGCCAGCGCCTCCATCACCAGCTTCATGTTGCGCACCGAGATGCGCTCGGCCAGCAGCCGCTGCAGCACCTCGGCGATGCGCTGCACCGTGGCGTGGCGCAGCACTTCCTTGAGCAGGTCCGGGTATTTGGCTTCCAGCTGGTCCAGCATGTGCTTGGTTTCCTGGACGCCGAAGTATTCGTTGACGTGGCGCGCCAGCAGCGCGGCCAGGCAGTGATAAAGCTCGTCCAGCGCCGGGCGCAGCTGGTAGCCCAGCTTGGCCAGCTTGTCGCCGTCGGCCGGGCGCACCCAGGCGCACTGGCTGGCGCCCTGGGCGCTGAACACCGGCTGCACGCCCAGCGCGGCGGCCTCGTCCGAGTAATTGACCACCCGCAGCAGGTCGAAATGCAGTTCGAACTCGTCGGCGCGGATCTCGTTGATCAACACCGCCACCCGGTTGTCGGCCAGGCCTTCGCCGTCGCGCAGCAGCATGTCCGGCAGCCGCACGCCGTAATCGATGAAGAACTGGCTGCGCAGGCGCTCGGCCAGTTGCGCCTGCTCCAGCGCCGCGCGGCGCGCCTTGGGCACCAGCAGGATCAAGGGCACGGTTTCCGCCGCCACCTTGTCCAGGTTGCCGATCAGGCCCAGCGAGCTGTCCTTGCCGCCGGCCGCGCCGGAGCCTTCCGCCTTCGGCGCCTGGGCCGCGCCCGGCGCGCCCTTGCCGGCCATGCGGCGCTTGTAATAGAACAGGCAGCCCAAGGCCGCTGCCAGGATCAGGAACACGATCAGCGGGAAGCCGGGCAGCATGCCCACCGCCAGCGCCAGCACCGCGGTCACCACCAGCACGAACGGGTTGCCCAGCAACTGGCTCATGATGTTGCGGCCCATATTGTCGCTGTCGCCGTTGACGCGGGTGACGATGAAGCCGGCGCTGATGGCGATCAGCAGCGCCGGAATCTGCGCCACCAGGCCGTCGCCGATGGTGAGCATGGTGTAGGTGGACAGCGCGGTGGACAGGTCCATGCCGTGCTGGGTCATGCCCACGGCGATGCCGCCGATGAAGTTGACGAAGATGATGATGATGCCGGCGATGGCGTCGCCCTTGATGAACTTCATCGCGCCGTCGAAGGAGCCGTAGAGCTGGCTTTCACGCTCCAGCACGCTGCGGCGCTCGCGCGCGCCGTCGGCGTCGACGATGCCGGCCTTGAGGTCGGCGTCAATGCTCATCTGCTTGCCGGGCATGCCGTCCAGCGAGAAGCGCGCCGCCACCTCGGCCACCCGTTCCGAACCCTTGGTGATCACGATGAACTGCACCACGGTGACGATGGAGAACACCACGAAGCCCACCGCCAGGCTGTCGCCGATCACGAACTGGCCGAAGGTGTTGATGATCTCGCCGGCGTCGGCCTCGATCAGGATCAGGCGGCTGGTGCTGATGGACAGCGCCAGCCGGAACAGGGTGGTGATCAGCAGCACCGAGGGAAAGGTGGAGAAGCTGAGGATGCGGTCGATGTAGAACGAGCCCATGAACACCAGCACGGCGATCACGATGTTGAGGCCGATCAGGAAGTCCACCAGATAGGTGGGCAGCGGGATGATCAGCATCGCGATGATCATCACCATCAACAGCAGGATCAGCAATTCCGGACGCGAGCGCGCGCCGTTGAGCAGGGAGTTAAACACCGTTAGTCATCCAAAGCGATTCGATAATCTGACAGCGGGCCGCGGCCCGCCGAGAAAAACAGCCAGGCAAGGCGGGGCGCGTCCCCTCGCCTTGCCTGGCGGCTCTTCCTTACTCCGCGCCGCCGCCCTCGGCCTCGCGCCGGCGCTCGGCCAGCTCGTGGCGGTAGGCGATGGCGGCCAGACGGCGGAACTCCTCCTGCAAGGCGTCCAGCCAGCGTTCGTCGACGAACAACTGCGGCGGCAGCGCCTTGCAGGCCTGGAACAAGGCCTGCAGCAGCGAGGAATGCTCGCTGTGGCGGCTGAGCAGCGCGGTGTCGCCCACGGTTTCCGCCAGCAGGCCGTCCAGTTGCTGCGGCTGTTGCAGCAGCGACAGCATGAACAGCAGCCAGTCCGCCTCATTGGGGTTGAACGCGCACACCAGCGGGTTGGCCAGCATGCGGCCGACGAAGAGCGCGTCGGCCGAGCGCAGCAGCTTGAGCTGGCCCAGCCGGCCCAGCAGATTGCCGAACTCCAGCCGCGAACAGCTGGCGTCCAGCGAATCGATGTCGGCCAGCAACGCGCCCTCGATGAAATCCAGCACCACCGCCCGGCGCTGGTAGCCGTAGCTGCCCACCCAGTCGGCGTAGATCTCCGCTTCCGCCGCCTCGCTCTCCAGGAATTGGCGATAGCTGGCGCGCAGCAGGCCGGGGCTCAGCGACAGCGCCTTGCCGAACAGCCGCGCCTTGAGCGCGCAATTGATGCCGGCCTTCAAGGGCTTGGGCTCGGCCTGCTCTTCCACCTGCTTGAGCAGCGCCTGCAAGCGCTTGCGCACCACCTCGTCCAGCTGGCGGCGGCGCAATAGCTCGCGCAGCACCAGCACCAGATCGCTGTCGTCCGGGAACAGGGAACGCGCCTGGCGCAGCAGCTCCTCGGCGCTGACGCCGTGGGACTTGGCCACGTGCACGATTTGCTGCGCCTTGGGCTGGGCTTCCTCGTCCAGCACCCGTTCGAAGCTGTCGGCCAGATGGCCCAGCTTCTTGTCGTAATCGCGGCGGTTGCGGAACTGGGTCAGCGCCGCCGACATTTCATCGGTGGACTGGGCGAAGCGCTGCACCTCGGCCGCCGGGCTGGCGTCCTCCAGCTGCTGCGCGTCGGCCTGCTGGGCCTCGCCCTGGCGCTGGGCGTCGCGCTGGGCGTCCAGCTTGGCCTGGTGCTTGGGCGAGCGCACGCCGAAGACCGGCGGCGGACGGCTGCTAATGTCCACGCGTCGCGCCCTTGGCCGCGCCGTCGGCGCGCTGCTCGCGGTCCAGGTAATCGCGCACCCATTGCTGCAGCGGGTCGCTGTCTATGCCGCCCTGCTTGGCCACCGCCGCCGCCAGATCGCTGGCGTCCGGCGTCAGCGGATCGTCGATCTCGCGCGGCTGGATCAGGAACACACGCACGGTATTGCTCTGGTTCTGGCTGCGGTAGCGGAACAGGCCGCCCACCAGCGGCAGGCTGCCCAAGAACGGCACCTTGTTGTTCTGCTCGATATTGGCGTCGCGGGTATAGCCGCCTATCAGCAGGCTCTTGCCCTGCGGCACCCGCGCCACGGTGCTGATGCGGGTGCGGCCCACCTCGGGCAGCGCGTCCTGCGGGTCCTTGTCGTAATCCGGGCTCTTGGCCTCGCGGCCGTCTTCGATGTTCAGCGACATCTCGATCTGGCCGTCGGCGGAAAAGCGCGGCAGCACGCTGACCAGGGTGCCGTAGGTCACGTGCTGCAGGCTGGAATTGCGCTCGCCCACCAGCTTGGCGTAGAAGGTGCGGTTGTTGTCGAAGATGGCCGGCACGTTTTCTTGGGTCAGCACCACCGGGCGCGACACCACATTGGCCTTGTTCTTCTGCGACAGCGCCATCACCGAGGCGATGAAGCGGGTGCCGTCCAGGGTGCTGAGGGAGGAGGTCTGGTTCAGCGTCACGCCCAGCTTGTTGCCCACGGTGGCGCTGCCGCTCCAGTTGATGCCCAGCTGGTCCAGGTCGCCCTTGTCCAGGTCTATGATCCACAGCGACAGCTCGACGTGGCGCTTGGCCACGTCCAGCGCCTGCGCCAGGTTCTCGATGAAGCGCACCTGCTCGGTGGTGCCCTTGACCAGCAGGCTATTGGTGTCCGGGTAGGCGATCACCTTGATGTCGCCGGCCGCCGTGTCCTGCTTCAGCGCCTCCGGCAGGCTGAGGCCAGCGTGGTAGGCCGGCGCCTTGAGCTCGCCGCCGGCGGGAAAGTCCGGCATCGCCGGGATATCGCTACCCCGCGCCGGCGGCCGCGCCGGATTGACGCCGGCGGACTGCAAGGGCTTGTCCTCGCCCTGCAGCAGCTTCTCAATCACCGTGGCCATGCCGGGGATGACGATTTTCTGGTCGCGCAGCTCATAGCTGCGGTCGCTGACAAAGGTATTGTTGAGCCGCACCACGCCTATCTTCTGCCGGCCCAGCTCGATGCCGTCGCTCTGCTTGTCCATGAAGCCGGCGGCGTTGACCACCAGGTCGACGAACACCGGCGGGCCGGACACGTAGAACGTGCCGCTGCGGTTGTCGCCGCGCAGCGGATAACGCTTGTCATAAAGGCCGGACTTGCGCAGGAAGTCGTTGAAGGCGGAGAGCGAGACATTGCGCAGCGACACCACCGCGTTGCGGGTTTCGCTGGCGTCGTAGACATAGATGGCCTGGCCGTCGTGATACCAGATCAGGCCCAGCTGCTGGGTCATCTTGTCCAGCAGCGCCTGCGGATTGGCCAGGTCGAAATCGCCGCTGATCTGCTTGCGCGCCGCCTGCTTGCTGACGATCACCGGCTTTTTCAGCCGCGAGGAAATCGCGTCGAAGAAAGAGCGCAGGCCTTCCTTCTTGGCGACGTAACCGGCATCGGCGGCGCGCGCCGGCTCCGGCGCGGCGGCGGCCGGCATCGCGGCGGCCAGCGCCGCCGCCAGCAGCGCGGCGGATAAAAAGCTTCGATTCATTTGGTGGCCAGTTGAATGATGTTGGACAGACCGCGCGGCGACACGCCGATCAGCCCCTTGATCTCGTTGGAAAAATGCGATGACGAGGCATAGCCGTGCTTGAGCGCCACCTGGGTCAGGTTTTCCCGCCCCTCCGCCACATCCAGCAGCGAGCGGGCCATGCGCCAGTCGCGCAGCTCGGTCTTGGCCGCATTGCCCAGCGCGTGGCGGCACAGCCGGCGGAAATGGGAATAGGACACGCCGTAGCGCTCGCCCAGCTCCTGCAACTTGTCGCCACGGCTGGACTGGGCCAGCAGGAAGCGCACCAGCCAATAGCTCTCGCTGCGGCGCAATAGCGTCAGCAGCGCGGCGAAGGCCGGCGACGGCGCCAGCACCTGCAGCAAGAACCAGTACTCGCAGCGCTTGCGGTCCTGCCAGGTCGTCAGATCGGCCTGCTCCAGCCGCGCGCAGCGCGCCTCCGCAGCGTCCGCCTCGCGGGCCTCGTCGGTCTTGGATTCGTCGACGAAGGCCAGCAATTTGCTCAAGGGCTCCAGCCGCAGCGGCTGAAAAGCCAGCGTGCCGGACAGCGCGCACACCTCCACGCGGTCCAGCAGCAGCAAGCCTTGCCAGTCCGGCGCCAGGGCCAGCGTCTCGCCGCCCTCTTCCCAGCTCAGTTCCAGCCGCGACTCTTCCCGGCGCGGCGGCAGCAGCCAGACTTCCTGGGCCGGCACGCTGCGCTTGGCTGCGGCCTCCAAAGTCTCCAGCGGGTGCAACACATCGTTATCGGTCATCGGTCAAACGCCCTGCCGGGCTCATGCTTGGACCGGGAAAGTGTCCCCCAGCGCCGCGACCGAATCCTGATGCAAATCTGATGGGATCCCGAGTTTTCACCGTGCGGCCTCCAGGCATAAAGGACAGGCCCACCACTGCGGCGCCGGCGCGACAAAACGCGCCGCGCGCGCCGTCGCCGCGTCCAGCCGGCGGTTTGAGCGCCGCGATTATCCCTTTTTGCGCCATGGGTAACTTTCAACTATCGACCATGGCGCCGGTTTTTCGCCATCAGTAATAACGCTCAGCAAAGTTACGCAGCCGCCGCCGGCCCGGCCGTCGTGCTATAGGCAGAGATAGGCGCTGACATGCCAAATGAATGATCAAAACCAAAAACGCCGTGATGCCGAATGGAGATAATGCGATGGCCCAGTTGACCCCTACCCTGCGCCGGGGAGCGGCGCTATTGCTGCTGCTGAGCCTGGCCGGCTGCCGTGACGATCAGCCCAAGCCCGGCACCGTGCTGGACGAAGCCAAGCAGGCCCAGCGCACGGTGGAATCCTTTACCGCCGCCGACGAGAACTACTTCAAGGACATGGACGGCGGGGTGGCGCTGAGCACCCCCGAGGTCATGGGCCGCAACACCTGGCTGGTGTGGACCGGCGGCAACGACAGGCTGTGGGACAAGCTGGCCACCGTCAGCGTCGGCAACCTGGACCTGCTCAAGACCCTGTCCTCCCATCCCGGCCTCAAGTTCAGCCGCGACAACCGCTGGAACTACCTGGGCCTGGTCAACGAACCCTGTTTCGACAAGGCCGCCGGCCCGGACGACAAGCGCTTCGGCCTGTGGCTGGACCAGCGCCGCGCCGATTGCGCGAAAGACCCGTTCGAGAATGAGAAGAGATACCCCGGCGTCGTCATCGGCGCGCGCGGCAAGAACCTGCCCGTCGGCTCCTTCTACGGCTACGCCACCGGCGTGGTGGGCCTGCGCCTGTTCCCCAACCCGGCCTTCGACGAAGCCGCCGCCAAGAAATGGGACGCCAAGCGCTATTACGAAGACCCCAGCTACTACAACGACAAGGACCTGATCCGCCCCTACCGCGTGGGCATGTCCTGTGCGTTCTGCCATGTCGGCCCCAATCCGGTGAAACCGCCGGCGGACCCGGAACACCCGAAATGGGAAAACCTCAGCTCCAATGTCGGCGCCCAGTATTTCTGGGTGGATCGCATCTTCTCCTGGCAGGCCGACCCCAGCAGCTTCCCCTTCCAGCTTTTCCACACCTCGCGGCCGGGCGCGCTGGACACCTCGCTGGTATCCACCGACTCGATCAACAACCCGCGCACCATGAACGCGGTGTACGGCTTGCAGGCGCGGCTGGACATCGCCAAGCGCTGGGGCAAGGAAACCCTGGCCGGCGGCAATCTCGACAACAAGCAGTTCAACGACTTCGTCAAGACCGGCCCGCTGACCCAATACTTCCAAGCGCCCAACACCGTGTGGACGCCGCGGGTGCTGAAGGACGGCTCGGACTCGGTGGGCGCGCTGGGCGCGCTGAACCGCGTGTATCTGAACATCGGCCTGTTCAGCGAGGAATGGCTGCTGCACTTCAACCCGCTGGTGGGCGGCAAGACCATCACCCCGATCCAGATCGCCGACGCGCGCAAGAACTCGGTGTACTGGCAATCCACCGAGCAGCAGACGGTGAACATGGCGCTGTTCTTCCTGAAGAGCACCGACCCGCACAAGCTGAAGGACGCGCCCGGCGGCGAGCAATACCTGAGCCACGACGCCGCCCAGCTCAGCCGCGGCAAGGTGGTGTTCGCGGAAAACTGCGCGCGCTGCCACTCCAGCAAGCTGCCACCCAAGGTGTCGCCGCTAGACCCCACCGCCGGCTGCGCCGGCCCGGACTACCTGGCCTGCTTCAAGAAATACTGGGACTGGACCAAGACCGAGGACTTCAAATCGCAGATGCGCCAGATCGTCCAGGCCGACGACTTCCTGAAGGACAACTACCTGTCCACCGAGCTGCGCGTGCCGGTGACCTTGCTGCAGACCAATGCCTGCAGCCCGCTGGCCACCAATGCGCTCAAGGGCAATATCTGGGACAACTTCTCGTCCAAGACCTATAAGGACCTGCCCTCGGTCGGCAGCATCACCGTGCACAACCCCTTCACCGGCGAGCCCTGGCAGTACAAGATGCCGGCCGGCGGCCGCGGCTACACCCGCCCGGCCTCGCTGATCAGCGTCTGGTCCACCGCGCCCCTCCTGCTCAACAACAGCCTGGGCAAGTTCAACCCCAGCCCGTCGGTGGCGGCGCGCATGGAGTCCTTCGACAACTCCATCCAGCAACTGCTGTGGCCGGAAAAACGCGAGAAGGACAAAGTGCTGGGCGACAAAGTGCCCGGCGTGATCGACCGCACCACCGCCCGCAGCTATCTGCGCGTGCCCACCGGCTACCTGCCGGACACCTTGCAAGAGCTGCAAGGCCCGCTGCAGCGCTACCTGCCCTGGCTGTTCGGCAAGGACGGCGTGGAGCTGGGCCCGATCCCGGCCGGCACCCCGGTCAACCTGATCGCCAACCTGCAAGTGACGCTGGACAACCCCTCGCTGGGCGAGCGGCTCAAGCACGACAAGAAACTGCTGGACCTGCTGCTGAAGATCAAGCACGACCTCAAGGCGCTGCCGCCCGGCGCCAGCGACGAAGAGGCGCGCAAGGTGTTCGCCAACCTGGTCAAGCCGATGCTGGAGCTGAGCACCTGCCCGGACTTCGTGGTCAACCGCGGCCATTACTTCGGCACCGGCTATATGAAGGATGAAGCCGGCCTCAGCGACAGCGACAAATACGCGCTGATCGCCTTCCTGAAAACCTTCTGAAACGAGCGCCATGGACGAATACGAATACATCGTGGTGGGTTCCGGCGCCGGCGGCGGCACGCTGGCGGCGCGGCTGGCCGAGGCCGGGCACCGGGTCTTGCTGCTGGAGGCCGGCGGCGACCCGCGCGCGCTCAAGGGCGGCGACGCCTGGCAGCCCCAGGCCGACCGCCTGCCCGACGATTACGACGTGCCGGTGTTCCACGCGCTGGCATCGGAAAACGAGGCGATGAAGCTGGATTACTTCGTCCGCCATTACGCCGACGACGCCCAGCAGAAGCGCGACCCCAAATACCGCGCGCAATGGAACGGCCAGAACGTGGACGGCGTGCTCTACCCGCGCGCCGGCACCCTGGGCGGCTGCACCGCCCACAACGCCATGATCACCGTCTACCCGCACAACGCGGACTGGGACAACATCGCCCGGCTCACCGGCGACGACAGCTGGCGCGCGGACACCATGCGCGGCTATTTCGAGCGGCTGGAAAACTGCCATCACCGCCCGCTCTACCGCTGGCTGGGCCTGCTCGGCGTCAACCCCACCCGCCACGGCTGGCGCGGCTGGCTGCAAACCGAAAAGGCGATACCGGAATCCGCGCTGGGCGACGCCGGCCTGGTGGACACCCTGCTGGTATCGGTGGACAAGGTGTTCCAGGAAGTGGACGTGCCGCACCACAGCTGGCGCTGGCTGCTGCAAGGCCAGGCCGACCCCAACGACTGGCGGCTGGTGCGCGACAACGCCGTCGGCGTCTGCTACCCGCCGTTGGCCACCCGCGACCATCAGCGCAACGGCAGCCGCGAACGGGTGCTGGACGTGGCGGCGCGCCACCCGGAGCGGCTGCGCGTCGAGCTGGACGCGCTGGCCACGCGAGTGCTGTTCGACGCTAGCCTGCGCGCCGTCGGCGTGGAATATCTGAAAGGCGCCGGCCTCTACCGCGCCAGCGGCCGGGTCAGCGACGCCGCCGGCGAACGCCGCGAAGCGCGCTGCAGCCGCGAAGTGATTCTGGCCGGCGGCGCCTTCAACAGCCCGCAGCTGCTGATGCTGTCCGGCATCGGCCCGGCCGCCCACTTGCAGGAGCACGGCATCCTGCCGCGCGTGGACCTGCCCGGCGTCGGCCAGAACCTGCAGGACCGCTACGAAGTGGGCGTGGTCAACCGGATGAACTTCAAGCACTGGGAAGTGCTGAAGGACGCGGAATTCGCGCCCGGCGATCCGCAATACAAGCAATGGGCGGAAGGCCGCAAGGGCGTTTACACCACCAATGGCGCGGTGCTGGCGGTGATCCGCCGCTCGGCGCAGGAACGGCCGCTGCCGGACCTGTTCTGCTTCGCGCTGCTGGGTCTGTTCAAAGGCTATTTCCCCGGCTACTCGCGCCTGTTCCCCGAACACCTGAACTACCTGACCTGGGCCATTCTCAAGGCGCACACCAATAACCGCGCCGGCACGGTCAGGCTGCGCTCCGCCGACCCGCGCGACCCGCCGGACATCAACTTCCACTACTTCGAGGAAGGCAGCGCCGGCGGCGATCAAGACCTGGACTCGGTGGTGGAAGGCATCAAATTCGTGCGCAGCCTCACCGCCGATCTGAAAAAGCAGAACCTGATCGCGGAAGAAGAACTGCCCGGCGAAGCGGTGCAGAGCGACGATGAACTGCGTCAGTTCGTCCGCGACAACGCCTGGGGCCACCATGCCTCCTGCAGTTGCGCGATCGGCGCGCGCGAAGCCGGCGGCGTGCTGGACAGCCGCTTCCGCGTCCACGGCGTCAGCGGCCTGCGCGTGGTGGACGCCTCGGTGTTTCCGCGCATTCCCGGCTTCTTCATCGTCTCCGCGGTCTACATGATCGCGGAGAAGGCGGCGGATGCGATTTTGGAAGACGCCAAGCGTTGAGGGAGGGCGAGTCACGGTTTTAGCTAGCAATGTGAAGCCACTAGAAAAACGCCAAAAACACTACATATCCGACGCGCCCCGGGTCCCTTCAAGCCTGCCGCCGGGTGGCAGGCCCGAGGTCTTAAGCGGCTGCCTGTTCGAGCACCGCGACGCTAGCGCGGTGCGAGTTCAGCCGCGCCTCGGGCCTGACGGGCCCCGGCGGGAAGCCGCAGGCCAGGCTTGCAGGGTGGCCTTTAGGAGTGGAGAGGATATTTGGCCAAACAAATATCCTTTCCCTGCCCGCCGGGCAGCCCCGGCAATCAAAATCATCATCCGCGCAGCGGATTCAGGGCCATGAATATCATCAGCCGCCTCGACGAAATGGTTGCCAGTCAAACACCCGCCGACAAAGCCGGACCAACGGAAAGAACCCGATGAGCACCCCGACCCAGCCCTTCTCCCAAGTCAACGCCGACGAACGCGCCGGCCTCGCCGCCGCGCGGGCGGAAGAAGGCGTGGAACGCCCAGGCGGCAGCGAAGCGCCGCAAGCCGGCCTCGCCTTCTCCGGCGGCGGCATCCGCAGCGCCACCTTCAACCTGGGCGTGCTGCAAGCGCTGGCCAGCAGCCGCTGGCTGCGCGAAATCGACTACCTGTCCACCGTCTCCGGCGGCGGCTACCTCGGCGGCTGGCTGTCCGCGCTCAAGCGCCGCGCCGGCAACGCCGGCATGGAACAGACGCTGCGCGACCATCAAGGCCGCCAGCCGGCCATCCAGTTCCTGCGCGACTACAGCAACTACCTGACCCCCAAGACCGGACTGTTCAGCCTGGACACCTTGTCCGCCATCATCACCTACTGGCGCAACTTCATCCTCAACCAGATCGTGCTGCAAAGCCTGCTGCTGGCGCTGCTGCTGATGCCGCACGCACTGGTGGGCCTGGCGCGCAGCGCCGCCGCGCTGCCGCTGGCCGGCCCGCTGGCCTTGGCCGTCGCCGCAGCCGCCGCCATCCTGTCCGCGCTGCTGGCGCGCAGCACCACTCGCGACGGCAAGGACGCCGCGCCGCCCGGCGCCGCCAGCCTCAGCGTCGCGCTGCTGCTGGTCTTTTGTTACGCGATGGCGGTGTTCACCCTCCAGCAACTGGAACAGCGCGACGACTTCTGGCGCCAACTGCCGCTGTGGCGGGTGGCGCTGATCTCCAGCCTGGCCTATGCCGGCTACTGGGCCTTGCTGGCGCGCGGCTTCAGCCAGTTGCGCGGCAACGGCTATCTGCGCAGCGTGCTGTGGGCGCTGCTGGCCGGCCTGCTCGCCGGCTGCAAATTGTGGGGCTTGCTGCAAGCGCTGGATTATCTGCTGGGCATACGCTCGCCGCTGGCCCAGATCTGGTATGTGGTGGCCGGCGCCTTCGCCGTGCTGCCGCCGGTGTTCGCCCTCAGCGCCGCGCTGCACATCGGCCTGGTCAAGCGCAGCTTCTCGGATCTGCAACGCGAATGGTGGTCGCGCCTGGGCGGCCTGCTCCTGGCGCTGGACCTGGCGCTGGTGCTGCTGTTCGTGGTGGTGGCGCTGTCGCTGCCGCTGCTGGCGGTGACCGCGGACTGGCTGCGCGCGCTGACGCTGCCGGCCTGGCTGCTAACCACGCTGGCCGCGGTGTGGCAGGGCCAGTCCGCCAAGACCAGCGGCACCCAGAATGCCGGCTGGCGCGATCTGCTCGCCCGCATCGGGCCTTATGTCTTCGTCGCCGGCCTGCTGATCCTGCTCAGCGCCGGCCTCAGCTGGCTGCTGGCGGCGCTGGAACTGCGCGCCGACGGCTGGCAGCTGCGCCAACAGCTGTGCGGCTTCCAGGCCTGTAATCTGAGCGACTGGACCACGCTGCACTTCGACGCGTCCGAGCGGCAAGGCATGGGCGGTTGGCTCTATCTGGCGCTGGCGGCGGCCTGCGTCGGGCTGGCGATGTTCGCCTCCTCCCGCTTCGACATCAATCTGTTCTCGCTGCACAACTTCTACCGCAACCGGCTGACGCGCGGCTACCTGGGCGCCAGCGCGCCGCAGCGGGCGGACAAGGTCAACCGCTTCACCGGCTTCAACGCCGGCGACGACCTGCCGCTGGCCGAACTGGCCGGCGCGCCCGCCAGCCCGCCGCAGCGGCCCTATCACCTGATCAACACCGCGCTCAATCTGGTGGCCGGCGACGACCTGGCCTGGCAGCAGCGCAAGGCCGCCTCCTTCACCTTCACCCCGCTGTACTGCGGCTACAAGTTTCCCGACAGCGCGCCGGAAGCCATCGACGCCTTCGCGCCCACCCGCGCCTATATGCACGACGACGCCTCCGGCGCCGAACTGGGGCCGATGCTGGGCTCGCTGATGGCGGTGTCCGGCGCCGCGGTCAGCCCCAATCAGGGCTATCACAGTTCGCCGGCCGTGACCTTCCTGCTGACGGTGTTCAATGTGCGGCTGGGGCGCTGGTGCCCCAATCCAGGCAAGCCCGGCGCCGCGCTGCAGGAGATGTCGCCGCCGCAGGGCTGGGTCTATCTGCTCAAGGAGCTGCTGGGGCAAACCAATGCCCGTTCGGACTTCGTTTATCTCAGCGACGGCGGCCACTTCGAAAACCTGGGCCTGTACGAGCTGGTGCGGCGGGAATGCCGGCTGATCGTGGCCAGCGACGCCGGCCAGGATGAACAGATGACCTTCGAGGACCTGGGCAACGCCATCCGCAAATGCCGCATCGATCTGGGCGCGGAAATCCACATCGACGTGGACGAGATTCGCCGCGATCCAGCCACCGGCTTCAGCCGCGCCCCCTACGCCGTCGGCTATATCCGCTACGCCTCCGGCGCCAATGGCCACCTGCTCTACCTGAAGCCCTGCCTGCAGGGCAAGGGCGCGGAACCGGTGGATGTGCTGCAATACCGGGCCGAGCATCCGGACTTCCCGCACCAGTCCACGCTCAATCAGTGGTTCGACGAATCCCAGTTCGAGAGCTATCGCAAGCTGGGGCTGTGCATAGGCGAACAAGTGGTGGGCAAGCTGGACCGCGACGGCGCGGGCTGGCTGGCGGCGGACAAGGTGTAAACGCCTGCCGCGCAGCCGCCCGCGCCAAACTACTGGGCCACACGCGGCGGCGGCGCGCCCACCAAGGCCTGGCGCGCCAGCGCCATATTGCTGAACCCCGCCTGCCGGTAGCACAGCCGCGCG
>NZ_LDUI01000001.1:0-270231 GCF_001043555.1 Chromobacterium sp. LK1 | reverse complement strand
GGACATGAGCGCGCAAGAGCCCTGCCTATTGGTGTTGCGCCGCACCTGGTCGCACAAGAAGCTGGTCAGCTTCGCGCGGCTGACGCATCCGGGGTCGCGCTACAAGCTGCGTTCGCAGACTCGGGTCAAGCGCTAAGAACCTGTTCAAAGCCTGCTGCGCGTCGGCGATACGGCGTTGAAAACCAGCTCAAAATGCTCATGTACCACTTGTACATTCCGCTTTTTCGCTCGTTTTCGCCTTGTCTCGCTCTTACTCAAAAGACTTTGAACAGGCTCTAAGAACCTGTTTACGATCTGCTGCGCGTCGTGAAGCGTGACACGGTGAGTACCGCTTCGAAATGCTCATGTACCACGAGTACATTCCGCTTTCTCAGCCGCAACGCCTTGCCTCGCCTTAGCTCGCGAGATCGTAAACACCCTCTAAATCCCGCCCCGCCAGGCGGAGTCCACGCTACATACAGCGGCACTAAGTGGAAGCACTTAGCCGAGCCGGCATCCCCTTGCAAGCCTTGCCAGACAAGGCTTGCAAGGCATGTCCGCCGCCGATCCCTCTCTGCCGCCGCGTATCGCTCCTGTCTATGCCTTGCCGCGCCGGAGCGCAGCAACTAATTTCTGAGTATCCCCCGCCTCCGGAGAGTAGCCGCCACATGCGCGCAGGTCTCACCCGCACTCTGTCCGCCGTCAGCGGACTGGGCCTGCGCGCCCAGTTGCTGCTGTTCGCGCTGGCCTGCCTGCTGCCGGCGGTGGTGCTGATCGGCATCGGCGCCTACGAATCGGCCCGCGACATGCGTGACGCCGCCCAGGAACAGACCCGCGTGCTGGCCGACCAGGTGGATCAGACGCTGGCCAGCAAGATAGCGGAACTGGAACGACTGCTGGCGCAGCTGAGCCAGCGCTCGCCGGTGCGCCGCTTCGACTTCGACGAATGCGCCATCGCGTTCCGCGACATCGCGCTGAGCTTCCCCTCCGTCACCAATCTGACGCTCAGCACCGCCACCGGACTGCAAGTCTGCAGCCATGCGTCCAATCCCGCGGCCAGGGAACCGCCGACCAAGGCCGGCTGGTTCCAGCGCGCGCTGGCCGCGCCCGGCTTGATGCTGAGCGAACCCTTGCAGGAGCCAGCCACCCATCGCTGGGTAGTGATGCCCAGCTTTCCGGTGCGCGACGAGCAAGGCCGGCCCATCGGCCTGCTGACGCTGCAACTGGACTTGCTGGCGCTGCAGGCCCAGGTGCTGCCCCCGGCGCTGGATCGCAAGCTGACCATCGCGGTATTGAGTTCGCAGGCGGCCTTCCTGCTGCGCTATCCCGACCCCACGCTCTGGCACGGCAAAAGCGCGGTCCACGTTGCCCAAACCATGGCGCGCATCCGCGCCAATGCCTCCGGCTTTGAATTGGGCGTCAGCCGCGACGGCGTATCGCGGCTGTACTCCTATCGCAAATTTTCCCAGGCCGACTGGCTGATCGTGGCCGCGCTGCCGGAGCATGACGTCTTCGCGCCCTACTACAGCCGCCTGCGCTGGGGCGCGGCCAGCGGCCTCCTCACCCTGCTGCTGTGCAGCCTGTTGGCACAGGGCTTCAGCCGCGCGCTGACCCGGCCGGCGCGCCGTTTGGCCGAAACCGCGCAAGCGGTGGCCGACGGCGACGCGCAGGCGCGCGCGCCGGAACTGGGGCCGCAGGAATTACGCGCGGTATCGCGTCAGTTCAACCAGATGCTGGACCAGTTGCAAGCCCATGTCACCGCGGTCCGCCTCAGCGAAATGCAGCGCGCCGGCATCATCGACACCGCGATGGACGCCATCGTCACCATAGACGCCGACCTGAACATCATCCAATTCAACCCGGCGGCGGAACAGGCTTTCGGCTATAGCGCCGAGCAAGTACTGGGCCAGCCGGTCAATCTGCTGGTGCCGGATGCGCTGCGCGCCGGCCACGCGCAATTGATCCAGGGCTTCGGCAGCAGCGGCCAGGTCAGCCGCAGCCTGGCGCCGGCCGGCGGCGTGCGCGGCCGCCGCGCCGATGGCAGCGAATTCAGCGCCGAGGCCTCGGTGTCGCAGCTGGAAGTGGCCGGTCGCAAGTATTACACCGCCATCATGCGCGATATCAGCGAGCGCCTGAAAACCGAACAGGCGCTGCAACGCCATACTCAGCAACTGGAATCGCTGCGCGACATGGGACTGACCCTGCTTTCCGCCGCCAGCCCGCAACAGACCGCGCAGGAAGCGCTGCGCATGCTGGCGCAGCTGGTGCCGTTCTGGGGCGCATCGGCGACGATGTTCGACTGGCGGCGCGAGGAAACCGTGTTCCTGGCGCTGGAATGCGAGGCCAAGGACGAAATCCCGCCCGACAGCCGCTTCCCCTTCTCCAGCTACGGCCTCAACGATCTGGAACTGCTCAAGCGCGGCCAGCCCAGCAGCATCCATGACATCACCACGCTGACGCAGCCACCGGCGCTGGTCAAATGGCTGCGCAGCCACGGCGTGCGCGCCTATCTGCGGCTGCCGCTGATGGCGGAAGGTCAATTGCTGGGCTCGCTGAACCTGGCGTTCCTGACCGTGGCCAACAATGGCTTCGAACACCAGGAAATCGCGCGCGCCTTCGCCCAGCAGCTGGCCATCACCCTGCAGCATTCGCTGCTGCGCCAACGCATAGAAAGGCTGAACCGCGTCTACGCCATCCTCAGCGGCATCAATATGCTGATCGTGCGCTGCCATGAACGCCAGGAGCTGTTCCGCGAGGCCTGCCGCATCGCCGTGGACAGCGGCGCGTTCAAACTGGCCTGGATCAGCCTGCTGGAACAAGACGACGAACAGCATCGCCTCGCCGCGCTGCACGGCCAGACCGAGCCGGCGCCGGACCCCGACGGGCTGCTGCAAGTGTCGGCCACCGCCATCGCCAGCGGCGGCAACATCGTCTGCAATCAATTGGGCGCGCCGCTGCCCAACCTGACGTGTGAACAATTGCTGGCGCAAGGCATCCGTTCGCTGGCCTGCCTGCCGCTGCCGCTGCCGGGCCAGCGCGCCGCCTCGCTGGCCCTGTGCTCCAACGAAAGCAATGCCTTCGACCACGAAGAGATGCAATTGCTGGCCGAGCTGGCCGGCGACATCAGCTATGCGCTGGACCACATCGAAAAAGAAGAACGCCTGCATTTCCTGTCCTACTACGACGAACTGACCGGCCTGGCCAACCGCAGCCTATTCCACGAGCGCCTGGCGCAGCAGATCAGCGCCAACCATCACGAGCAGCGACGCCTGGCGGTGGTCTTCCTCGATATCGAGCACTTCAAGTCCATCAACGATGTCTACGGCCGCTGGGCCGGCGACCAAGTGCTGCGCCTGCTGGCGGCGCGGCTGGAATCCTTCACCGAGGAAGCCCGGCTGCTGGCCTGCGTCAAGATAGACCGCTTCGCGCTGATCTTCCCCGAGGTCAAGAGCGAGGAAGACATCGCGCGCCAGGTGATGCAATTGCAGGAGCGCTGCGTGATCCAGCCCATCGCCATCCTGGACAAGCAATTGCGCGTATCGGCCAAATTCGGCATCGCCACCTACCCGGAAGACGGCGCCGACGCGGAAAGCCTGCTGGAAAACGCCGAAGCCGCGCTCAAGCTGGCGCAGAACACCAATGAGCGCTACCTGTTCTATCGCCAGGAAATGAGCGAGCGCGCCGCGGTGACGCTGGAGCTGGAAAACCGGCTGCGCCTGGCGCTGGAACACAAGGAATTCGTGCTCTACTACCAACCCAAGGTGGACGCGGTATCGCGGCAGATCGTCGGCGTGGAAGCGCTGCTGCGCTGGCAAAGCCCGGAACGGGGCCTGGTGTCGCCGGCGCAATTCATCCCGCTGCTGGAAGAAACCGGCCTGATCCTGGAAGTGGGCGCCTGGGCGCTGGGGCAAGCGGCGCGCGATCATCGCCGTTGGCTGGAAGCCGGCTATCCATCACCGCGCATCGCGGTCAACGTGTCGCCGCTGCAATTGCGGCAAGTGGATTTCGCCGATCAACTGCGGCGCGCGCTGAGCCAAGGCGCCGCGGTGCCGGGCATAGACATCGAAATCACCGAAACCGTGGTGCTGGACAATCTGGACACCTGCGGCGAAACGCTGCGCCGCATCCGCGATATGCAAGTGGGCATCGCCATCGACGATTTCGGCACCGGTTATTCCTCGCTGTCCTATCTGGCCAAGCTGCCCACCCAGGAATTGAAGATCGACCAGTCCTTCGTCCGCGCGATGCTGGACGATCAGGACGCAATGACGCTGACCGGGGCCATCATCGCGCTGGCTCATTCGCTGCAACTCAAGGTGGTGGCGGAAGGCGTGGAAACCGACGAGCAGGCCACGGCGCTGACCTATATGTTCTGCGATACCCTGCAAGGCTATCTGTTCTGCAAGCCGCTGCCGGCGGCGGAACTGGAACGCCGTTTCTGGCAGGACCGCCCCGATCCGCGCGCGCCGCTGCTCAATACCGTCCAGGCGCCCACCACCACGCCGGCCACGGGCTAAGCCGCTGTTCTCGAGCCTCCTAGCCGTAGAGCGAGACTTTGAACAGGTTCTTACGGCCAAAGCCGCCGCGTTACCTTGACCCCATCCCCGCTCTCGGCAACAATCCCCACGTTGCCGCCCACATGCGGCACACGGGATTGGCGTCTCGTTAAACGATAAAAAAGCGGCTGTGATCCTACAGCCGCGCACCATAGCAGTGCCCTGACGGGCAGGCTCGTGGTGGGAGAGTGCTATGCGCTCGCCGGTTTTATCGTTTCCGGTACGCCAATCCTGCCACGCGCCTGCCTCATACCTCAGCCTCACCCGGCAGGTGGTTTATCTTGTGTCACAGCAGGAGAAACACCATGTCTTACACCCTCCCCTCACGCCGCCGTTACAAACTGGCCGCCCGCGAACAACAGGAAGCCCTGCTCCCCTTCGTCCGCTATCTGCCTTCCCGCGACTACCCTCATTACTGGCAAATGCCCGCCGCCTCGGAAAACCACGCGCTTGCCCGCGCTTATGGCCGAGAATGCGCCGCCCATCTGCTGCAATGGTTGAAGGACAACCCGGAATACGTCGGCTCCGGCCTGCTCAGCCGCATCGCCCGCGACATCGACTTCAGCGACCTCAGCCAGCGCGGCCACTGGATGGGCTTCTTCAACTACCTGGAGCATATGCTGTGGCTGGGCGCGCGCCGGGTCCGGGTTTATCGTCATCTCGACTGCCAGCACCAGTTGCACGATGCGCAGACCCTGCGCACATGGCTGGAGGCGCGCCGCGCGCAACGGAGGCACTGATAAACGCAAAAAAGGGAGGCATCGCCTCCCTTCGTCCCCGTTTGGGCCGCGCTGTGCGCGTCCTCTTTAGTTCAGCCGGACCGTGATCCGGCTGACTGTTTCCTGCTTATCCGTTATCCAGTTTAACCGTTTCCGGCTTAACTGTTCCGGTTTATTTGGCTGCGGAAGCCGCGGCCTTCTTGTGAGACTTCTTCACGGCGTGCTTCTTGTGCTGCGCCGGCTTCTTCGCGGCCTTGGCCGGAGCGGAGGCTTCGGCCTTGGCGGCCTGGGCTTTTTGCGCCGGAGCGGACGCGGCTTGCTTGTGGGTTTTCTTCACCGCGTGCTTCTTGTGCGGAGCCGCTTTCTTGGCGGCCTTGGCCGGGGCGGAAGCCTCGGACTTGGCGGCCTGGGCTTTCTGCGCGGCGCCGGAAGCGTGCTTCTTCATTGCCTTGTGCGGGGCTTTCTTGGCGGCCGGCGCGGTCTTGGCGGCCGGCGCGGAAGCGGGCTTGGCGGCTTCGGCGGCGAAACCGGCGGCGGAGCTCAGGGCGAAAACGGCGGACAGGGCGATCAGGCTCAGTTTTTTCATGATGACATTCTCCAGTCGGGTCAGGGGGGCGTCCGTCTGCTCTGTGCTGCCGTGACGCCAGGTTTGGTGTTTCCTTGCTGCGTATCCTAGGCGCGCCGGACGGCCCCGTCTGTGGGTCAGTTGTAAAGGCATGTAACGCTGCGTAGCCATTACTGAGTTTGCACCTCAAGCTCGCTGATCCGATACTCGCCATCCAGCCAGGCCACCACTTCGCGCGCGCAGGGGTGTTCCAGCGCCGCGTAGCGGCCGCGCAGCTCGGCCGCGCGCTCGCCCAAGCGGTCCAGGCCGATGTCCTGCAAGGCCAGCAGATCGTGCCACAGCATGTCGGCCAGCGCCTCGCCGGCCACCGCCTGCGCGGCGCGGCGCATCGAGGCGCCGTATTGATAACGCGGCCCCAAGCGGTAGCTGTCCGCCAGCGTCAGCGCTGGAATCAGGCTGAGTTCCGCTTGCAGCGCCGGGTTCACCCCATGCGCGGCCAGCAGTTCGGCATTGGCCACCGGCCGCCCGGTGAAGCCGCGCAGATGCAGGTATTGCGACATGCGCGCGCCGTCGTTCACCGGGTAGTTGTCCCACAGCACCGGCTTGCGGCCCAGCCATTTGCCCACTTGCAGCAGGTGGCCGGGGGAGATTTCGCGCGAGCAGACTTCCTCGCCGGTCCAGAAGATGTCGATGTCCGGCGCCAGCCACTGGCCCAGTTGCTGCAGATAGCCGGCCGGACGCTGGCCGAACACCCGGTCCAGCACCGGATCGCTGGAGTAATAGCTGGGACAGACCAGCAGCCGTTCCACTTCGCAGCGCTGGCTGACCCAGGCGACGATCTCGGCCTGGCGTTCGGCCAGGTCGGGCAGGTCGCCGCGCATATCGTCGAACAGGATGGCCAGTTGGCGCATGCCCAGCCGCTGCAGCTGGGCCAGCTTGCGCGTCAGCGCGCGCTTGGCCTCGTCATCGAAATTCAGATAAGCCTGGTAGGGGCTGAGCCCGATGCCGAAGCTGACGCTGTGATGCTGACAGTGGGCGGCGAACTCGCTGAGTTGCGCCTCCCATTCCGGCGGGTAGTCCTGCTGCCACTGGCGGCGCAGATAAGCGTCCGCCTTGGGCGCGTACAGGTAGAAGCGATAGCCGTGCGCCGACAGCATGGCGGCGACGCGCGCCCGCTGCGCCCAGCTCCAGGGTTTGCCGTAAAAACCTTCGATGATGCCCAGAGGAATGTTCATGGAAAAACCTTCAGCGTCTTGGACGCGCCGGCGCCGGCCCGCCGCGCCCGGTTGACGGCCAAGCGCGGTCGTCAACCATCGAGAAATGATGACTTTAGCCTGATGATTGACTCAAAATTGCGCGCCAAGTTGCATTTCCGCCGGCAATCTGACCGGCTTATGCCATTGCTGGCAATGCTAGCGCCGCGTCGGATCCGCCTCGTCCGGCGTCGCGGCGCGATCGGTCAGCACGATGCGCACGCAATGCGGGTGCTGGGCACGGACCCGGTCCAGGAAGGCCAGGCCATCCATCTGCGCGGCGCGGATGTCGGCAATCACCGCGCCGGCGTCCTGGCGCTCCAGCCAGGCCAGCGCCTCGCTTTCGCTGCTGGCGGCCAGCACTTGGCAGCCGTCGCGCTCCAGCGTGCCGGCCAGCGCGGCCTGGATCGCGCTCGGCTCGCCCAGCAACACCAGCTTGGACGCGGCGGCCGCTTCGTCGCCGCAGTCCAGCCGCCGGCCTTCGCGCAGCAATTGGGCGAAGGCCGGCGCCGGCTGCGGCCGGCTGAAATAGAAGCCCTGCATTTCGTCGCAGCCGCGCCCGCGCAAAAACGCCGCCTGCGCTTCGGTTTCCACGCCCTCGGCGATCACCGCCAGCTTCAAGCCGCGCGCCAGCGACAGGATGGCGGTGGCGATGGAGGCGCTGTTCGGATCGCAATCCAGGTCGCGGACAAAGGATTGGTCTATCTTCAAGCGGTCCAGCGACAGGCGCTTGAGATAGCTGAGCGAGGAGAAGCCGGTGCCGAAGTCGTCTATGGTCAGCATGATGCCCAGTGCCTTCAACTGCTGGGTGGCGCGCACAAAGGCTTCCGAGTCGGCCATCATCGCGCTTTCGGTCAGCTCCAGTTCCAGCCATTCCGGCGCCAGCCCAGTTTCCGCCAGCACCCGGCGCGTCAGTTCGCACACATCCATCGCCGCGAACTGATGAGCGGACACGTTCACCGACATCGTCACCGGCGGCAGCCCGGCGTCCTGCCAGGCCTTGGCTTGCGCGCAGGCTGCGCGCAACACCCACTCGCCCAGGGGCACGATCAGCCCGCTGGCTTCCGCCAGCGGAATGAATTCGGCGGGCAGCAGCAGCCCATGGCGCGGGTGCTGCCAGCGCACCAGCGCCTCGCAGCCGAATAGCTCGCCGCCGTGCAGCTTGACCTGGGGCTGGAAGTGCAGCACCAATTCGTCGCGCGCCAGCCCGCGGCGCAAGTCATTCTCCAGTTCCAGCAATTCCAGCGAGCGCGCGTTCATTTCCGCCGCGTAATAACGCACGCCGTAACCGCCCACGCCCTTGGCCTGGTAAACCGCCGCCAGCGCGTTGCGCAGCAGGTCGTCGCCGTTGCGCCCGTCCTTGGGGAAGACCGCTATGCCGATGCTGCCGGACAGGAACACTTCCCGCCCCGCGGCTTCGAACGGCTCGGCCAGCAGCTTCAGCACCGCCTGGGCCAACGCGGCGCCGGCCATCTCGCCCTGGCTGAACAGGATGAATTCATCTCCGCCCAGCCGCGCCAGCGTGTCCGCCTTGGCAATGCCTTCCAGCCGCTGCGCCAGTTGGCGCAGCAAGTCGTCGCCGGCTTCGCGCCCCAGGGTGTCGTTGATGCCTTTGAAGCGATTGAGATTGAGCGCCAGCACTTCCAGCCGGTGTTGTTCCCGCCGGCAGCTGCGCAGCGCCTGGCTTAGCCGATCGCGCAGCAGGTTGCGGTTGGGCAGCCCGGTCAATTCGTCGAAATTGGACTGCCGCTCCAATTGCTGGATGTAGCGCTGGCGCTCGCGGATGTCGGTGAAGGACACCACCGCCCCCAGTTGCAGGCCGCCGCTATGCATGGGCACGGCGGAGAACTCCACCGGCAGCGCGCCGCCGTCCTTGTGCCGGAACGCGTCCTCGCAAGCGCGTGCTTCCTGGCCGGAACGCAGCATCGCGCGCAGCGGGCCATCCGCCGTCTCGTCCGCCACGCTGAGACAGGCGCCGGCGTCTCGGCCCAGCAGTTCTTCCTCGCAATAGCCCAGCATTTCAGCGGCGGCGGGGTTGATGAAGCGGATGACGCCATCGATATCGATGCCGAAAATGCCTTCCGCCGCGGAATTGAGGATTAGCTCGTTTTCCGCCATCCGCCGCGCCACTTCCGCTTCCAGCCTGGCGTTCTGATGGCGTAATGCATCGCGCGCCGCCTTCAATTCCAATTGGGCTTGCACCCGCGCCAGCAACAGGGATGGCCGTATGGGCTTGGCGATGTAGTCGACCGCGCCCAGTTCCAGCCCCTTCTCCTCGTCGCCGGGCGCGTCCAGCGCGGTCAGGAAGATCACCGGCACTTCGCAAGTGGCGGCCTGGCCGCGCAACGCGCGCAGCACGCCGTAGCCGTCCAGCTCCGGCATCATCACGTCGAGCAGGATGAGGTCGGGCGGCTGCTGCGTCGCCGTCAGCAAGCCGCGCTGGCTGGCAGCGGCCGTGCTCACCCGGTAGCGCGGGCTCAACATCTCGCTCACCACTTGCAGCACTTCCGGATTGTCATCCACCACCAGTACCGTCGGCGCATCCGGCGGCGCCTCTCCGTCGGGTTCGGCCGCCACCGTCTCGGCCTTGGGCAGCGCTTCCAGCGCTGCGCCCAGCTGCTTCAGGCCATGGTCCAGGGACTGGATCAAGACGGCCAGTTCCGGCCCCGACTGGCCCAGCCGCAGGGCGGCCTCCAGCGCGGCGGCCTCCGCCTGGGCGCGAGTCAGGCCCAGCGAGCCCGCCGCGCCCTTGAGCGCGTGGGCGATGTGCCGGCCTTCGTCCTGCTCGCCCGCCGCCAGCAATTGTTCCAGCCGCGCCATGTCCTGTTGATGCGCCGGCACGAATTTATGCAGCAGCCGCTCCAGCCGCGTCAGATCGCCCACCATGCGCAGGCCCGCTTCCAGGTCCAGCCCTGGCAGCGCCATCAGCAGGGCGCGCCGCGCCGCGCCAGGCGGCAACGACGGTTCGAGCGGATACGCGCCGTTCTCCGGCATCGGCAGCCATTTCAGCAGCATGCCGAACAGCTGCTCCGGGTCCACGGGCTTGGCGACGAAGTCGTTCATCCCCGCCGCCAGACAATGCTTGCGATCTTCATCGAAAGCGTTGGCGGTCATCGCCAGCACCGGAGTGTCCCGCCGCCCCGGCAGCTCGCGGATCAGGCGCGTTGCTTCCAGGCCGTCCATCTCCGGCATCTGCACATCCATCAGGATCAGGTCGTAGCGGGTGACGGCGACGCTCTCCACCGCCTCGCGGCCATTGCGCGCCAGGTCCGCCTTCAGGCCGACGCTGCCCAACATCCACAGCGCCACTTCCTGGTTGATGGCGTCGTCTTCCACCACCAGCACCTTGGCGGCGGCGCGGCGGCGCAGTTGCGCTTCCGTCTCGCTCGCTTCTTCCACCGCCGCGGCCACATGCTTTTCACCCAGTTCCAGCCAGGCGGTGAACCAGAAGGTGCTGCCCTGGCCCTCCCGGCTGTCCACGCCGACTTCTCCGCCCATCAGCGCCGCCAGCCGCTGGGTGATGGCCAGCCCCAGCCCGGTGCCGCCGTAGCGGCGCGTGGTGGAGTCGTCCGCTTGCTGGAAGGCCTGGAACAGGCCGGACAGCTTGGCGGCCGGGATGCCGATGCCGGTGTCTTCCACTTCGAAACGCAGTTGCCGCTTCTCGCCCTGCTGGCCCAGCAGGCGGGCCCGCAGCGTCACCGTGCCCTGTTCGGTGAACTTGACCGCGTTGCCGGCGTAATTGAGCAGCGATTGACGCAAGCGCGTGGGATCGCCGCGCAGCCATGCCGGCACGGCGGCGCAATTCACTTCCACGCGCAGCCCCTTGGCCTGGGCCGATTCGCCGATCAGCGAGCGAACATGGTCGAACAGCATGCCGATGGAGAAATCGGTCTGTTCCAGCGCCAGCTTGCCGGCCTCGATCTTGGACAGGTCCAGGATGTCGTTGATGATGGTGAGCAGATGGCCACTGGCCACCAATACTTTTTCCAGTTTGCTCTGCTGCTCCGGCCGCGGCTGGGCGCGCATCAGCAAATGGGTGAAGCCGATGATGGCGTTCAGCGGCGTGCGGATCTCATGGCTCATATTGGCAACGAAGGCGCTCTTGGCCACATTGGCGGTTTCCGCCGCTTCCTTGGCGCGCACCAGCGCCTGTTCGGTGTCCTTGCGCCGGGTGATGTCGGTGACAAAAGCAATGATCTTTTCCGGCTCTTCGGATTCGCCCGGCAGGTAGTAGCAGGTCATTTCCACCGCCACCGAGTTGCCGTCGCGGGTGCGCTGCCAGGTTTCAAACTGGGCGCGGCGCTGGCCGCGCAGCGTCTGCATCATGTCGGCATAGGCCTGCGGCGTGAGCTTGGGATCGATGTCCGACACATGCAGGCGCAGCATGTCTTCCACGCCATAGCCCAGCAGTTCCGCCGCGTAGCGGTTGACGTAGATCAGCCGCCCGCTGGCCGCGTCCAGCCAGTGAATGCCGATGCCCACGCTGTCCATCGCGAACTGGGTGATCTGCAGTTTGGCGCTGGTGGCGCGCACCTCGGCGGTGCGCGTCGCCACCATGTCTTCCAGGTGATGACGATAGAGGTCCAATTCCCGCCCCAGCTGTTTTTTCTCGCTGATGTCCTCCTGCAGCGACAGATAATGGCTGATCCGGCCATCCGGCTGGCGGATCGGCGCGATATGGGCGAAGTCCACGTATTCGCTGCCGTCCTTGCGCCGATTATAGAGTTCGCCCTTCCACGGCTTGCCGGCCCGCAGCGCCGCCCATAACTCGACAAAGGTCTGCCGCGGCGTATTGCCGGACTGGAGCAGGTCCGGCGTGCGCCCTATCACTTCGTCGCGGCTATAGCCGGTATTGCGGACGAAGGCCTCGTTGACGTACTCGATCCGGGCGTCCAGATCGGTGATGACGATGCATTCCGGGCTTTGCTCCACCGCCATCGACAGCTGGCGGATCCGCTCCGCCGCCTGCCGCCGCAGCGTGATATCGCGGAAGGCGCCGTAAATGCTGCCGTCCGGTAGCCGGATCGCGTTCACCTCCACCGGCACTTCGCTACCGTCCTTGCGCCGCAGCAGCATTTCGGCGCTCAATTGCTCATTGGACAGCAGCCGCTGGAACAGCGCCCTGGAATCCGCCGACCGCGCTTCGGCGCTGAACTCGCCGACCCGTCGTCCCAGAATTTCCGCTTCCTCATAGCCCAGCAGCTGGCAGGCCTGCAGATTGACGTACTGGTAGCGGCCATCGGCATCGGCCACCAGCACCGCGTCGGCGGCGTGGTCCAACACGCGGCGATAGCGCGCTTCGGCGCTGGCCAGTTCCCGGGTTTTCTCGCGCAGCGGTCGCAAATCGTTGTAGGTGCCGAAGAAGCCGCAGAAGATTCCGGACAAGTCATGCATCGCGGTGATGGAAGCGTAGACCGGTATCACTTCGCCGTCGCTGGCGACGCGCACCAGTTCTCCGGTCCAACGGCCCTGCTCTATCACCTGCTGCTCCAGCCGCGCTCTTTCTTCCCGCCGCGATGGATCGTCCGGGATGAAGCGGGCGATCGAGGAGCCGACCAATTCGTCCAGCGGATAGCCCATCAGTTCGCCGAAAGCGGCGTTGACGTAGAGAATGCGCCTGGCCGCGTCCGTCATCACCACCGGCTGCGCCGACTGATCCAAGGCCTCCGCCAGCCGATGGCGGTCTTCTTCCATCAATTTGCGCGCGGTGATGTCCTCGGTGAAGATGACGATGCCGCCGATGGCGCCATCGCGGCCATGCCAAGGCCGCACTTCCCAGCACAGCCACTGGACGGAGCCGTCCTGACGCGCAAAGCGCTCTTCTTCCTGGCGGATCACCTCGCCATCCAGCGCGCGGCGATGCACGAGCCGCCAGGATTCCGGGATTTCCGGAAGCACATCGTAATGGCAGCGGCCGATGATGGCGCCATCCAGCCGGTAATCCTCCAGCCAGCGGCGGCTGGCCGCCAGATAGCGCATGCCCCAATCGAACATCGCCAGCGCCGCCGGCGCGTGTTCGATGAACAGCTGCAACCTTTCCTCGCTTTCCTGCAAGGCGTTCTCCATCGCCTTGCGGTCGGAGATGTCCTGCATCGCGCCGCGCACCGACACCACCCGGCCGTTTTCCAGCACCGGCCGCCCGGAGGTGCGCACCCATTTGCGGCGGCCGCTGGCGCTGATCAGTTGCAGTTCCAGGTCATAGGGTTCCGCGTCGGTCACCACCCGGCGCACCGCCGTTTCGATGCGCCTCCGGTCTTCACCATGGAAAAAACCCAGCCCCAGCCGGGTATTGACGGGCGCGTCGACCGGCAGGTCGTGAATGCGCGCCACTTCCGAGGTCCAGCCGCCGTTGCCGCTGGCCGGATCGAACCACCAGCCGCCCACTTGGGCAATCGCGCTCATTTCCCGCAGCAGTTCTTCGCGCTGACCCTGCTCCGCTTCCGCCTGCTTGCGCGCGCTGATGTCGGAAGCGATGCCGCATACCGCGTAAACCTGGCCATGGGTATCGAGCAAGGGGAATTTGAGCACCAGATAGGTATGCGTCCCATCGCTCAGCGGCACGGTTTCCTCGTATTCGCGCGCCTGGCCGCTGCGTATCACTTCCTGATCGGCGCGGCGCAGATTGGCCGCCACCTCCGCCGGGAACAGGTCTTCGTCGCGCAGGCCGCGCATGGCGTCGGCATCGAGATGGAACAATTCTGGGTAACGTTGATTGGTCAGCAGATAATGCCCTGCGTCGTCCTTGACGAAGATGATGGCGGTGGAGTTGTCGATGATGGCGCGCAGCAAGGCTTGCTGGCGCGTCAGTTCGTCTTCGGCCACGCGGGAGCGGCGACTGATCAGACGCTGGCTGAACAGGCTCAGCATGACGCCGCACAGGGAGAACATGGCAATGGACACCGCGTCCGCCGGCTTGGTAATGACAAAGCTCCATTGCGGCGGGATGAATAAATACCAGACGATGAACACCGACAGCGCGGTGGCGATCAAGCCGCCCTCCAGTCCGCCCAACGCCGCGGACAGGAATACCGCCGGATAGAACAGGAACCAGGCATAGGGCCGCATCCAGTCCCATAACGGCCATTGCAGCGACAGCGCCAACAGGGGTATCAGGACGCTCAGCCCGATGCGGCGGTACGGGGTGGCGAAGAGAGCCCGGAGGCGCCGTCTGCCTGGTTTGGGATCAATCAATTATCGGCCTCGTCTCGGGAGCTGCCGCGGTGTTGTCGAACGCCATCCACGATCCGACAAGCGGCGAAAACGGCCGGGAAAGCGGCATGCGCATTCGGCACATGGGCATTTCGCAGCGGAACTCGCCGTGCAAGGTCTCATGACGCGCGGCAGACTTTAGAACAGGTTTTCTGCTCTCACGATAGACCACGCGCCCAGCCCGGACAAACCGATCACTCCCTCACATCGCCTTGAAGCGCTGCGCGTAGCCGCGGCTCAAGGGCAGCGTTTCCGGCCGCGATTTAAGCCGCAGGCTGCAGCGGCCGAGCAGGTCCTGCTCTATCGACAGCACTTGGGCGAGATTGACGATCAGACCGCGGTGGATCTGGGCGAAGCCGTCCGGGTCCAGCCGCGCCGCCAGCTCGCGCAGCGACATGCGGATCAGATGGCTTTCCTCCACGGTCACCACCTCGGTGTATTTGTCCCTGGCCTTGAAATACACCACCTCGCCGGCGGCGATCAGCCGCTTGCTGTCGCCGAGGCCGGCGGTGATCCAGTGCAGCCGCGGCGTCGCGAGCGCGGGCGGAGCCGGCGGCGGCGCGCCATGGGTCTGTTGCAGCCGCGCGATGCACTTGAGCAGACGCGCCTCGTCCAGCGGCTTGAGCAGGTAATCTGCGGCGGCGGCGTCAAAGGCCTGCAGCGCGAACGCGTCGTAAGCGGTGACGAAGACCACCCGCGTGCCGGCCACGCCCTGCGCCACCTGCACGCCGCTGAGACCAGGCATGCGGATGTCGAGAAAGGCGAAATCCGGCCGCAGCCGGTTGATCGCGGCCAGCGCCGCCACGCCGTCGCCCAGCACCGCCGCCACGTCCAGCTCCGGCCACAGCGCGGCCAGCCGCCGCCGCAGGTCTTCCGCCAGCAGCGGCTCGTCGTCGGCGATCACCGCGCGGGGCATCAGCCGGCTCCGTTCGCGGCCGGCAGCAGCAGCTCGGCCACCACGCCGTGCGGCGGATTGTCGCGCAGCGCCAAGCGCGCCGCGCCACCATACAAGGAGGCCAGGCGGCCGCGCACATTGGCCAGGCCCACGCCGCCGGACGCCGCCGGGTCCAGCCCCACGCCGGTATCGCTGACCCGCAGCCGCAACCGCTCGCCGTCGCGCTCCGCCGCCACTTCCAGCCGTCCGCCGTCAATGCTGGGCTCGATGCCGTGGCGCAAGGCGTTTTCCACCAGCGGCTGCAGCAGCAAGGGCGGCAGCGGCCAGTCCATCAATTCCGGCGCCGCGGTCACCGCCACCTGCAAGCGCGCGCCCATGCGCATGCCGGCGATGTCGAGCAAGGCGCCCACCAGTTCCAGCTCCTGCGCCAGGGTGCCGGCGCCATAGCGGGTGCGCGCCAGGCTGGCGCGCAGATAGGTGTTCAAATACCCCAGCATCCGTTCCGCGCGCGGCGGGTCCAGCGCAATCAGGCTTTGCACATTGGCCAGGGTGTTGAACAGGAAATGCGGCTCTATCTGCGCCTGCAGCAGCGCCAATTGGGCCGCGGTTTCCGCTTGGCGGCTTTCTGCCTCGCGCCGGCGCGTGGTTTCCAGTTCCATCGCCAGTTCGCGGGAACGGAAATGGCTGGTGGACAGCAACATGGCAAAGATCGCGACTGCAGGGCCGGCCCCAGCACGCGCCAGACATTGCCGGTCAGCGGCGCCTGCGGCGCCAGCACGTCGACGGCGCCGAACCAGGCCGCCAGCTTGAAACCCAGCGGCACGCTCAGCGCCGCCACCAGCAGATACCACGCCAGGTGACGCCGGCCGTCGCGCAGGCTCAGCAAGGTGCAGCCCAACCAACAGCCATAGCCTATGCACATCGAAATCAGCAGATTGTCGGCCAGGCTGCCCTTGCCGCCCAGCCAGTAGAAAAACAGGCCGATCGCCGCATTGCACGCCGTGCTGTAGCCCAGCCAATGCCATGCCGACAATCCCGCTCTCCGCTCGCCCATCCTGCTGTCGCCTCAGTAAAAGTAATTGAACACCAGCTGCCAGACCTGGCGTGCCGGGCTGGCGCCGTAATGACTGTCCGGCGCGCCGTCGAAACGCTGCCATTGCAAGGCCAGGTCCACCGGCCCCAGATGATAGCGCGCTTCGGCCCAGTTCATGCCGCTATGGTCCACCAGGTCGAAGCTGCGCATCGCGGTCAGGTCCAGATCATCCACCAGCGCGTCCTGCCAATGCGCGCGCAGCAGCGCGGCGCGCCGGGTCAACAAGCCGCCCCCGCCGGCCGCGCCGCGATACACGCCGTAAGCCGGTGGGTTCGCGCGCAGCGCGCGCCAGTCGTCGCGATCCGGTGCCGCGCCGTCATGCTGCCCTTCCAGCGTCAGGCTCAGCTTGTTGGCGCCGGTCCAGGTCAGGCCGGCGGCCAGCCGGTTGCGCCAGCCCTGATCCGCCAGCCCCAGGCTTTGCCGCCAGGCGGACTGTTGCCGGCCGCCGGCCCATTCCAGGTAGGCGACGGTGGCATCGCTGAGCACCCTCGACAGATTGAAGCCCAGTTGCGGCGAGCGGCCCTGCTCTTGCAGCAGCAGCCATTGCGGGTTGAGGTTTTCAGCGAAACGATAGCTGCCGACCAGCAATAGCCGCTGCCTGGGGTTGCTGGCGCCCCAGTCCAGGCTGGCGCCGTCCGGGTCCGGCCCATTGCCCAGCTTGGGCGACCAGATCGCGGTCAGCGAGCCGCGGTCCCATAGCTTCTGCCAGCGCAGCATCGCGTTGCCCAGGCGGTTTTGGCGCAGGCTGTCCGGGTCCGCCGACACCACCGAGCGCACGGTGCCGGCACCGAGAAAATCGGTGGGATTGTAGCCGGTGGCCACGCCGTAGCGGGTATTGACGCGACCGAAGTCCAACATCATGTCGGCGCCGAACTCGCGGCTCAGATACGCTTCCTTCAGGGTGTTGACGCCGTGGTTCCGCTGCGGCGCGCTGGCGAAGCGCCAATCCAGCCGGTTGGCCAGCGTGCCGCGCCAGACCGGGCTCAGCCGGCCATCCCAGCGCAGATCGAAGGACAGGCGCTGGCTGTCGGCGCCGCCCTGCGGCGACAGCGCGGCGGCTTCCAGCAGCAGTTTCAGATCGCGCGGCTTTTCTTCCTCCATCCGGGTCGCATCGGCCAGCTTCAGCGCTTCCTCGTCCGGCGGCAGGTCCGCGCCGTGAGCGGCGGCGCCGCACAGCGCCAGCGCGATCAACAAGCGACGCATCGCTCACTCCGCCCGGAAGCGCGGCAGGTAGTCGCGCTGCAGCCAGGCTTCCGGCACCTCGCGCCAGGCGAACTGGCTATTGCGCAACACCGTGATCCAGCGCGGGTTGAGGCCGTCTATGATCACGGTCTCGGTGGGCCGCTCGCGTCCCAGCACCGGCTGGTAAGCGCGGTAATACGCGGTCTTCAGCAGGCTGCCGCTCTCGGCGTAGAACTGCGCCTTGCGGCTGCGGTAGCCGTCGCGGTCCACCCACAGGTCGATCGCGTGGTAGGTGACGCCGGCGTTGCGCGCGGTGAGCCGCAGTTTGTAACTGCGCCGCGGCTGGCGGTCGCCATCCAGGATGTCTTCCTCGCCGGCCAGCGTCGCCTGGTAATCCAGCGCCAGGTTGACGGTGACCACGTCGCCATTGGCGGCCTGTCCCAGCAGCCGCTGCTGCGGCGAAATCGGCACGCTGGCCTTGCTGGATGGGTCAAAGAACCACAGATCGTTGCCGCTCTTGAGCATCAGCTTGCCGGCGTCGCGGCTGGGGCTGATGAAGCGCAGCAGGCTGCGGAACTGGCCGCTTTTCTGATCGGCGCGCGAATACACCGCCAGCGAGCTGGCCTCGTTCTGTTTACCGTCCTTGTAGCTGACCAGTGATACCACCAGCCCAAAGGAGCGCTCCGGATTGCGCACCGCGTCGCTATTGGCCAGGATGGTTTGCGCATCGGGCGCCGCCAGCGCCGATGCCGACAGCCAAACCGCCCCCAGGCAAGCCCATGCCCATCCCCTCATCGTCCTTCTCCCTTGCTTTCCGTCGGCCTCAAGCATGACGCAGGGCCTCCACGATATTGGCCGCCGCCGCTCGCCGCGCCGGCCACCACGACGACAGCAGCGCCATCGCCATCAAGCCGCCGGCGGTCACCGCCATCATCCGCCACTCGCCCCAGACCCGCACCAGGATGGGGCTGGGATCGACCTGTCCCGGCGGCAGCCAGGTCAGGCCGGCGTGATTGATCAGCCAGGCCAGCAGCAATGCCAGCGCGATGCCCAGCGCGCCGCCGCCCAGGCCCAGCAGCCAGCCCTCGCACAGGAATAGGCGCTGGATGCCGCGGCGGCGCAGCCCCATCGCCCGCAGGGTGCCGATTTCCACCGTGCGTTCCAACACCACCATATTCATGGTATTGCCTATGGTGAACAGCGCGACGCAGGCGATCAGCACCGCCAGGAAGCCGAAAATGGTGCCGAACATGCCGGTGATCTGGCCGTATTGCGGCTGCAGCGTGGCGAAGTCATGCACCGCCAGCGGCTGGCTGCGCAGCGTGGTGGCGAACAATTGCCGCAGCCGTTCGCTGGCGGCCGGTATCTGCGCGGTATGCCGCAGCTGCAGCACGATGGCGGTCACCATCGGCTCGCCCTGGCCGTAGACCAGTTGCTGCGCCTGGCGCAGGTGCAGGCCGACATACATATCGTCCAATTCCTTGATGCCCTGGCTCTCCACCTTGGCCACTTGCAGCCGCGCCACATTGGGCGCGCCGGCGGCGGTGGCGGCCAGCAGTTCTATCCTGTCGTCACGGCCGCTGGCCGGCGGCGCCTCCGCGGCCAAGGCGGCCAGATCGGCCGGCAGATCCTGGCCGCCGGTCGCCGCCGGCGGCGGCGCGCAGTCCTTGAGCCGGAACGCCGCGCACAATTGCAGCACCCGCGCCACCCCGGTGCCTATCACCGCCGCGTTAGGCGCGGTGCCGGTCAGCGCCACCGGCTTGCGCTTGTCGTTGAAACCGTAGTCGTCCCAGCGCCGCAGCCGGTTTTGCGCGTCCACCTCGCTGCCGCGCGCGATCACCGTGCGCGAGGCGCCGGCCGAGTAATGGCCGGCGATGCCGCCCAGGCTCAGCGTGGGCGTGACCACGGTCAGCATCGGCCGCAGCATCGGGTCGTTCTCGATCTGCCGCATCACCGCGCGGTAGTCGCGGATGCCGTAAGCGGCCGGATTGCCGCTGCCGTACAGGAAGTAATCGCGATGCTGGACTTGCAGATGGCCGCCGGCGCGCACCATGCCGGTTTGCAGCCCGTATTGCACGGTGCGGTTGTAGCCGCCGAACAGCAGCACCGCCACCAGGCCGATGATCATGGTGAACAGGGTGGCCAGCGTGCGGCGACGGTTGCGCAACAGATTGCGCCAGGCCAGCTTCAAGGTGTTCATGCCAGCGCCTCCTCTAGGTTCAGCGCGCCGACCCGGCCATCACGGACCAGATAGCGGTCGTCCGCCGCCGCGATCACCTGTGGATCATGCGAGGAAAACACCACCGCCACCTGGCGCTCGCGCTGCAACTGCCGCAGCAAGGCCAGGATGGACGCGCCGGTGTGGCTGTCCAGATTGGCGGTGGGTTCGTCGGCCAGCACCAAGGCCGGTTCGTGCACCAGCGCGCGCGCAATCGCCACCCGCTGGCGCTGGCCGCCAGACAGCTGGCCGGGCCGGTGCGCCGCCTTGTCGGCCAATCCCACCGCCGCCAGCATTTCCAGCGCACGACCGCGCCGCTGCCGCGCCGGCAGGCCTTGCAGCTGCAGCGGGTATTCCACGTTTTCGAACGCCGACAGCACCGGCATCAGGTTGAAGTTCTGAAAGATGAAGCCGATATGGCGCGCGCGGAAATCGCTGAGCGCGTCATCGCTCAAGCGCCCCAGGTCCTGGCCCGCCACCGCGATCTCGCCGGCATCGGCGCGGTCTATGCCGCCGATCAGATTCAGCAGCGTGGTCTTGCCGCTGCCGGACTGGCCGGACAACACGGTAAAGCGCGCCGTGGCGATCTTGAGGCTGACCTCGGCCAACGCCGGCACCTGCACCTGCTCCATACGATAGCTTTTCGACACCCCGCTCATTTCCACCGCCCACATGCTGGCCTCCATCGCGAAAACACAATGGCATGAATATGCATGAAATCGGAATGAAAAGCTCTGCCTTGCGACAAAACGCCGATTTCGGGCGCCAGTTGCGCCCCGGCGGCGCCAAGCCTTGCGCATCGACACCGGTTTTCCATGGGAGTAGCATGGTTTTACCCCTCGCAAAGGAGCTTGCATGACACAAGACAAAACCCCGCCCCAAGCCCCCCTGCCCGCGGAAGCCGGCGCCGATGTCCAGCCTCCGGCCGTCAAACCGCCGCCGCGCCGCGCCGCGACTCATCGCCGCAATAATGTGGAGCGCGCGCGCCAGGAATCGGTGCAGGCGATAGAAACCGTCAGCCAGCAGCCGGTGGCGCTGCAAGTGGCCGCCGCGCCGCAGGGCAGCGCAGAGGACAGCACCAGCGCGGAGCTGCCGGCCAGCTATCCTTACCGCAGCCGGCTGCGCCGCCCGGAATACGAGCAGCAAAAGCAGGCGTTGCAGATCGAGTTGCTGAAGGTGCAGAACTGGGTCAAGGAGAGCGGCCAGAAGATCGTGATCCTGTTCGAAGGCCGCGACGCCGCCGGCAAGGGTGGCACCATCAAGCGCTATATGGAACATCTGAACCCGCGCGGCGCGCGCGTGGTGGCGCTGGAAAAACCGTCGGACCGCGAACGCGGCCAGTGGTATTTCCAACGCTATATCGAGCACCTGCCCACCGCCGGCGAGATCGTGTTCTTCGACCGCTCCTGGTACAACCGCGCCGGCGTGGAACGGGTGATGGGCTTCTGCCATCCGCACGAATACTTGGAATTCATGCGCCAGACGCCGCAGCTGGAACGCATGCTGGTCAACAGCGGCATCCGCCTGTTCAAGTTCTGGTTCTCGGTCAGCCGCGAAGAACAGCTGCGCCGCTTCATCTCGCGCCGCGACGATCCGCTCAAGCACTGGAAGCTGTCGCCCATAGACATTCAGTCATTGGACAAGTGGAACGACTACACCGCGGCCAAGGAGGCGATGTTCTTCCACACTCATACCGGAGACGCGCCGTGGACGGTGGTGAAGTCGGACGACAAGAAGCGCGCGCGCCTTAACTGCATCCGCTACTTCCTGTCGCGGCTGGATTATCCAGGCAAGGACGCGCGCGTCGCGCACGCGGCGGACCCGCTGCTGGTGGGCGAGCCGCACAGCATGGACGCCGAGGACAGCGACGCGCTGCTGCGGATTTGAAGCGGGCCGGTCGTGGAGCCGCGAACAGCTGGCGCTTAGGCCGGTGAGCTACATGGATTTTGTCGCTTCCACTCCCGCCGCGCGTCACAGGCGGCGCGCAAAGGCGTGGACGACAGGCTGGTGGCGGCGAAATGCCCCACCTGGCGGGACACCTTGGACAAGGCGGAGCCGGACATACTGCCGATCTGCCAGGCATGCTGCAAGGGCCGCAGCGAAGGCGCGTCGTCGCTGGCCGCTTCCAGCCTGGCCTGCAGATCGCGGTTCACTTCCACCAGCCAGCGCTCGGTCAGCAGCATCCAGTCGCGCTGGGTGTCGGCCTGCGCCTGGACCAGGTTGGCCCCCACCAGCAGGCTGTCGTCCACTCGGCGTTCCATATCGCGCTGCGACAGCGGATAGGCCGGAGAGAACGCCGACCACCAAGTGACACAGGCGTCGTGCTGGGCTTCCAGCAAACGCCGCTGCCCGCGCTCTACCGCATCGCGATAATTCTCCATCGCGCCAATCAACCAACTCTGGGTCATTGCCACACCTCGCCACCCACAAACAGATGTTGTAAAAACCGGCTGCGCGGCCTTGCCCCCGCGACGACGTCCAAGTGCCGCCCCCAACAAGTTCTTAGGCTGACGGCAGGCGCCACACCTGCAGCAACTCCCGCAGCAGGGTTTCCAGCACCAGATCGCCCACCCGGTCCGCCGGGTAGACGAATTGCAACTCAGCCAATTTGCGCACATCCGGCAACACTGTCAACCTGCCGGCGTCCTGCCAGGCCAGCGCGTCCTCTTCCCGCGCCAGCGCCACCCCCACCCCGGAGGCCACCAGCTCAAGGATTGCGTCAAGATGATCGCACTCCGCTACCTTCTTAGGCGAAATGTTGAGTTCTCGCCACAACTCGGCGGTAATCTTGGAAAGGCTGGAGAACTGCGAGATGCCCACCCAAGGCAATTTGCCCAGTTCCTTCGGCGCGCCGCCCTGCAGGCGCAGCTCCCAGCCCACCGGCATCACAATGCGGAACGGCAGTTCCGTCAATTTGATGGTGGCGACGTTGACATAGGGGTTCTTGCCCAGATAGAAGCCGGCATCCAGCTCCTTCTTGCGCACCAGGTTCAGCACATCCACGGTGACGCCGTGGCGCAGCTGTATGTCCAGCAAGGGATAGCGTTCCACCAGGCCGGCCACCCAGGGCCCGATTTTCAAGGTGTCCGGCGTCAGGGTGACGCCTATCCGCGCCTTGCCGGACAACTGCCCTTTCAACTGCCGCGCATGATTGATGATGTCGCGCGCCGCGCTCAGAATGGAATGGGCTTGCGGCAGCAGTTCCTGGCCGGAGCGGGTCAAGGACACCCCGCCGGCGCTGCGTTCGAACAGCTGCATGCCCACTTCTTCTTCCAAGGCCTTGATCTGCGCGGTCACCGCCGGCTGCGACAAATGCAGCAGCTCGGCGGCCTGAGTCAGATGCCCTTGCTGGGCAACGGTGACAAAGGTGCGCAACTGATAGATTTCCATGTTCTCCCCTGACGTGGATGCGCGGTGACGAACCCGCCGGCATGCCGCTCCGACCCCCGCAAGCAGATCCCGGCGCCTGGGCGCGGATGGGGGATGAATGAGTGCGAAGGGGCCAACAAGATGGAGAGCGGCGGCCGGGGCAAGGCTAGCCCCGATATTTATTTGTGTTGGCCATTTTCTGCGCAGGGCCGGCCAAATAACAAGCGCTTTCTGCCACTCCATTATCGGAAGCCGCCATGGATGACGGCAAGGCAAGGCCTGGTTCAACACCCTGAAACTGTTCAAAAATAGAATATTAACTCTGGAATAAGAGGCAGAAAATTCACAATAACAAATTGATTTTTATTGATTTTTGCATTGCATCATTGGTGACACGAATTTTGCGCATCAGAAAAAGCGATTAGATTCGCCGCGCCCACCTCCCTTATGTTTTCAACAGCGACATCCCAAGTCGCGACCACAAAGGAGGATGCAATGAACGAGGACGTGCTCAAGAAGGTACAGTCCAACCCCAAGTTTCAGGAACTGGTTCACAAGAAAACCAGCCTGGGTTGGCAGCTCACCATAGCCATGCTGGTCATCTACTACGGCTTCATCCTGGTGCTGGCGTTTTCGCCGGCCACGCTGGGCCACCCGATCAGCGCCGGCGCCACCATGACCGTGGGCATTCCCATCGGCGTGCTGATCATCCTTTCGGCCTTCGTGCTCACCGGCATCTACGTCCGTCGCGCCAATACCGAATTTGATCTGCTCAATCAGCAAATCGTCGAGGAGTCCAAGCAATGAAGCAACGCCTCATCAAGCTGGCCTGCGCCGCCGGCGCCGGCTTGCCCTCCTTGGCCATGGCGGCCGGGGCCATCGAGGGCGATGTCAAGCAGCAACCCACCAACTGGCACGCCATCATCATGTTCCTGCTGTTCGTGGCGTTCACGCTGGGCGTCACTTACTGGGCGGCGCGCCGCACCAAGTCCGCCAGTGATTTCTACGCCGCAGGCGGCGGCATTACCGGATTCCAGAACGGCCTGGCCATCGCCGGCGACTATATGTCGGCCGCGTCCTTCCTCGGCATTTCCGCGATGGTGTTCGAAAAAGGCTATGACGGCCTGATCTACTCGATGGGCTTCCTGGTCGGCTGGCCGGTGATCCTGTTCCTGGTGGCGGAACGCCTGCGCAACCTGGGCAAGTACACCTTCGCCGATGTCGCCTCCTACCGGCTGCAGCAGACGCCGGTGCGCAGCTTCGCCGCCACCTCCACCCTGGTGGTGGTCGCCATCTATTTGATTGCGCAAATGGTGGGCGCCGGCAAGCTGATCCAGCTCTTGTTCGGCATGAGCTACTCTTCCGCGGTGCTGATGGTGGGCGTGCTGATGGTGTGCTATGTGCTGTTCGGCGGCATGCTGGCCACCACCTGGGTGCAGATCATCAAGGCGGTGCTGCTGCTGTCCGGCGCCACTTTCATGGCCATCATGGTGCTGGCCACCGTGGGCTTCAGCCCGGAAATGATGTTTGAAAAAGCGGTGGCCGCGCATAGCAAGGGCATCGCCATCATGGCGCCGGGCAAGGCCGACCCCATAGATTCAATCTCGCTGGGCCTGGCGCTGATGTTCGGCACCGCCGGCCTGCCGCACATCCTGATGCGCTTCTTCACCGTGTCCGACGCCAAGGAAGCCCGTAAATCGGTGTTCTTCGCCACCGGCTTCATCGGCTACTTCTACATCCTCACCTTCATCATCGGCTTCGGCGCCATCATGCTGGTGCTGAACCAGCCGGGAATGATGGAAACCGTGGTCAAGAACGGCAAGTCCGTCACCCAGTTGATCGGCGGCAACAATATGGCGGCGGTGCATCTGGCCGAAGCCGTCGGCGGCGATATGTTCCTGGGCTTCATCTCCGCGGTGGCCTTCGCCACCATCCTCGCGGTGGTGGCCGGCCTGGCGCTGTCCGGCGCGTCGGCGGTGTCGCACGACCTCTACGCCAGCGTGATCAAGAAAGGCAAGGCCAACGAGGCCGACGAGATCCGCGTGTCCAAGATCACCACCGTGGTGCTGGGCGTGGTCGCCATCGTGCTGGGCCTGGTGTTCGAGAAGCAGAACATCGCCTTCATGGTGGGCCTGGCCTTCTCCATCGCCGCCTCGGCCAACTTCCCGGTGCTGTTCCTGTCCATGTTCTGGAAGGGGCTGACCACGCGCGGCGCGGTGATCGGCGGCTTCATCGGCCTGTTGTCGGCGGTGGTGCTGATCGTGCTGGGGCCGACGGTATGGGTGGAAGTGCTCAAGCACGAGCACGCGCTGTTCCCGTACAAGAACCCGGCCATCTTCTCGATGACCCTGGCCTTCGTTTCCACCTGGCTGTTCTCGGTGCTGGACAACTCGCGCCAGGCCGGCGAGGAGAAAGCCAAGTTCGAAGCCCAGTTCGTGCGCTCGATGACCGGCATCGGCGCATCCGGGGCCTCCAAGCATTGACAATGACATAAGGCCGGACCGAGGATGTCGGCCCGGCCTATAAACCACCACGCCGCTCCGGCAGCATCGAGAGCGGCCGCATCACAACAAAGCTAATCCAGGAGAAGTTTATGTCCACGCTAGAATCCGTCCTCAAGGAAACCCGCAGCTTTCCGCCTTCCGACGATTTCCGCCAAAAGGCGGCGATCTCCGGCATCGAGGCGTACCACACGCTGTGCGAGCAGGCGGACGCCGATTACCTGTCGTTCTGGGGCGATCTGGCGCGCGATCAGATCTCCTGGAAAAAACCGTTCACCCGCGTGCTGGACGATAGCCAGGCGCCGTTCTTCAAGTGGTTCGACGACGGCGTGCTCAATGTGTCCTACAACTGCCTGGACCGCCACCTGGCGGTCAACGCCAACCGCATCGCGCTGATTTTCGAAGCCGACGACGGCGCGGTCACCCGCGTCACCTACGCCGAGTTGCACCGCCGCGTCTGCCAGTTCGCCAACGGCCTGAAGAGCCTGGGCGTGGCCAAGGGCGACCGCGTGGTGATTTACATGCCGATGGTGATCGAGGCCATCGTCGCGATGCAGGCTTGCGCCCGCATCGGCGCCATCCACTCCGTGGTGTTCGGCGGCTTTTCCGCCGGCGCGGTGCGCGACCGCGTTCAGGATGCCGGCGCCAAACTGGTGATCACCGCCAACGAAGGCCTGCGCGGCGGCAAGAGCGTGCCGCTGAAGGCCACGGTGGATGAAGCGCTGGCGATGGACGGCTGCGACAGCGTCAAACACGTGATCGCCTATCAGCGCACCCAGAACCAGGTGGCCTGGAGCGAGGGTCGCGACATCTGGTGGCATCAATTGACCGACGGCCAGCCGGAACAGTGCGAACCGGAATGGATGAATGCGGAAGACCCGCTGTTCATCCTCTACACCTCCGGTTCCACCGGCAAGCCCAAGGGCATCCAGCACAGCAGCGCCGGCTATCTGCTGGGCGCCGCCAACAGCTTCCGCTGGGTATTCGACTACAAGCCCAACGACGTGTTCTGGTGCACCGCCGACGTGGGCTGGATCACCGGCCACAGCTATATTTGCTACGGCCCGCTGGCCAACGGCGCCACCCAGGTCATCTTCGAAGGCGTGCCCACCTATCCGGACGCCTCGCGTTTCTGGCGCATGATTGAGCAACACAAGGTCAGCATCTTCTATACCGCGCCCACCGCCATCCGCTCGCTGATCAAGCTGGGCGCGGACCTGCCCAAGCAGCACGATCTGTCCAGCCTGCGCCTGCTCGGCACCGTCGGCGAGCCGATCAATCCCGAAGCCTGGATCTGGTACCACGAAACCGTGGGCGGCGGCCGCTGCCCGATTGTCGACACCTGGTGGCAGACCGAAACCGGCTCCATCCAGATTTCGCCGCTGCCGGGCGCGGTGGCCACCAAGCCCGGTTCGTGCACGCTGCCGCTGCCGGGCATCATGGCCGATATCGTCGATGAGTCCGGCGCCCAGGTTGACCCGGGCCGCGGCGGCTTCCTGGTGATCAAGAAGCCCTTCCCCAGCCTGGTGCGCACCATCTGGAACGATCCGGAACGCTTCAAGAAAACCTATTTCCCGGAAGAGTTCAACGGTCAGTACTACCTGGCAGGCGATTCCGCCAACCGCGACGAGAACGGTTATTTCTGGATCATGGGCCGTATCGACGACGTGCTCAACGTGTCCGGCCATCGTCTGGGCACCATGGAGATAGAGTCCGCGCTGGTGGCCAACCCGCTGGTGGCGGAAGCCGCCGTGGTCGGCAAGCCGCATGAGGTCAAGGGCGAGGCGGTGGTGGCCTTCGTGGTGCTCAAGGGCGCGCGCCCGCAGGGCGAGGAAGCCAAGAAAGTGGCGGCCGAGCTGAAGAACTGGGTGGCGCACGAAATCGGCAAGATCGCCCAGCCGGACGACATCCGCTTTGGCGAGAACCTGCCCAAGACCCGTTCCGGCAAGATCATGCGCCGCCTGCTGCGCTCCATCGCCAAGGGCGAGGAAATCACCCAGGACGTGTCCACGCTGGAAAACCCGCAAATCCTGCAACAGCTGCAACAGCCGCTGTAAACGCTGGACTCGCCGGATTCTCCGCGCCGGAGCCGCCATGCGGCTCCGGCTTTTTCATGCCTCGCGCGCCGCTCTGGCCTTGCCGGCAACAGCGCGCTACTCCAGCCGGAAACGCGCGATCATCTTGTCCTGCTCGGCCACGTCGGCGGCGGTATCGTTGCAATGCCGCAGCTGTGTCTGCGCCGCGTCGTTGACGCGCTGGCCGATGTGCTGGATGCTGCCGGCGCTGTCGTTGATTTCCCGCGTCATCCGGCTTTGGCGGTTCACCGCGTCGGCGATATCGCTGTTCTTGGCGTTGATGTCGGAAATCACATCCTGGATGCGCGTCAGCATCTCGCTGATCTGCTCCGCGTCCTTCACCGTGCTGCTGGCGCAATCGCGGCTTTCGTCCATCTTGCCCCTGGCCTCGCCCACACCGCGCTGCAGCTGCTCTATCATGCTGCGGATTTCCTGAGTCGCCTCCTGGGTTTGCGAAGCCAGCTTGCGGACTTCGTCCGCCACCACCGCGAAGCCGCGCCCCATTTCCCCCGCCCGCGCCGCCTCGATCGCGGCGTTCAGCGCCAGCAGATTGGTCTGCTCGGCCACGCCAGTGATCACCCTGACGATGGATTCAATGTTCTTGCTGAACTCGGCCAGCTCGTTCATGGACAGGGAAGTCTGCTCCAGGGTGTCGGCCAAGCGCCGTATCGCCTGGCTGGATTGAGTCACCAGCACCATCCTGCTACCGGTCTCCTCATGCGCCTGCCGCGCGGCCTCGGCCACCGCGCCGGCATTCGATGTCATCTCGCCGGACGCCTCCGCCATCTGGCCAATGGAGGCCACCAATTGCTCCAGCTCCCTTTGCAGACGGCTGGCCTCGCCGCTGCTCTGCTGCGCTTCCGCGGCGCTCTGCTCCGCGCCATCGTGGACGCGCGTGGAAATCTGGCGGATATCGCCGATCAAGCGCTGCAGATAAGCGATGAAACGGTTCAACTCCTTGGCCACTTCGCCGAATTCGTCGCGGGAGCTTTCGTCTATGCGCCGCGTCAGGTCGCCGTTGCCGCTGTTGAGTTCGGCCAGCGAATGCTTGAGCTGCTGCAAGGGACGGCGCAGGATCTGCTGCATCAGGGTGCTGAGAATGACCATGCTCAACACCACGCCGATCACCGCGCCCCAGAAGCCGCGCCAGCCTATCTGCCTCGCCTCGGCCATCACCTTGTCCTCGTCCAGCACCACGCCCACCAGCCACTTGGCCGGCTGCAGGTGCGACAGCGGATGGAAGGCCACCATCAGGCGCTGGCCGTTGACCTCCACTTCCTGTACTTTGCCGTCCAGGGCTGGCGCGTTGCCGCCAAACAGTTCCGCGACGCTCTTGCCATTCAGCTTGGCATCCGGATGGCTGATGATCTTGCCGTCGGCGGACAGCAGGAAGGCGTAACCCGCGCCATTGAAGGTGGCGGTGTTCAACGCGTCCGAAACCGATTTCAGGCTGAGATCGCCGCCGAAAGCGCCCTTGAACGCGCCCTTGTCGGTCAGCTTGGCCACCACCGAGATCAGAATCTCCCCGGACGCCGCGTCGGGATAGGGATCGGTCAGGCCGACGCCGGAGGCCGCCTTGGCCACCGGATACCATGGCCGCTTGCGGGCATCCCAGGTAGGCGGCGGGTTCCACGATGGGTCATTGGAGATTTTCTTGCCGTCGCTATCCAGGCCGCCGAACACCAGCTTGAACTCATTCTTCAGCATCGGCCGCTGAAACACTTCCTGGATGCGCTCGCCGCTGAAGCCGGCGTCTATGGTTTCCGCCATCAGTTGGATCTGCGCCAGCTTGCCGTTCAGCCAATTGGCGATCTGCTCGGCCAGCACCTGGCTGGCCTGGGTCACTTCCTGCTCTTTGCCGGCGCGTATGCTGTTCGCAACGCTCAGGTATTGCAGCCAGGACAGGGTGGATAGGGTCAAGGCCAGCACCAGCGCGGAAATCAGGCCGGCTTTGTGAGCGATTTTCATGGCGGGCGCTCCGGGAAAGTGAGTATTTTCACCATAGCGCAACTGTGCACACCTCCAAGCCATCCTGTTTATTTTTTTACAAAAGCGGCTTGCCGCGCCCAGGAGCGGCGAAAACCGAGCCCAAGCTGGACGGGTAAACCGTCGTTACGGCAAGGAGCGGCCGCGCCAGGAGTTGAAGCCTGGCGCCCTAGCGTCGATAATTAGCGGTTTTTGAAGCGGAATCCGACAGCATGCCCGTGATCACTCTCGTCGAAAGGATAGACGCCCTCCTGCCCCAGACCCAGTGCGGACAGTGCAGCCATAGCGGTTGCCGTCCGTATGCGGAGGCGCTGGCGGACGGACGCGATCCGATCAATCGCTGCCCGCCGGGCGGCGACGCCGGCATCCGGGCGCTGGCGGAGCTGCTGGGCCGCGACGTCATTCCCTTCGCCGCCGACGGCCCGCAGCCCAAGCCGCGCGCGCTGGCCGTGATACGCGAAGACAGCTGCATAGGCTGTACCCTGTGCATCCAGGCCTGTCCGGTGGACGCCATCGTCGGCGCGGCCAAGCAGATGCATACCGTCATCGCCGCCGAATGCACCGGCTGCGAACTGTGCCTGGCGCCCTGTCCGGTGGATTGCATCGACCTGGTTCCGGTGGCGGACCCGGCCGACGGCGAGCGCGAGCAGGTCATGGCCCGCGCCGCCCAGGCGCGCATCCGCTATCAGCGGCGCCTGGCGCGCAAGGAGCGCGACCAGGCCGACAAGGCCAAGCGCCTGGCCGAGCGCGCCGCGGTCGCCTCCGCCGCGCCCAACGCGCCCGCCACGGCGCCAGCCGCGGTACCCGCTGCGGTGCCGGCGGCACCCGCCGCCGCGGTCGACAAGAACGAACTGATCCGCAAGGCGATGGAGCGCGCCGCCGCGATGCGCGCCGCCCGCGAACAAGCAGACAAGGACAAAGCGTGAACGCCGTCAAACGCAAGGAAATCTTCAGCCGCCTGCGCGCCGCCAACCCTCACCCCACCACCGAGCTGGAGTACAGCAGTCCGTTTGAGCTGCTGATCTCGGTGCTGCTGTCGGCGCAGGCCACCGATGTCAGCGTCAACAAGGCCACGCGCCGGCTCTACCCGGTGGCCAATACCCCGGCGGCGATGCTGGCGCTGGGCGAGGAAGCGCTGGCCAACTTCATCAAGACCATAGGCCTGTACAAGACCAAGGCCAGGAACGTGATTGCCACCTGTCATTTATTGCTGGAAAAATACGGCGGCGAGGTGCCACAAACCCGCGAAGCGCTGGAATCGCTGCCGGGGGTGGGCCGCAAAACCGCCAACGTGGTGCTCAACACCGCCTTCGGCCAGCCCACCATCGCGGTGGACACCCATATTTTCCGGGTTTCCAACCGCACCCGGATCGCACCCGGCAAAGACGTGCGAGAAGTCGAGGATAAGCTGGTAAAATACATCCCCGACGAATTCAAAGTCGATGCGCATCACTGGCTTATCTTGCTGGGCCGCTATGTCTGCAAGGCGAGAAAGCCGGAATGCGAGCGCTGCGTGATAGCCGATCTCTGCGAATATCCGGCAAAAACCGTTATGATTAAAGACAATTGATTCCGCCACTGGAAAATTCTGGTTCCGTCCCTATTTCCGCATAGACATCAACCTAAAAGGATAGCCTGTGACAACGTATCTGCGCACCCTGGTTGGCGCCTTGCTCGCAGCCTCGTTGCTGTCCGGCTGCGACAAGGTCGAGCGCTTCTTCAAAGGCAGTTCCCAACCGGCGCCGGTCGCCATTCCCGCGCAGCAGGACGGCCGCGTCGCCATGCTGCTGCCGGACTTCACCCAATTGGTCAGCCGCGACGGCCCGGCGGTGGTGAATATCCAGGCCAGCCGCGAAGACAGCGGCGCTTCCCAGCAAAGCAATCTGCCGATTCCGGTGCCGGAAGACGACCCGCTGTACGATTTCTTCCGCCGCTTCATTCCCAATCATCCGCAGCAGCGCGAACAGCCGCCGGAAGAAAGCGTGTCCTTCGGTTCCGGCTTCATCATCAGCGCCGACGGCTACATCCTGACCAATGCCCATGTGGTGGCCGATAGCCAGCAGGTCAAGGTGATGCTGACCGACAAGCGCGAACTGCGCGCCAAGCTGGTCGGCGTCGACAAGCGCACCGACGTGGCGCTGCTGAAAGTGGCGGCGGCGGACTTGCCTGTCGTCAAGATCGGCAGCCCGGCGGACCTGAAAGTGGGCGAATGGGTGGCCGCCATCGGCGCGCCGTTCGGCTTCGAAAACACCGTCACCGCCGGCATTGTCTCGGCCAAGGGCCGCAGCCTGCCGGACGAGAACTTCGTTCCCTTCATCCAGACCGACGTGGCGATCAACCCCGGCAATTCCGGCGGCCCCTTGTTCAATCTGCGCGGCGAAGTGGTGGGCATCAATTCCCAGATTTACAGCCGTTCCGGCGGCTTCATGGGCATTTCCTTCGCCATTCCGATAGATCTGGCGATGAATGTGGTCGAGCAACTGAAGTCCAAGGGCAAGGTCAGCCGTGGCCAGCTAGGCATCAATATCCAGGAAGTGACGCAGGAGCTGGCGCAATCCTTCGGTCTGCCGCGCCCCAACGGCGCGCTGGTGGTACGCGTCGATCCCAAGGGCCCGGCCGCTCGCGCCGGCCTGCAGACCGGCGACATCATACTGAAGCTGGACAGCAAGGCCATTGAAAGCTCCAAGGACTTGCCGCTGCTGGTCGGCTCGCTGCAGCCCGGCACCAAGATCAAGCTGACGGTATGGCGCAAAGGCGTGGAAAAGGAGCTGGAAGCCACGCTGGCGGAACTGGCGCAGGAGGCGCCCAGCTCACAGCCGCAGCAGGAGGAAAGCTCGCCGCAGGGCTTCCAGTTCGGCAAGCTGGGCCTGACCCTGTCCGAGCTGACGCCGAGCCAGCGCTCCGATCTGGGCGTGCGCGGCGGCCTGCTGATCCAAAAGGCGCAAGGCCCGGCCGCCCGTTCCGGCCTGCAAGCCGGCGACGTGATTCTGGGCTTGAATCAGGTCGAGGTCTCCACCATCGCCAGCTTCGAGAAGGCGCTGGCCAGCGCCAAAGGCCATATCGCGCTGCTGGTGCGCCGCAACGAGGCGGTATTGTTCGTGCCGCTGCGCCTGGAGTAACTCAAGCTCTTAGCATTGCCCAAAGCCGCCGCCAGGCGGCTTTTTCATTGCCAGCGCGTATCGGCGTTCCCGATCCGCTGCTAGGATGAAGCTTTCGCCATCCATTACCCGGAGCCGCCATGGACTTTCACACCGCCGATATATGCGATCAGTTCGATGAACAGCTGCAAGTGATGGCGCCGATACTGCAGCGCTACGGTGCCCTGCCCCGCTTTTATGGCCGCATCGAAACGCTGAAGCTGTTCGAGGACAACAGCCTGGTGCGCGAGGCGCTGAGCCAGAACGGCGCCGGCAAGGTCCTGGTGGTGGATGGCGGCGCCTCGCTGCGCTGCGCGCTGCTGGGCGATCAACTGGGCGTGCTGGCGGTGGCCAACGGCTGGGCCGGCGTGGTGATCAATGGCTGCGTGCGCGACAGCGCCGCGTTGAACAAGCTGGCGCTGGGCATACGCGCGCTCGGCACCCATCCGCGCAAATCGGTGAAGCGCGGCGAAGGCCAACGCAATCTGAGCATAGAGTTCGGCCAAGTACGCTTCAGCCCCGGCCACTGGCTGTACGCCGACGAGGACGGCGTGGTTGTCGCGCCCGGCGCGCTGCACCCGGCGCCGTGACGCGCAGGCTCAGGCCTCGCTACGTTGATAGACGGGCAATTCCTGCTGTGCGGCCGGGCTGCCCCAGATCAGATGCTGTTCCCACCAGATATGCCCGGCCGGCGCCAGCGTCTCCGGATGATCCAGCGACGAGGCGGTGATGTCGATTTCCTCCGGGTCGGACTCGTGCCGATAGCTGAGGGTAGAACCGCAATGCGGACAGAAACCGCGGCTGACCGCGGCAGAGGAGTGATACAGCACCGGCTTCTCGCCGCGCCAGTCCAGGTCGGCCACCCGTACGGTGAACCAGGTAACGAAGGCCGCGCCGCTGACGCGGCGACAGCTTTTGCAATGGCAGTGCACCACATCGTAGGGCTCGCCGCGCAAACGGTAGCGCACCGCGCCGCACAGGCAGCCTCCGGTCAGATTCTGGCTCGTGCTCATGATGCCTCCCTCGCTATTGGGTTGACGACGGCCGGGAAACCACGGCCGGCGCACTCCATGCCGCCAGCCAGACACCCCCGCTTTTTAAATATGATTCAGCAGCGCCGCCAACGCCAAGCCCCAGCCGCAAATAAGCGGACCGCCGCCGCCAAGCTGATGCTGTGCCGCAACAAAAACAGCGGCCGCCCATGGGCGGCCGCTGCTTGCAAGCAAAACCGGAACGGATCAGCCCGCCTGTGTCGGCGTGGCGCCCTTGACCTCGGTCATCTGGTTATTGGCGTCGACGAAGACCAGCTTGGGTTGGTGATCCTTCAGTTCCGCCGCCTCGTACTGGGCGAAAGAAGCGATGATCAGCAGATCGCCCGGCGCGGCGCGGCGCGCCGCCGAGCCATTGACCGAGATAGTGCCGGAGCCGCGTTCCGCCTTGATCGCGTAGGTGGCGAAACGCTCGCCGTTGGTGACGTTCCAGATCTGCACTTCTTCGTATTCCAGAATGTCGGCCGCTTCCAGCAGGTTCTCGTCGATCGCGCAGGAGCCGATATAGTGCAACTCGCTGTGCGTGGTGGTGACCCGGTGGAGCTTGGATTTAAGCATATTGCGCTGCATGATTGCGTCCTTGATCCGCTGTTCAGCGGAACACTTCGATGTTGTCGATCAGCCGAGTGCGCCCCAGGCGCGCGGCCGCCAGCACGACCAGGCGTTTTTCGCCGGCGTGCGCCACCGCCAGGGTATCGGCCTGGCGGATTTCCACGTAATCCACGGTCCAGCCCGCCTGGGCCAGATCGTCGCGCGCGCCCTGCTCCAGCGTCGCGTAATCATTGTCGCCATCCTGCAGCCGCTGCTGCAGCCGCGTCAGATTGCGGTACAAGCGCGGCGCTTCGGCGCGCTCTTCCGCGCTCAGATAGCCGTTGCGCGAGGACAGCGCCAGGCCATCGTCGGCGCGGCCGGTATCCACCGGCACGATCTCGATCGGCGAATTCAGGTCGTCGACCATCGCGCGGATCACGTGCAGCTGCTGGAAGTCCTTCTTGCCGAAACAAGCCAGGTCCGGCTGCACGATATTGAACAACTTGGTCACCACGGTGGCGACGCCGCGGAAATGGCCGGGCCGGAACGCACCGCACAGCTCGTTCTGGATATTCGGCGGTTCCACATTGAAGTCCTGGCGCACGCGCGGATACAACTCTTGCTCCTCGGGGAAGAACAAGGCGTCCACGCCGGCGGCGCGCAGCTTGTCGCAATCGGCGTCGAAAGTGCGCGGATAGGCGCCGAAATCTTCGCCCTGGCCAAACTGCAGCCGGTTGACGAAGATGCTGACCACCACTTTGTCGGCGTGCTCGCGCGCCGCCTTGACCAGAGCCAGATGGCCGGCATGCAGATTGCCCATGGTGGGCACGAAGGCGAGCTTGCCCGCCTGGCGACGCCAGGCGCGCATCGCTGCGACGGTACGGATGATTTCCATTGCGCTATGTCCTGGGTTCGCCGATCAGAAAGTATGTTCCGCCGCCGGGAAGGACTTGTCCTTCACCGCCTGCACATAAGCCTGCACCGCGCCCTGGATGCTGGCGTTCTCGGCCATGAAGTCCTTGACGAAGCGGGCTTTCTTGCCCGGATAGACACCCAGCATGTCATGCAGCACCAGCACCTGGCCGGACACATCGACGCCGGCGCCTATGCCTATGGTGGGCGCGGCGATGGCAGCGGTGATCTCGCGCGCCAGTTCCGCCGGCACGCACTCCATCAACACCAGGCTGGCGCCTGCCTCGGCATGGGCCTTGGCGTCGTTGACGATGCGGCGCGCGTCCTCTTCGCTCTTGCCCTGCACCCGGTAGCCGCCAAAGCTGTTGACGAACTGCGGGGTCAGGCCGATATGGGCGCATACCGGGATGCCGCGCTCCACCAGGAAGCGGGTGGTTTCCGCCATATAAGCGCCGCCCTCCAGCTTGACCATGTGCGCGCCGGCCTGGATGATGCGCGCCGCGTGCGCGAACGCCTGCTGCGGGCTTTGCTGGTAAGCGCCAAAGGTCATGTCGCCCAGCACCATCGCCTGCTTGGCGCCGCGCGCCACGCAGCGCACATGGTAGAGCATCTCCTCCTCGGCCACCGGCAGCGTGGAGTCTATGCCCTGCACCACCATGCCCAGCGAATCCCCCACCAGCAGGATTTCCACGCCGGCCTGTTCCAGCAGCGCGGCGAAGCTGGCGTCGTAACAGGTCAGCATCGCGATCTTCTGACCTTCCTGCGCCATTTTCTGCAGGGTATTAACGGTAATTTTCATGCCCGTTCTTCCTCGTTCAGTCGTCTATCAGCCGACAGGGCGCATCACGCGCGGCGGCTCAGACGCTCTTGTTGAAATAGTTGCGCTGGCCGCGCGCTTCGCTGATGCAGCGGATCAGCAGTTCGAAGTCCTCGTCGCCTTCCACCAGGTTCAGGTGATCGGTATTGACGATCAATAGCGGCGCGGCCTCGTACTGGTGGAAAAACTCGCTATAGGCCTGATGCACGCGCTTCAGATAGCCCTCGGGGAAATTCACCTCGTACTCCGCGGCGCGCGCGGCCACCCGGCTCAGCAGATTCTCTTCCGACGCTTGCAGATAGATCACCAGGTCCGGCACCGGATGCTCCGGCATCGCCAGCGCGGCCAGGCGTTTGTACAACGCCTGCTCGGCCTCGTCCAGATTGATCTTGGCGAACAGCGCGTCCTTCTCGAACAGGAAGTCCGACACCAGCGGGCTGGCCAATAGTTCACCGTCCAGCATGCTCTTGGCCATGTCGGCGCGTTGCAGCATGAAGGAGAGCTGGGTCGAGAGGCCGTGGGCCGGCAGATTGCGATAGAAGCGCGGCAGGAAAGGATTGGCGGCCGGGTCTTCCGCCAGCAGGCGCACGCCCCAGTATTCCGATAGCCGGCGCGCCAGAGAGGACTTGCCCGCGCCGATCGGCCCTTCGACCACGACATAACGCAATTGACTCATCTCTCGCTTCCTCTTAGCTAGTTGTTTTCGAGACGCTCCACGCCCTGGTCGGCCAGGCGGCCAGCCAGTTCGCTGGCCGGACCCAGGCCCGGCAGCGTCAGATCGGGGGCGATTTCCGCCAGCGGAATCATCACGAAGCCGCGCAAATGCATGCGCGGATGCGGCAGGGTCAGGTCGGCGTCGCTCAGCTCGACGCCGCTGTAATGCAGCAGGTCCAGGTCCAACACCCGCGGCGCGTTGCGGAAGGTGCGCACCCGGCCGAATTCGGCCTCGATCGCCAGCAGATGACGCAGCAGTTCACGCGGCGCCAGCTCGGTGTCTATTTCCGCGACGGCATTGATGAAATCGGGCTGGTCGGCATAGCCTACCGGCGCGGTGCGGTACAGTGAAGACGGCCGCGTCAGCGTGGTGCCGGGCAAGGCGGCGATCGCGTCCAGCGCGGCGCGGATCTGCGCCGCCGGCTGCTCCAGATTGCTGCCCAGCGCGACGAAGGCTTGCGCCACTTAGGCTTCTCCGCCCGCGTCGCCGGCACTCTTGCGGCGATTGGCCGGGCGGCGGCGGCGGCGTTTCTTGGCCGGATCCGGCTCGCCGCTGGCCTTGGCGATTTCCAGCAGTTGCTCGCGCTCTTCCTCGTCGGCGCGCTGGAAGTCATTCCACCAGGACACCAGCTTCATGTCCACCTCGCCGGCTTCGCCGCGCAGCGCGAAGAAGTCGTAAGCGGCGCGGAAACGCGGCTGTTCCAGGAAACGGTAGGCGCGCTGGCCGCTGCGGCTGTCGAAGCGCGACTGCAGCATCCAGATTTCGCGCATGGTCACGCTGAAGCGGCGCGGAATGGCGAAATCGTTGTCCTGTTCGGATTCGACGTCGGCAATCGCCTGCGACAACGCGTACACCGGGCGCTCGCCGGCGTTCAGGCGCTTCTGCCAGCGCTGGTGCACCTGCTTCCACAACAGGGTGGCCAGCAGGAAACCGACCGATACCGGCTTATCGGCGCGAATGCGCTGATCGGTGCTCTCCAGGCCCAGCTTCAGGAACAGGTCCTCGCCCTTGTCGTCCATCACCGCGTCCAGCAGCGGGAACACGCCGCGCGCCATGCCTTCCTCACGCAGCTTTTTCAGACAGCCATAGGCCTGGCCCGACATCAGCAGCTTGAGCATTTCGTCGAACAGGCGCGCCGGCGGCTCCTTCTTCAGCAGATGGGCGTGGGTGCGGATGGGCTTGCGGGTGGCGTCGTCGATCTCGAAGCCCAGCTTGGCCGCCAGGCGCACCGCGCGCAGCATGCGTACCGGGTCTTCCTGATAACGGCGGGCCGGCTGACCTATCATCACCAGCTTGCCGGCGCGCAAATCCTTGACGCCGTGATGGTAGTCGATGACGGTTTCGTCGGACGGATCGTAGAACAGCGCATTGACGGTGAAGTCGCGACGGTGCGCGTCCTCTTCCTGGCTGCCGAAGCTATTGTCCGCCATGATGCGGCCGGTTTCATTGGTGTCATCGACCGAGCCGCCGCGGAAGGTGGTCACCTCGATGGTCTCCTGCCCCATCATCACGTGGACGATGCGGAAGCGCCGGCCGATGATGCGGGAACGGCGGAACACCCGGTGCACTTCTTCCGGCGTGGCGTTGGTGGCGACGTCGAAGTCCTTGGGCGACACCCCCAGCATCAAATCGCGCACCGCGCCGCCCACCACATAGGCGGCGAAGCCGGCCTCCTGCAGCCGGGTGGTGACTTTCAGCGCAGCGGAGCTGAGCTGATCGCGGCGGATGCCGTGCTGCGGCAGAGGAATCACGCGCGCCTTGGTGCGGCGCTTGCCCATGCCGGCGGGCAGGTCCAGTACTTTACGGATAAACTTGCGGATCATTATGAAAAGATAGTCGACTTGGAATCAGACGCTGTCGTCACCGGTTTTGGCGCGGCATCGGGGCCGGGAGGCCGTCCCGCCGTTCCATGCAACCCCGGCAGGCAGAGCAGGCTCTGCGGCGCGCGGCGCCTCGATCGACTGAAACACACATCCCGGCGCCGCCGCAAAACGGGTGGCGACAGCACCTTGGAATTCGCAAGACTATAAGGTAGTCAAGCCGGCGATTATATCCCTATTCTCCGCAGAAAATACAATTCGCCGCCATATCCCGCCGCAATGCAACATCCATGGCCGCCAATTGCCCCCCTCCGGCGATCGGCATACAATCGCTGCCGGTTCGCTGACTTCAACAAGACTCCCGCCGTGCTCCCAACTCTCAGCTTTCAGATTCAGACCATTCCCGACGTGCAAGCCATCCGCCAGCTCTATCAGCTGGATGGCGAAATCGGCGAGGCCGACGTCGCCGACTTCGTGCTGCAGCGCTGCCGCGCCCAAAGCGGCAGCGACTTCATGCCCTTCCATCTGCACCGCGTCGTCGCCATCGCCGGCGTGCTGCAACAGGATGGACGCCTGAGCGTGATTCAGCGCCTCGCCGCCGATCCCAAGGACGAGGCGGCGATGCTGGCCGACTGGCTGACGCTATTGCGCGACAGCCGGGCGCGCCTGGTCAGCTGGGACGGCGCGCGGCTGGAACTGCCGGTGCTGCGCCATCGCGCGCTGGCGCTGGGCCTGCCGCTGGCGGAGCAACTGCGCAACGGGGCCGATGCCGCCTCGCACTGCGCGCTGAGCGACGCGCTGAGCGGCGGCCATGCCGAGCTGGCCACGCCGCTGGGCGAACTGGCCAGGCTGTGCGGCCTGCCCGGCGAGGCCGACCTCAACGGTCCACGTCGCTGGGAACTGTATCGCGCCGGCGACAGCCAGGCGCTTTCCGACCACAATGCGCGCCAGGCCGCCAGCTGCCATCTGCTATGGCTGCGCCAGCAATGGATAGACGGCGCGCTCGATCAGGCCGCCCACCTGAACTGGCAGCAAAGCCTGCGCGCCGCCGCCGCCGCGTTGCCGCACGCGCACTGGCGCGGCTGGCTGGCCGATTGGCGCGGCTACGACGCCGCACAAAATCGTTGACAGCCAAAAAGCAAAGGCATAGATTGACGTTCATGCGCCGATTTGACACAGCTTGCGGGCGCTTAACAAATGCCAGCTAAAGCGTAAAACCGGTAAACCCGCTTGCGCTCTTAGTCGCCGGCGGGTTTTGTTTTTCCGGCACAGGCAGTTAAGCGGCCAATCGCTGCGGATCGATGCATGCGCCGCGTTTTCCCCGACACCGGGGCAAGCGCGGCAGGCGCCGAGTTAATGACAACTTGCAGGGCGCCCAAAAATCCTGCTAAAGCGTCGCCGGCGGATACCCCAGAACCGGCGCGCCAACCGCGACCCGACTGGAGAACCGCCATGTACGACTGCCTGCAAGATAGCTATACCGATTTCTCTTTTGCCAATTTCGACGCCGTGGGAAGACCTCGCCCCCTTTGCGGCAGCCTGAGCGCCTCGCCGCTCACGCCGACCGATGCCCCCGCCCTGCAGCAGCTGGCGGATTTCGCCCATGAGCTGGGCTATGAACTGGACCGCAACGGCGAGCATCTGACCGTGCAGGACATTTCGCTGCTGGACGCGCTGAACATCAATGCCCGCTTTGGCGGTGAATTGTTGATCAGCTGCGATCTGCGCCGCGATCCGCCCGCGCGTTTCTGATTCCGTCTCGCGCGCTCCCGCGCCGCCGGGAGCGCCCTGCGTTCCCGGCACACGCCATGCCGCCCCATTGTCATGGCGCGGCAAAGACAAGCTCGCCCCTCAGCCGGTATAATGGCCAGTTCTCCGTGCCATTTCAGCCCTACTCCCATGCTGTTTGAAATCAATCGCGCCCCGCGCGGGGCCGTGCTGCAGGAAGCCCGTCAAATCAGCCGGCTGGCGCTGCCGATGATGATCGCCCAGATCGCCCAGGTCGCCACCGCCTTCGTCGACACCGTGATGGCCGGCCGCGTCAGCACCGACGATCTGGCCGCCGTCTCGCTGGGCGCCAGCGTGTTCATCACCTTCTACGTCACGCTGATGGGCATCGTCACCGCGCTCAACCCCATCCTCGCTCACCAGCTGGGCGCCGGCGAGCACGACAAGTTCAAAGACACCGCGCGTCAGGGCCTGTGGTTCGGCCTGCTGATCGGCCTCCTCGGCGCCGCGATGATGGTGGCGCTGGAACCGGCGCTGCGGCTGTGGCTGCACCTGCCGCCGGAAGTCATCGACAAGGTGATGCTGTTCATCACCGGTGCCGCCGTGGGCATGCCGGCGGCGATGACCCACCGCGCGCTGCACGCCTACGCGTCCAGCCTGGGCCGGCCCAAGGCCATCATGGTGGTCAGCCTGCTGGCGCTGGCGCTGAACATACCGCTCAACTACATCCTGATCCACGGCCTGTTCGGCCTGCCCAAGCTGGGCGGCGCCGGCTGCGGCTGGGCCACCGGCATCGTGTTCTGGTTCAATTGCCTGGCCTTGCTCGCCTATGTCAGCTGGCACCGCAACTTCCGCCAGTTCCGGCTGCTGGAGCGGCTGCGCGGCCCGGACTGGCGCATGTACCGCGGCTTTCTGAAGCTGGGCGTGCCTATCGGCCTGTCCTTCTTCGTCGAAGTCAGCCTGTTTTCCTTCATCGCGCTGCTGATCGCAGAGCTGGGCACCGTGGTGGTGGCCACCCATCAATCGGTGCTCAATTTTTCCAGCATCATCTATATGCTGCCGCAGAGCGTGGCCACCGCGATGTCGGTGCGCGTCGGCCACCATGTCGGCGCCGGCGACTATCGCGCCGCCCGCTTCAGCTCCGGCGTCGGCCTGTTGCTGGGCCTGAGCATGGCCTTCTGCGCGATGCTGGTGGTGCTACTGTTCCGCGAGCCCATCATGCGCATGTACACGCCGGACCCGCGCGTGATCGCGATGGGCGCCACCCTGCTGCTGTTCGCCGCCGTCTACCAATTGACCGACGCGGCCCAAACCATCGCCTCCGGCGCGCTGCGCGGCTACAAGCTGACCACGGTGCCGATGATCATTCACATCCTGTCGTTCTGGTGCGTCGGCCTGGGCCTGGGCATCACCCTGGGCCTCACCGACTGGCTGACCCCAAAACCCATGGGCGTGTTCGGTTTCTGGACCGCGCTGGTGATCAGCCTGAGCGTGGCCGCTCTGTTCCTGACCCGCTATCTGGCGGGCGAAAGCCGCCGCCGCCTGCATCGACAACTTCAAACGGAACCGGCGCCATGAGCCTGACCTTCTGCCACGACTATCCGCTCAAACCGCTGAACACCTTTGGCATGGACGTGCGCGCCCTCGTTTTTTGCCAGCTGGACACGCTGGCCGAGCTGCCGGCGCTGCTGGCCAGCCCGGCCTATCAAGCCGGCCCGGTGCTGTGGCTGGGCGGCGGCAGCAATCTGCTGTTCACTCGCGACTACCCCGGACTGGTGGTCAAATTGGCCCTCCGCGGCATCCGCTTGCTGGAAGAAAACGGCGATGAAGTGATCGTCGAGGCCGCCGCCGGCGAAAACTGGCATGCCTTCGTGCAGCACACTCTAGAGCAGGGCTGCTACGGCCTGGAGAATCTGAGCCTGATTCCCGGCACCGTCGGCGCCAGCCCGATCCAGAACATCGGCGCCTACGGCGTCGAGGTCAAGGACCACATCCACCAGGTGATCTGCGCCGATCTCGAGAACGGCGGCGCGCCGCTGACGCTTTCCGCCGCCGAGTGCCGCTTCGGCTACCGCGACAGCGTGTTCAAGCACCAGGCTGCCGGCCGGCTGCTGGTCGTCGCGGTGCGTTTCCGCCTGTCGCACGCGCCGCGCCTGCGCACCGGCTACGGCGACATCCAACAGGAACTGGCCGCAGCCGGCGTCACCACGCCCACACCGCTCGACGTCAGCGCCGCCGTGGTCCGCATCCGCTCCAGCAAGCTGCCCAATCCGGCCCAACTGGGCAATGCCGGCAGCTTCTTCAAAAACCCCGTGGTGCCGACGGAACAGGCGCAAGCCTTGCTGGAACGCCATCCGGCGCTGCCGCACTACCCGGCCGCCGACGGCAAGACCAAGCTGGCCGCCGGCTGGCTGATCGATCAATGCGGGCTCAAGGGCCATCGCGACGGCGACGCCGGCGTGCACGCGCGCCAGGCGCTGGTGCTGGTCAACTACGGCTCCGCCAGCGGCGAACAAATGCGCGCGCTGGCCGCCAAGGTTCGCGCCGAGGTCAAACTGCGCTTTGGCGTGGAACTGGAGCCGGAGCCCATCATTCTATAAACCGTCGCGCGCAAGCGCGCCGGCGTTCAAGCAAGCGAGGCACAATGAACTCTTCTGTCGACATACTGGTGTTTGATCTGGGCGGGGTACTGGTGGACTGGGACGGCATCAACCCCTTGGTGAAGCTGTCCAATGGCAAGCTGGACAGCGAGCAGGCCAGGCTGTTCTGGATGAATACTCCGTGGATCGCCAAACTGGACACCGGCGCCTGCACGCCGGAAGCGTTCAGCGCCGCGATGGCGGACAGCCTGGGGCTGGATATGGACGCGGCGGAGATGACCGCGCAGCTGGACAGCTGGCTGCAAGGCGCCTTCCCCGGCGCCGATGAAATGCTGGGCCAGCTGGCCAAACGGCACCGACTGGCGGTGCTCAGCAACAATAATGCGCTGCACTGGGACAAGATCGAACGCGAGTTCGGCCTGCTGCAGCACTTCGAGCGCTTGTTCGCCTCCCATCTGATCGGCCTGCGCAAGCCCGATGCCGCGGTCTACCAATACGTGCAGCGCGAGCTGGACGTCGCGGCGGAACGCATCGCCTTTTTCGATGACAATATCGAATGCGTGGACGCCGCCCGCCGCGCCGGCTGGCAAGCCTTCCACACCAAGGGCCTGGAGCAGGTGCAGGCCGCGCTGCGCGCCAACGGCTGGCTGGAAACCGTCTAACAAACCTGTTCAAAGTCTGCTGCGCTTCGTGAGACGTGGCACGGTGAGTACCGCTTCGGAATGCTCATTTACTACTTGTAGACTCCGCTTCCTCAGCTGTTTTCGCCTTGTCTCGCTCTAGCTCGCGAGCCTTTGAACAGGCTCTAAAGCTAGAACAAGCCGCCGGCCTTGCAGAAAATCGCCACCACCGTCAGCAAACCGATCAGCCAGGACAGCGAGCGCAAGCTCGCCTGATCGGCCAGATACAGCAAGCCGTGCGCGATCCGCGCCGCGATGAACACCGCGGCGGCGAGATTCAGGAAGGCCGGCGGCACATGCATGCCCCAGCCCACCAGCACCGCGGCGGCATAGGTCGGAAACGCCTCCCAGGCATTCTGTTGCGCCCAGTTGGCGCGCAGCCGGTAGCCGCCGACCTGGGCCATCGCTTCGCGCGGCTTGTGGTTATCCACGCGCGAGCCGGCCTTGGCCACTCCGGCCCAGATCAACGGCAGCAGCGCCGCCAACAAGATGCTCCATAACGCAAACGACATAACGCTCTCCTCCAAATGTCCATCTATCAAGGCGCGCGGCGGCGGCGCCCAAGGTAACGGCCATCGTCAAACGTCGACATCCAGGCGGGCCGGTACACCACCAGCACCGCCGCCAGCAAGCCGGTGGTGAACGCCTCCGACCACGATAACAAAAAATAGAACGGCAGCGTTTCCTCCAGCAACTGGTCCCACGGATAGGCGCCGACCAGACCCAGCGCCAGCAGGCCGCTCAGGCCGGCGGCGAACATGCCGGCGCCGCCGGCGAGAAAGCCGTTGACGAAGACATAGACGAACAGATTGCTGGGCAGGGCGCGCTGGCTCAAGCGCAGCGCGGCGCCGGACAGGGCCACCGGCGGCAACACCATGGTCAGCCAATTGATCCCCAGCGCCGCCGCGTCGACCTGCCCGCCCAGCGCCAAGGCCAGCAAGGGCAGGCTCAGCGCCAACAGCGCCAGCCACGGCCCCATCATCAGGGTGAACAGCCCGGCGCCCAGCAGATGAAAGGACAGCCCCGGCGCCAGGCCGCCGCGCAACAACCACAAGGCCAGCGCCAGCACGCAAGCGCCCATCCAGGCATTGCCGGCAGCCGGCGGCAGGCTGCGCCAGGCGACTCGCCGCGCCGCCAGCGCCAAAACGGCGGCCGCCACGACATTGCTTGCGCCAAGCGCGATTGCGGGGAAAAACTGTGCGGGCAAATCCATGGCCTACCTGTCGCCAAATTATCCATTCAGAATGATACCAGAGCGCATGCCACCAAGATGCCGCATTCGGTACAATGGCGTTTTCTTGGAGAGCACCGTATGCCCGTTCTGCCCGCCCACCACTTGATCGCCCAGCAGGTCGCCGCAGCGCTGGCCGAAGACATCGGCCGCTGCGACTGGACCGCCCAGCTGATTCCAGAACGCGAGGACGGCGCGGCGCGCGTCATCGCGCGCGAGGCGGCCACGCTGTGCGGCCAGGCCTGGTTCGACGAATGCTTCCGCCAGGTGGATTCTCGCTGCCGGGTGGAATGGCTGGCGGCGGAAGGCTCCGAGCTCGCCGCCGGCGACGAGTTGTGCCGTATTGCCGGCCCAGCGCGCGCGCTGCTGACCGCGGAGCGCTCCGCGCTCAATTTCCTGCAGATCTTGTCCGCCGTCGCCAGCGAAACCCGCCGCTATGTCGACGCCGTGGCCGGCAGCCGCGCCCGCATCCTGGACACCCGCAAGACCATGCCCGGCCTGCGGCTGGCGCAGAAATACGCGGTAACGGTGGGCGGCGGCGACAATCAACGCATAGGCTTGTTCGACGGCATCCTGATCAAGGAAAACCACATCATGGCCGCCGGCGGCATCGCCGCCGCGCTGCAGGCCGCGCAGCGGCTGGCCCCGGCCGAGGTCAGCCTGCAGATCGAGGTGGAGACGTTGCAGCAGCTGGACGAAGCGCTGAGCCACGGCGCCAAGCTGGTGCTGCTGGATAATATGTCGCTGGAGCAAATGCGGGCGGCGGTGGCGCTCAGCGCCGGCCGCGCGCAATTGGAAGCCTCCGGCGGCGTGGATTTCGACAGCGTGCGCGCGATCGCGGAAACCGGCGTCGACCGCATTTCGGTGGGCAAGTTGACCAAGGACGTCCGCGCCGTCGATCTGTCGATGCGCTTCACCTGAACCGCGGGCGGGGCCGCCCTGTCGCCCCCGCTTGCCTAGCGCTATAACGGGTTCATAACTCCCAACCACGAGCGTCATGGACTTCCACCTCCGCAAACGGAACAAACGCCCGGCCCGCTACGCGATCTGGGGTTCCATCCTCTTTTTGTTCGGCACGCTGGCCATGGTGGGCCTGGAATTGCTCAACACCTACCGCCAGGAGGAGGAGAACGCGCTGCGGCAGGCCAGCGGCCTCAGCCAGCTGCTGGCGGAACGCCTGGCCGCCGGCATCAGCGAAGCCGGCCTGATCCTGCAAAGCAGCGGCCAACTACCGCAAGTACAGACGCTGCTGCACACCGGAAAAAGCAGCGAGAGCGAACAGCAGAAGCTGTTCCAGCAGCTGCAGCTGCAACTGCAGCTGGCGCCCTATCTGAGCCAGATAGAAATCATAGACAGCGCCTGCCAGGCCATCTTCACCAGCCGCCAGGCCAATCAGGTACGCCAGCCGCACAATGAGTTCTGCCGCTGGCTGCACCGCAATGAAAACCCGGAAAACAACTACACCGCAGCCCAGCACAATCCCGAGCAGCACGGCATCGCGCTGGCCAGCAAGCTGCGCGACGACGAAGGCAACGTCATCGGCATGGCCACCGGCGTCATCGCCAGCAATTTCTTCCAGGACGAGGTTTCGCGCGTCACCGTCGGCGAGCACGGCGAAATTCTGGTGTTGGACCAGCGCCAGTTGATGGTGGCGCGCTGGCCCAAGCCGCCCAAGGGGCTGGAGCAGCAGCTCCGCCCGCTGCAACCCAGCAAGCTGTTCAGCCGCGATGGCGCTCAGGCACAATTCAGCGCCCCGTCCAATGTCGACGGCGCCACCCGGCTCTACAGTCAGAGCCAGACCGGCCGCTACCCCTTCCAGGTCGCGGTGGGCATCGCCCGCAAGGACTTCACCCGCACCGTGCAGGAAAAAGCCGTGCTGGCGCTGCTGGGTTGGCTGTTCATCGCCGGCATAACGCTGCTGGCGCTGCGCAACTACCTGTCCAATCTGCGTCAGCATGCGCTGCTGAGCCGCAGTACCGACCTGATCCGCCAGAGCGAGGAAGAGGCCAAGCTGATCCTGGACACCGCGCCGCTGGCTCTGCTGCTGGTCAACCCCAGAACCCGGCGTATACAGCGCGGCAACGCGCTGGCGCGCGCAATGCTGCAACTGCCGCCACGCGCGCCCGACACCAAGGAGGATTCCGACATCCTCAATCTGCCGTTCCGGCTGCAGCCTCTGGAGCAGTGGCTGGAAGCCGGCAGGGAGATAGAAAGCCAGGAGATCGAGCTGGAGCTGGAAGATCAGAGCCGGCTCTGGGTGATTGTCTCGCTGCGCCCGCTGGGCGAACGCTCGCCGCCGTCCACCCTGGTGGCGCTCTACGACATTTCCTCGCGCAAGCAGTTGGAGCAGCAATTGCAGGAAAGCAATCAGCAGCTGAGCGAAATGGCCGCCACCGATCCGCTGACCCATTTGTACAACCGGCGCTACGCCGACATGATGCTGAAAGACGAGATCAGCCGCTGCGAACGCTATGGCCAGTCCATGACCATCGCGGTGTTCGATATCGACCACTTCAAGCAATTCAACGACCGCCACGGCCACCAGGCCGGCGACAATGTGCTGGTGGCGGTGGCCAATGCGCTGACCGACACCACGCGCAACACCGACATCTGCGCGCGGGTAGGCGGCGAGGAATTCCTGGTGATTTTCCCCTGCACCCGCTTGCGCGATGCGCAGAAGGTGATGGAACGGGTGCAGGTGGTGCTGAGCCAGACCCGCTTCCCGCTGGTGGACCAGAGCGTGACCTTCAGCGGCGGGCTGACCGACTGGCGCCCGCACGACACGCCGGAATTGATGCTGGCGCGCGCCGACCGCCTGCTTTACGAGGCCAAGGTCGCCGGCCGCAACATCCTGTTCAACGATCTGGACATGATCTGAACGGCGGCGCGTCCTGCCCGGCCACGCCCAGCGCGTCGGCCAGCAGCCACAACATCGCCGCGGTGGCACCCCAGATTCGGTGGCGCTGCCAATCCAGCGACATATAGGCGCGCAATTGGCCATCGTCACCGCGATGGCTGTGGCGCTGGTAGGCGCCGGTATCCATCAGCAGCGGCAGCGGCGCCTCGAACACCTCGGCCACTTCCCCCGGCTCCGGATGCAGTTCGAACGGCGGCAGCACCATGCCCACCACCGGCGTGACCACGAAGCCGGTGATCGTCACATAATCGGGCAGCCTCCCCAGCAGGCGGACGCGGCCGGCCTCCAGCCCGGTTTCCTCCCAGGTTTCGCGCAGCGCGGCGCGCTCGGCCGAGCCATCCTCCCGCTCCAGCTTACCGCCGGGAAAACTGACCTGGCCGCCATGCGCCGGCAGGTTTTCCGCGCGCCGGGTCAGCAATACCGTCGGCCCCTCCAGCCGCCACACCAGCGGCACCAGCACCGCCGCCGGCCGCAACCCGTCATCGGCCGGACGGTAACTCAAATCGCCCACCCTGCCGGTAAAGTCATAGCCGGACAGCCGACCGCTAATCCAGTCGGCAGCCTCTCCCGCCTCCATCGACCACATATTGTTGTCCCCTGCCCGTCCGCGCCGTCCAATGATTATGAGCAGCGGCGCCATTGCTCCATCTTAGGCCAAAGCGCGGCCGCGCAGGCACCGCCGCCACGGCTTTTAACAAAAAACTCCCACTTGCTGCGAGATGGACAAAAAAAATGCCAGGCTGGTAGCCTGGCATCCTTGTGAGCATTTCCGCTCAGCGGCGCATCGAGTCGAAGAATTGCTGGTTCGACTTGGTGGCCTTGATCTTGTCCTGCAGGAATTCCATCGCCTCCAGATCATCCATCGGGTAGAGCAGCTTGCGCAGCACCCAGATGCGTTGCAGCTGGTCCTGCGGAATCAGCAACTCTTCGCGGCGGGTGCCGGAACGGTTGATGTTCAGCGCCGGGAAGATGCGCTTCTCGGCCATGCGGCGTTCCAGATGGATTTCGCTATTGCCGGTGCCCTTGAATTCCTCGTAGATCACATCGTCCATGCGGCTGCCGGTATCGATCAGCGCGGTGGCGATGATGGTCAGGCTGCCGCCCTCTTCCACATTGCGCGCGGCGCCGAAGAAGCGCTTCGGGCGCTGCAGCGCGTTGGCGTCCACGCCACCGGTCAGCACCTTGCCGGAGGCCGGCACCACGGTGTTGTAAGCGCGCGCCAGACGGGTGATGGAATCCAGCAGGATCACCACGTCCTTCTTGTGTTCCACCAGGCGCTTGGCCTTCTCGATCACCATCTCGGCCACTTGCACGTGGCGGGTGGCCGGCTCGTCGAAGGTGGAGGACACCACTTCGCCCTTGACCGAGCGTTGCATCTCGGTCACTTCTTCCGGGCGTTCGTCGATCAGCAGCACGATCAGCACCGCTTCCGGGTGATTGGCGGTGATGGCGTGAGCGATGTGCTGCAGCATCACGGTCTTGCCGGACTTGGGCGGTGCCACCAGCAGGCCGCGCTGACCCTTGCCGATCGGCGAGATCAGGTCGATGATGCGGCCGGTGATGTTTTCCTCGGCGCGAATCTCGCGTTCCAGCTTGAACTGCTCGGTGGGGAACAGCGGCGTCAGGTTCTCGAACAGAATCTTGTGCTTGGAGTTCTCCGGCGCCTCGCCGTTGACCTTGTCCACCTTGACCAGCGCGAAATAGCGTTCGCCATCCTTCGGGGTGCGGATCTCGCCTTCGATCGAATCGCCGGTATGCAGGTTGAAGCGACGAATCTGCGACGGGCTGACGTAGATGTCATCCGGGCCGGCCAGGTAGGAGGTGTCCGGGCTGCGCAGGAAACCGAAACCATCCGGCAGCACTTCCAGGGTACCTTCGCCAAAAATGCTTTCGCCTTTTTTGGCCTGGTTTTTCAACAACGCGAAGATCAAGTCCTGCTTGCGCAGTCGGTTGGCCCCGTCGATCTCGTTGGAAATGGCCATTTCAACGAGCTCGGAAACATGAAGATGTTTTAGATCAGATAAGTGCATAGCAGCCGTAGGTCGACTCGGTAACGATTTAGCGGAACGCTGAATTCGGAGGGTGGCGTAAAAAATGGAACGGGCAACGCGTCAATCGCTACCCGTTTTGAGATTTTGCTGGAGAATAGACGCTTTACAGTTGGCTGTCAATGAAGGCGGTCAACTGGCTCTTGGCCAGCGCGCCCACCTTGGTGGCGGCCACTTGGCCATCCTTGAAAATCATCAGCGTCGGGATGCCGCGGATGCCGAATTTCGGCGGCGTCAGCTCGTTCTGGTCGATGTTCAGCTTGACCACTTTCAGACGGCCTTCGTATTCCTTGGCCACTTCGTCCAGGATGGGAGCGATCATCTTGCACGGACCACACCACTCGGCCCAGTAGTCGACCAGCACCGGCAGGTCGGCTTTCAGCACATCGTTATCGAAACTGTCATCGCTTACGTGGTGAATAAGATCGCTCATGGTTTCCTCGCTATATATATTTGGCGCAACTGCTCAATTGATGTGTGATGGTAACAAGCACGGAGGACCGGGGCAACCGGAAATCCGGCGCCGAGCGCCCGCCGCGCGCTTCGCCATTTCCTTATATAGCATGCCCGCGCCCGACAATGCCGCTGCTGAAAACCCAAGGCTTCGGTATAATGCGCAGCTGTTTATCCCGAGAAGGACGCCAAATGGGCTTTCTGCAAGGCAAAAAGATTCTGATCACCGGCATGATCTCCAACCGCTCCATCGCCTACGGCATTGCCCAGGCCTGTCATCGCGAGGGCGCGGAACTGGCGTTCACCTATGTGGTGGACAAGCTGGAAGACCGCGTGCGTGAAATGGCCGCCGACTTCGGTTCCAAGCTGGTTTTCCGCTGCGATGTGCAAAGCGACGAAGAAATCAACAAACTGTTTACCGATCTGGGCAAGGAATGGGACGGCCTGGACGGCCTGGTGCACGCCATCGCCTTCGCCCCGCGCGAATCGCTGGAAGGCGATTTCCTGGACGCGCTGAGCCGCGAAGCATTCCAGACCGCTCATGAAGTTTCCGCCTACAGCTTCCCGGCGCTGGCCAAGGCCGCGCGCCCGATGATGCAAGGCCGCAACGCCGCGCTGCTGACCCTGTCCTACCTGGGCGCGGTGCGCGCGATCCCGAACTACAATGTGATGGGCCTGGCCAAGGCCAGCCTGGAAGCCTCGGTGCGCTTCATGGCCGCCAGCCTCGGCAAGGACGGCATCCGCGTCAACGGCATTTCCGCCGGCCCGATCAAGACCCTGGCCGCCGCCGGCATTTCCGGCTTCTCCAAGCTGCTGGCCATGGCCGCCGGCCAGTCCTGTCTGCGCCGCAACGTCACCACCGAGGAAGTGGGCAATACCGCCGCCTTCCTGCTGTCCAATCTGTCTTCCGGCATCACCGGCGAAATCACCTATGTCGACGCCGGCTTCAGCATCAATTCGCTGAACGTGCCCGAAGCCTGATTCAATCGCGCATCTGGAAATGGACCCGCCGGGTCCATTTTTTTTTGCCCGCGCCCATGCACCTCCACTATTGCCCGCCCTAACCGCCCAAGCGCAGCAGGCTTTGAACGCCGGCCAAACTCGCATCAGTGGCGAGAGCCCAGATCCCTGTCCTCCCCCGTCCCGGCCAGCATATGCGTCAGTTCATCGCAGGCGACCACCCGGCCGTCGCGCACACGGAACTCGGCGATCACCAGCATGCGCACCTGGCCGCCATCCCACTTGTCGGCGGCGACGAGATGGCGGGTGAACACGCGTTCGCCCTGCTCCGCCCAACTCAGGATTTCAAGGACGACCCGGCCGCACGCCTGTTTCAGATGGCGCAGGTGCTTGACGAAATCGGCGTAATCCAGGCTGCGTCCATCCGCCTGCTGACGGTATTCGGGATGCACCAATTGCGCCAGCCTGGCTTCGTCCAGCTCCGGGCGCAGCAATGCGCATTCGAATAATTCGCGTACCAAGGTGATTGCGGTGTTCGACATAGTCACTCCTGTATCAATGGATAGGACGCGGCCGCCGGAACAGCCGCCGCGTGCCGCCAGTATCGCCGCGTCCCGCCATGACTTGTTATCGCTATAATGCCAATCAATATCTTAAATAGGCCAAAGCATGTTGCTCTCCGCCGCCCGCATCCGCCACGACGATGCCGATCCCGAAGCCTGGCACTGCCATGACAGCGGCCAGCTCAGCCTGCTGCGCCAAGGCGTGTTGAGCATAGCCACCGCCAACGGCCGCCTCTGGCTGCCGCCGGGCCACCTGGCCTGGATTCCGCCCGGCTTGCGCCACGCCTCACAGCGCCACGGCCCTATCGACGGCCTCAGCCTGCACTTCTCCGCCGCGGCCTGCTCCCGGCTGCCGGCCGATGCGCTGGCCATGACCTGCGACGCGCTGGCGCCGGCCATCATGCGGCGCGCGTTGGATTTCGCCGCGCCGCCAAGCGACCGCGAGCACAGGCTGCTGGAAATTTTGCTGGAGGAAGTGGCGGAATCGCCGCCGCTGCGGCTGACGCTGCCGCAGCCCAGCGACCCGCGCCTGCGCCGCATCGCCGCCGCGCTGACGCAAGCGCCAGACGATGCGCGCTCGCGCGACGCCTGGGCGCAATGGGCCGGCCTCAGCGGCCGCAATCTCAGCCGCCTGTTCCCGCAGGAAACCGGCCTCAGTTTCCAGGCCTGGCGCCGGCGACTAAGGCTGCTGAGCTCGCTGGAATTGCTGTCCGCCGGACAGCCGGTCGGCGTCGCGGCCTGGCGCTGCGGCTACGACAGCCCCAGCGCCTTCATCGCCGCCTTCCGCCAGGACTTCGGCTGCACACCCTCCCAGTTGCTGGCCCGGCGCCCGGACGCCTTCAGCGATAACTATTGTTCTTGAACTGATTGAACAGTCGCACCCGTTCACGTTGCAGCGCCGGCGGCACCCGCCCCTGGCTGCGCAGCCTGGCCATCGTCGCCGCGTCCGGATAGAGGTTGCGGTCCGCCGTCAGCGCGCGCTCCAGCAGCGGCCGCGTCGCCGGCACGGCATTGGGGTAGAACAGCTCGTTGCTGATCTCCGCCATCACTTCCGGCCTCATCATGAAATCGATGAAGCGATGCGCATTGTCCGGATGCGGCGCGTCCTTGGGGATGGCGAAGGTGTCCATCCACAGCTCCGCCCCCTTGGACGACAGCAGGTAGCGGATCTTGCGCCGGCTCTTGGCCTCGCTCGCGCGACGCGCGGCGATGTAGGCGTCGCCGGAATAAATCATCGCTACGCAGACCTCGCCGTTGACCAAATCGTTGATGGGCGCGGAAGTGAACACCCGCACATGCGGCCGCGCCGCGCGCAGCAGGCCGGCGACGGCGGGCAAGTCTTCCGGCCGGTTCAAGGCCGGGTCCTTGCCCAGATAGATCAGCGCCTGCACCACCACCTGGCTGGGCGAGATCATCATGGCGATGCCGCAGCCGCTGAGCTTGGCCGCATAGGCGGGATCGAACAGCAGCGCCAGCGCGTCGGCCGGCAGCGGCTGACCACCCAGCGCCTGCCGCACCCGGTCTTCGTCTATGGCCACCGAGGAGGTGCCCCATAGATAGGGCACCGCGTGGCGGTTGCCGGGATCGGCGGCGGCCAGCTGTCGCAGCAGCGCCGGATCCAGCTGGCGATAATTGGGCAACTTGGACTTGTCCAGCGACTGAAAAGCGCCAGCCGCCAGCTGATTGCCCAGAAAGCTCATCGACGGCCCCACCACATCGTAGCCGCTGCGGCCGGTCAACAACTTGCCCTGCAGAATTTCATTGCTGTCGTAGACATCGTAGCGGACCTTGATTCCGGTTTCGCGCTCGAAGCGCTGCAAGGTGCGCTGCCCTATGTAATGGCTCCAGTTATAAACATTGAGCACATTCTGTTCCTCCGCCTGCGCGGCCAGCGTCCATATCGCCAGACACGCGCCCATCACCATGGCTCGCCACATCGCGTCCCCTCCTTTAAGAGCGGCTAACAAAACGCCTGATGCTGCGTTGCATCGGCGCGCCTTGCTCAGCCGTGAAACTGACTTTTGTTAGCCGCTAGGCCAGCAGGGCTTCCAGCGCCGACGCCAGCCGCGCCGCGCCTCGCTTGCTCCAGGCCGGCGCGCCGCCGCTGGCGCACAAGCGCTCTTCCAGGGCATAGCCGCTGCGCACCAGGTGGTAACCCAGCCAGGGAATCGGTTCCGGCGCCCAGCGCCGCACCCGCTCCAGCCCGCCTTCGGTCGATACCCAGGGCATGGCGGTCAACGGGTCCGGCCGCTCCAGGATCAACTGCGCCAGCGTGCGCCCCATCAGATTGGCCGCGCCCACGCCTTCGCCGCCATAGCCGCCGGCCATGGCGAGGCCGGCGCGCCGGTCGTACAGGACATAGGGGGTAAACGCGCGCGTCACGCCCAGGGTGCCGCCCCAGCGGTATTGCACCGCCGTCGCGCCCAGCGCCGGGAACAGCCGGCGCAACAGGCGCTCACGCCAGCGGAACGCTTCGGCGTCGGGGTCGAAATCCCACTGCACCCGTCCGCCCAGGCGATAACCGCCGCGCGCGCCGAACACCAGCCGGCCATCGACGCTGCGCTGGCCGTAAGTCACCATGCGGCTGAGATCGCCAAACGCTTGCCGCCGCGCCAGGCCGATCTCATCCCATTGAGCCGCCGACAGCGGCTCGGTGGCCAGCAACAAACTTTGCACCGGCAGCAGGCAGCGGCTCAGCGCCGAGAACTGGCTGGCGGCGCCTTCCAGCGCCGGCACCACCACCCGCGCGCTCAGCTCGCAATCGGCCAGGTAGAGCTTGCCCGCCGACCAGCGCCGGACCGGGCTATCCTCGTGGATGCGCACGCCCAGCGCCGCCACCGCCCGCGCCAGACCCCACGCCAGCTTCGCCGGGTCTATCACCGCGCAATGCGGCGAATAAATCCCGCCGCCGACGCCGCTGACACCCAGTTGCGCCGCCATCTCCGCCGCGTCCAGCCAGCGGAAATCGGCTTCGTCATGGCCGGCCCGCCGCAATTGCCGCAACCAGTCGCGCCCCATCGCCGCCTGCTCCGGATAGCGCGCCGCCGCGTACAGCACGCCGCCATGAGCGAAGTCGCAGTCGATGCGCTCTCGCGCCAGCACCGCCGCCACCTCGTCGACGATGCCGAACAGGCTCCGCCTGGCCTGCTCGCGCGCCGCGCCTTGCAGGCTCAGCAAGTGGCGCTCCTGCTGGGCCAGGCCGCCGAGCAGCCAGCCGCCGTTGCGGCCGGAAGCGCCGTCGCCGCAGCGCTGCGCCTCCAATAGCGCCACGTCCAGTTCCGGCGCGGCGCGCTTCAGGTAATAGGCGGTCCACAGGCCGGTGTAGCCGCCGCCGATGATGGCCACGTCGCAGCTGGACGACTGCCGCAGCGGCGGCCTGGCCGGCGCCGCCGGCGGTGCGGCGTCCAGCCACAAACAGGCTTGAGACAAGGCGCTCATGCGCTCTCCTTGGCAACGCCCCGCTCAGGGGACGAACCCAAACAGACTAAGCCGGCGCGCGCGCCGCGTCATGCGCGCGGGACCGCTAGGAATCGGCGGAGAAGTGGCGCTGCGGCGTGGTGCCGGTTTCCAGACGAAAGGCCTTGTAGAAAGTGGAGGCGGACTTGAAGCCGACGGCGAAGGCCATTTGCAGCGGGCCGGACGGTTGTCGCGGCTGCGCCAGCAAATGGCGGATGCGCTGCTGATTGAGCCAGGCGTAGAAACTCAGGCCCAGCGCCTGGTTCAGCGCGTGGGAAATCTGGTTACGGGTGTAGCCGGTGGCCTGCGCCACCTGGCCCAGGCTCAGCTCGCAATCCAGATAGGGCCGCTGTTCGGCGAAATAAGCCTGCAAATCCGCCAATAGCCGCGCCAGCCGCTGCGGGTTCAAGCCAATTCGATCGCCGGCCCGTTCCCCGCTCAAACGCACCGGCGTGCAGTATTCGCGCACGGCGATGATAAGCCCGTCGCGCACTTGGATCGCCTCGCCGCCTTGAAAGCCGACCAGCTTGCCGCTGGAGGCCAGGCGGATCACATAGCGGTATTGAATGAAGGCGGTGTCGCCGTCCACGCGGATGCGGTCGGTGTGGCGCAAGCTCTCCTTGCCGCCATGCGGCATGCTTTCGGCCAGGTAGGCCGGCAAGTCGGCGTGAGCCAGCGTCAGATTGCGATAGAAGTCGCAGTATTCGATTTCCGGATGAAACAAGGCCAGCGCAGCCTCCGCGTCGCGCGCGCGCCAACACTCGTGATAACGCCGCGCCACCTCCCACGTCGCGCGGCTCTCTGCGTCCCAGCCCGCTTGCGGCTCAGTCATCATGTCCGCCATGTCTGTCCCTCTCCCGCTGCGTTGGCGGCTGTTATCATATAGCGTTGACCATACCCGTCCCTTGCGAGGAGAGCCAGCCGATGGAGATTCTGATCTTCCCCGAAGCGGAAGTGCCCGCCGAACTGCGCGACCAGGTGCTGGCGCTGCAACAGCTGGCCTGGCCCGGCGACGCTGCGCCCGGCCTGCAAGCCATCCATGATCCGGCGCTATCGCCATTGTCACTTTTGCTGGTGGAAAACGGCCGGGTGCTGTCGGCGCTGGACATCCTCAGCAAATCCCTGCGCCATGCCGACGCGGAATTCCGCGCCAGCGGCATCAGTTGCATGGTGACCCAGCCCGAGGACCGCAGCCGCGGCCTGGGCCGTCTGCTGGCCGCCAGCGCGCGCGAAACCATGCAGGCCAATGGCGCCGACCTGGGCATCTTCACTTGCGACCGGCCCTTGCGCCGTTTCTACCAGGCCTGCGGCTGGCAGGAACTGCCCGGCGCGGTGCTACTGGGAGGCACGCCGGAGGCGCCGCTTGCCAGCAGCCGGTTCGACAAAGCAGTCATGGCCTGCTTTTTCAGCGCCGAGGCCAAGCGGCTGGCGGCCCGCTTCGAGCGCTGCGAGATCGCGCTCTATCCGGGCGCCATCGACACACTGTGGTAAGGCCAGCCCTCATGAGCGAAGCGCCCACCCACATCGACGTCGAGCTGTCTTCGCCCTGCCGCGTGAACGGCCAGCCGGCCCGCGCGCAGTCCGTGTGGCTGCTGGCCCGGCTCTGGCACGCTCACCGCCATGGCGACGGCACGCTGCCGGCGGCGGCGCTGCGGCTCGGCTTCCCCGGCCAAGACAATATCCGCATGCTGGTTTCACGCGCCTTCGCCGATTTCGCGCGCTGGGGCGTGGAAGTGGGCTGGGGCGCCGCGCGCGAGCAGCCCATCGCCACGCTGGCGCGGAACGGACGCAGCCGCGGCCCGTTCTGGCTGAGCGCCGACGGCGCGCGACGGCTGCGCCTGCTGGCCGAGGGCGCGGAGGTGGAGCGCGACTGGCTGGAACACTTCCTTGGCCTGCGCCGGCCGTCGGCTACCGGCGCCGATCAGCCCGGCGGCTGGTCTCATCTGATGCGGGACATGGGTTTCTGGCAACAGATGGCGCAGGCGATCCGCGATGAGCATGATGGCTTCGGCCGCCGCCCCAGCCGCCAGGTGGCGGAGTCCTTCCATGCGGCACGGCTCTGCGCCGGCGACGATTTCCAGCAGGCGTTGGCCCTGATGAAGGAAAGCCTGGCCTGGCGCCGCAGCGCGCAACTGGAAGGCAGCCGCAGCGCGCTGAAACGGCTGGACCGCATCCTGGACGCCGGCAGCGTTCACAGCGCCCAGCCCACCTTCGCCGCGATGGCCTGCATCGTCAAGGCCTGGGAACGCTATACCCAGGGCGATACCAGCGCCGCGCGCGCCGCGCTGGAGCATTTGCAGACCGCGCCGGAATTGCAGCCGGTGTTCCGTTACAACCCGCGCGTGCGTTTCGAATGTCTGAACCTGCTGGCACTGCTGCACAAGCATGCCGCTACCGGCAAAGCCGAACCGGCCTACCGTCAGGGCGAGGCCGCAGCCGCGCTGCGGGCGTTGAACGGCGCGCTGGAAGCGGCCTACGAGGCGGACTCCATCGACGCCGCCCAACACGTCGCCGCCAATATCGGCTGGTGCATGTGGCTGTTCTGGCAACAGCGGCTGATAGACCCGGAACGGGAGCAGGCGATAAACGCGGTGCAACTGCAGGCAATGCGCTGGCTGGGATTGTCGGAGTGGATTTGCGACCGCTTCGGCTATGGCAGCGGCTCGGCCTGGAATCTGATCTTCATGCTGCGCATCGCGCGCGGCAACTGCTCGCCGCAGCGCTCGCGCAGCCTGGCAAGCTTCCGCGCCCAACAGCCGCTGGCGCTGCCCGAAGTGGTGCTGGCCTTGCGCCCCTTGCACGCCTCGCTATCGCCAGCCAAGGGCTTCAGCCGCTGGTCCTCGGCGGCGACCTTGGCGCTGGAGGAGCAGGCGGCCGGCAATACCGCCTTCACACCCTTGCAGCAGGCCAATCTATTGCTGGAGGCCGCCTGGTTCCTGCTGCACGAACAAGGCGCCGGCCCGGAGGCCGCCGACGCGCTCGCTCGTCTGCAGGCGCAACTGCCCTCCTTGCGCCGCGGCGAGCGCAGCTTTTTCAACAGCGAATTGCAGAACTTGCCGATTGAGGCGCCGAGCGCCGGCTAGGCCGGATTCAGCACATGCACGGCCAGGCTGGCCACCATGCCCTCGGTCGCGGCGATGAAGGCGAGCAGCGGCGGCGCGGCTAGATGTTGGTCCAGCGCCGCCTTGCTTTCCCACTTTTCAAGCACCACCAGGCTGTCCGCGCCGAAAGGCCGCGGCGAATCCTCATGATCCAGGGCCGGGCCGTATTCGATGCAGCCCTCCTCCAGGCGCACCTCAGGCACGATGGCATTCAACTCGCGCAATACCGCGGCGCGCTGGCCCGGCTGGGCGGTGATCACGGCAACAACATGCAGCATGGCATCCTCTCTGTCGAACTTACGCCGCGCGCGACGCGCACGCGGCTAGATTACGGCAAGCGACAAGGAAAATGGTTCGCGGCGGCGGATAGACAAGCGAATGAACGGGCCAAAAGAAAGTGAGGACGGACTTAAGGAGGCGGGGTGATTGAAGGGGAATCCCCGCAAAAGTCCCGCAAGACCGATGAAAATAAAAAAAGCCCTGCAAATGCAGAGCTTTAAATATTTGATTCTATTGGAATTCTTTGGTCGGGGCGAGAAGATTCGAACTTCCGACCCCCTGCACCCCATGCAGGTGCGCTACCAGGCTGCGCTACGCCCCGACTCGAGAGAAACGTATTCTAAACTGCTTTTTAATTTTTGCCAAGCCCTGAATCAAGCCATTCCAAAATTGCCTCCAGCTCGGTCCTAACCTCCTGGGCCGTTGCCGGACGCACTTCCTGACCGTCTGCGCCCAGGCGCTGGCGTGCGCCGTGGATGGTAAAACCATCGTCATATAACAGCCCGCGAATACGCCTGACCAATAAAACCTCATGGTGCTGGTAGTAGCGGCGGTTGCCACGGCGCTTCACCTGGCGCAGCTGGGAGAATTCCTGCTCCCAATAGCGCAGCACATGCGGCTTGACGCCGGTGAGCTCGCTGACTTCGCTGATGGTGAAATAACGCTTGGACGGTATCGACGGCAGATCAGCCTTGCTTGTTGGCATGGAATTGCTCGACCATTCCCTTGAGTTTCTGACTAGCATGGAACGTTACCACACGGCGCGCGGTGATGGGAATCTCTTCCCCGGTCTTGGGATTGCGGCCCGGGCGCTGCGGCTTGTCGCGCAATTGGAAATTGCCGAAACCGGACAGCTTGACGGAATCGCCGGATTCCAGCGCCAGACGGATTTCCTCAAAAAACGATTCAACCATGTCCTTGGCTTCCCGCTTGTTCAGACCCACTTGGTCAAACAGCATGTCGGCCAACTCAGCCTTGGTCAAAGTCATGTCACCCTCTCACACATCAATATTCTAATCATTGCAGAGCCCGCCGCAAGCGCCGGGCTCCATGCTCAAACTCAGCGCAGCTGAGCGCCCAACTCGGCGGCGGCGCCGTCAAGCAAGGCGCTTAGCGCCGGCTCCACGTCTTCGTCGGTCAGAGTGCGGCTATTGTCCTGCAACAGCACGCGGAAGGCCAGACTCTTCTTGCCTTCCGCCACGCCTTTGCCGCGATAAACGTCGAACAAGGCCACTTCGCTGACGATGGCGCCGCTGTGCTTGGCGAAGCAGGCCAGTAACTGGGCGGTTTCCACCGCCTCGTCCACCACCAGCGCCAGATCGCGGCGCACCGCCTGGAACTTGCTGACCGGCTGCGCCTTGATGGGCTGCCGCGCCTCCACCACGGCCAGGTCCAGCTCGAACAACACCGGCGCGCTGGGCAGATCGTATTGCTGCGCCCACTTGGGATGCAGTTCACCGATCACGCCCACCACCAGGCCGTTCACCAGCACTTCGGCGCAACGCCCCGGATGGAAGGCCGGATGTTCGGCCTTGCGGAAGCTGGCCTGCTGCGGATGCAGCAGCGCCTCGACATCGGCCTTGGCATCGAAGAAATCGACGCGCTCGGCCTTGACGCCCCATTGCTCCGGCAGGCGCGGCCCCCAGGCCAGGCCGGCCACTTTTTCCGGCTGATCGAACCAGTCGGCGGATTTCTTGAACACGCGCGCCACTTCGAATACCCGCACGCGCGGCTGCTTGCGGTTGATATTGCCCACCAGCACGTCGACCAAGCCGCCGATCAGCGTGGAGCGCATCACGCTCATCTGCGAGGCGATCGGGTTGATCAGGCGCACCGGCTGCTCATTGGCGGCGAAATCGCGTTCCCAGGCCTCGTCCACGAAAGCATAGCTGACGATTTCCTGATAATCGCGGGCCGCCAGCAGATGACGGATCTGATCGCGCGGACGCAGTTCTTCGCGCTGCGCCAACATGCGCATGCCGGAACGCGGCGCGTCGGACGGAATCGCGTCGTAACCATAAACTCGTGCCACTTCCTCGATCAAGTCCTCCTCGATCGCGATATCGAAGCGGAAGGACGGCGCCGCCACGGTGAAGACATCGCCGTCCAGGCTGTGCGTCAGACCCAGACGGCTCAGGATGTCGCCGATCTGTTCGCTGCTCAGCGTCACGCCCAGCAGCTTGGCGCAACGCGACACACGCAGCTTGACTTCGCCGCGCCGCGGCAGTTCCGCCGTTTCCTCGACGATAGGACCGGGCTGACCGCCGCAGATCTCCAGCACCAGACCGGTTGCGCGCTCCATCGCTTCGCGCTGTAGCTGGAAGTCCACGCCGCGCTCGTAGCGGAAGGAGGAATCCGAACCAAAGCCGAATTCGCGCGCCTTGCCGGCAATCGCTTCCGGCGCGAAGAACGCGCTTTCCAGGAAGATATCGCGGCTGGCGACGGTCACGCCGCTATGTTCGCCGCCCATGATGCCGGCCAGCGCCAGCGCCTTGGTCTGATCGGCGATCACCATATGGCCGGCGTTGAGCTTGACGGTTTTTTCGTTCAGGCACAGCAGCTCTTCGCCGTCCTTGGCCATGCGCACGGCGATGCCGCCGTCCAGCTTGGCCAGGTCGAAGGCGTGCATGGGCTGACCTTGTTCCAACAATACGTAATTGGTGATGTCGACCACGGCGGAAATCGAACGCAGGCCGGCGCGCTCCAGGCGGCGGCGCATCCATTCCGGCGTGGCGGCGGCTGCATTGACGCCTTTGACCACGCGGCCGAGGTAGCGGCCGCAGGCCGGCGTGGCCGCTATCGCTACCGCCAGCGCGTCGTCGATCTGCGGCGCGACGGCGGGAATGGCCACCGGCGCGAGCTCGGCGCCGGTCAAGGCCGCCACTTCGCGCGCGATGCCGCGGATGGACAGGCAATCGGCGCGGTTGGGAGTGATCTTCAGCGTGAACAGCTGATCGTCCAGACCCAGGTAGTCGCGGATGCTCTGCCCTACCGGCGCGTCGGCCGGCAGCAGCAGCAGGCCGTCGGCGTCGTCCGGCACGCCCAGTTCCTTGCCGGAACACAGCATGCCGTTGGACTCGACGCCGCGCATCTTGGTCGGCTTGATCTTGAAATCGCCGGGCAGCACCGCGCCGGGCAAGGCGCACGGCACTTTCAGGCCGACGGCGACATTGGGCGCGCCGCAGACGATCTGCACCAGCTCGCCGCTGCCCACGTCCACCTTGGTCACGCGCAGGCGGTCGGCGTTTTCGTGCTTGGCCACTTCCTTGACTTCGGCCACCACCACGCCGCTGAAGGCCGGCGCGGCGGCGTTGACTTCTTCCACTTCCAGGCCCGCCATGGTCAGCAGGTAGGACAGCTCGTCGGTGCTCAGCGACGGATTAACCCAGCTTCTCAGCCATTGTTCGGAAAATTGCATAGTATTCGGCTCCGTACGCGATCAGTTGAACTGTCTCAGGAAGTTGAGGTCGTTCTCGAAGAACAGCCGCAGGTCGTTGACGCCGTAGCGCAGCATGGCGAAACGATCGAGGCCGATGCCGAAGGCGAAGCCGGTGTACTTCTCCGGGTCGATGTTGACATTGCGCAACACATTGGGGTGCACCATGCCGCAGCCGCCCACTTCCAGCCAGCCGCGTTCTCCCAGCACGTCGATTTCCGCCGACGGTTCGGTGAACGGGAAGAAGGACGGACGGAAGCGCACTTGCAGGTCGTCGCGCTCGAAGAAGCGGCGCAGGAAGTCGGTGACCACCGCCTTGAGATCGGCGAAGGACACGCCCTCTTCCACCCACAGGCCTTCCATCTGATGGAACATCGGCGAATGGGTGGCGTCGGAATCGACGCGATATACCCGGCCCGGAGCCACGATCTTGATAGGCGGCTGATTGTCCATCATGAAGCGCGCCTGGATCGGGCTGGTATGGGTGCGCAGCACATCGCCGCCTTCCACGTAGAAGGTGTCGGCCATCGCGCGCGCGGGGTGGTTTTCCGGGATGTTCAGCGCCTGGAAATTGTAGAAATCGGTTTCGATCTCCGGACCGTCCGCCACTTCGAAGCCCATGGTGCGGAACAGGCCGGCGATGCGTTCCAGCGTCAGCGCCACCGGATGCAATCCGCCACCCGCGCTGCCGCGGCCCGGCAGGGTCACGTCCAGCGCCTCGGCGGCCAGTTGCGCTGCCAGCTTGGCGGCGTTCAATTGCTCGAAGCGCTGCTTGTGCGCGGCTTCGAACGCCTGCTTGGCCACATTGATGGTGGCGCCGGCGGCCTTGCGCTCTTCGGCGGGCAGCTTGCCCAGCTGTTTCAGGAGTTCGGTCAACTCGCCGCTCTTGCCCAGATAGCGGGCCTTGACCTGCTCCAGTTCAATGAGATCGGTCACCGCCGCTAGCGCGGCCTGGCCGGATTGGAGAATCGCGTCAACGTTGTTCATCGTGTTCCACACCGTATGCGAAAGAAAGCTGGCCACACGCGCCCAGGGCTCGGACGAGTCTGGCCAACCATCTTGATGGTGAATCATGCCTGCGGCCGGGCCGCATCAAAAAAAAGGGAGGCAAGATTGCCTCCCTTTTGATCCGTCCGGGCGATTAAGCAGCGAGGCTTGCTTTCGCCTTTTCGACGATCTGGGCAAAAGCCGGCTTGTCGAACACGGCCAGGTCGGCCAGGACCTTACGGTCGATTTCGATGGAGGCTTTTTTCAGACCATTCATGAATTTGCTGTACGGCAGGCCGTTCTCGCGAGCGGCTGCGTTGATACGAGCGATCCACAGTTGACGGAACTGACGCTTTTTCTGACGACGGTCACGGTAGGCGTATTGACCGGCTTTCATCACCGCCTGTTTGGCGATGCGATAGACGTTCTTCCGGCGGCCGCGATAGCCTTTCGCCAGTGCGAGGATTTTCTTGTGACGAGCACGTGCGGTTACACCGCGTTTTACGCGTGGCATATTTCAGGTCTCCTTAAGCGTAGGGCATCATGGCGCGAACAGAGGCCACATTGGTTGCGTCCACCATGGAGGTGCCGCGCAATTGGCGCTTGCTCTTGGTGGTCTTCTTGGTCAGGATGTGACGCTTGAAGGCGTGTGCACGCTTGAAACCACCACCACCCAGTACTTTGAGACGCTTTTTCGCGCTCGACTTGGTCTTCATTTTCGGCATGGACTGCTCCTGCTGAATTTTGATTAGATTAGACGCGAGGTGGTTGCCAGCCAGGCTGGAAACGCTTCAAAAACCATCGCGTCACGCTTTTGGGCAGATCGTTGCCGACCTACAAAATCAACACGGCAGAGCGAACCCTGCCGTGTCAAGGTGATGATTATACCGATTATTTCTTCTTCGGCGCAATCATCATTACCATCTGGCGGCCTTCAAGCTTGGGAAACTGCTCAACAACCGCAATTTCGGACAAATCGGCTTCGACACGCTTAAGCAACTCCAAACCGATGTTCTGGTGGGCCATCTCACGACCGCGGAAGCGCAGGGTGACCTTGGCCTTGTCGCCGTCAGCCAGGAATCGGGTCAAGTTGCGCAACTTGACGTTGTAGTCGCCGTCGTCGGTACCCGGACGGAACTTGATTTCCTTGATCTGAACCTGTTTCTGCTTCTGCTTGGCTTCGTGACGCTTCTTGGACTGCTCGTACTTGTACTTGCCGTAGTCCATCAGCTTGCACACCGGAGGTTGCGCGGTCGGGGAAATCTCCACCAGATCCACATCGCCCTCTTCGGCAAGAGCCATCGCCTCACGCAGACTGACAACACCAATCTGCTCACCTTCCTTACCTACCAGACGGATTTCACGGGCGGTAATCTCGCCGTTGATCCGTGCTTCGCGTTCCTGAGCTATAGCCAAATCTCCTATTAATCTAAACTCAATGCCTGCCGTCGCCGGAATCAGGCCCCAGGCATCTCAGCCTTGAGGCGCGCAATCAGCGCATCCAGCGTAAGCTGCCCCAGGTCTTCCCCGCGGGAGCGTACAGCAACCAACTCGCCAGCCTTCTCCTTGTCGCCGACGATGATCTGATACGGCAACTTTTGCAGGCTGTGCTCGCGAATTTTATAGCCGATCTTCTCGTTTCTCAAGTCGAGATCAACGCGGAAGCCTTGTTCGCGCAGCTTGGCGGCCACATTGGCCGCGTATTCGGCCTGCGCTTCGGTGATATTCATCACCACCATCTGCACCGGAGCCAGCCACAAGGGGAAGGCGCCGGCGTGGTTTTCGATCAGGATGCCAAGGAAGCGCTCCAGCGAACCCAACGCCGCGCGGTGCAGCATCACCGGCCGTTTGCGGCTATTGTCGTCGGCCACGTATTCGGCGTCCAGACGCTCCGGCAGCATGAAGTCCAGCTGCAGGGTGCCGCACTGCCAGGAGCGGCCCAGCGCGTCCTTGATGTGATACTCGATCTTGGGACCGTAGAACGCGCCCTCGCCCGGCAGTTCTTCCCACTCCACGCCGCAGGCGCGCAGCGCTTCGCGCATGCCTTCCTCGGCCTTGTCCCAGGTCGATTCTTCACCGATGCGTTTTTCCGGGCGCAGCGCCAGCTTGATCGCCACCTTGTCGAAACCGAAGCGCTCGTACACTTCCATCACCAGGCGGTGGAAGTCCTTGGCCTCCTGGTTGATCTGGTCTTCGGTACAGAAGATGTGGCCGTCGTCCTGCACGAAGCCGCGCACGCGCATGATGCCGTGCAGCGCGCCGGACGGTTCGTTGCGATGGCAGGAACCGAATTCGGCATAGCGCAGCGGCAGGTCGCGATAAGAACGCAGGCCGCTGTTGAACACTTGCACATGGCCCGGGCAGTTCATCGGCTTGACCGCGTAGTCGCGCTTTTCCGATTCGGTGATGAACATGTTTTCGCGATAGTTGGCGGCGTGACCGGAGCGCTCCCACAGATGGGCGTCCATCATCATCGGGGTACGGATTTCCTTATAGCCTTCGCGGTTCAGCTTGTCGCGCATGTATTGCTCGACGCTCTGCCACAACTGCCAGCCCTTGGGATGCCAAAACACCATGCCCGGCGCCTCGTCCTGCAGGTGGAACAGATCCAGTTGCACGCCCAGCTTGCGATGATCGCGCTTTTCCGCCTCTTCCAGCATATAGAGATAGGCGTCCAGGTCTTCCTTCTTGGCCCAGGCGGTGCCGTAGACGCGCTGCAGCATTTCATTCTTGCTGTCGCCGCGCCAGTAAGCGCCGGCCACCTTCATTAGCTTGAACACCTTGAGCTTGCCGGTGGACGGCACGTGCGGGCCGCGGCACAGGTCGGTGAATTCGCCTTCGCGGTACAGGCTCAGCACTTCGCCCTGCGGGATGGACTCGATGATCTCGGCCTTATAGGCCTCGCCTATGCTCTTGAAGTAGGCGATGGCCTCGTCGCGCGGCAGCTCGTAACGCTCCACTGGGATGTCTTTCTTCGCCAGCTCGGCCATTTTCTTTTCGATGGCGGCCAGGTCTTCCGGCGTGAACGGGCGCTTATAGGCAAAATCGTAGTAGAAGCCGTTTTCGATTTCCGGCCCGATGGTGACCTGGGCTTCCGGGAACAGCTCCTTCACCGCGTACGCCAGCAAGTGGGCGGTGGAGTGGCGGATGATGGACAGGCCGTCCGCGTCCTTGTCGGTGATGATGGCCAGATCGGCATCGCGAGCGATGGTGTGGGAAGTGTCCACCAAGGCGCCGTCGACGCGACCGGCCAGCGCCGCGCGCGCCAGCCCGGCGCCGATGGACGCAGCCACTTCATGAACCGTCACCGGTTTATCGAACGAACGGATCGAGCCGTCCGGCAAGCGAATGTCTGGCATGTCAACTCCAACAAGGCGAGAGAGAAATTTTTAGAAAGCGAAGGATAAAAAAAAAGTGCGGCCTGAGCCGCACTTTTTTCGCATGGAACAACCCGCAAGGCTCAGCTAGCGTGAGAATTTCGGGTTGTGGTAGTTCGCAAGTTGTACACTTGTAACGCTCCATGCGTTTGAATTTTGGTAGGCACGATTGGACTCGAACCAACGACCCCCACCATGTCAAGGTGGTGCTCTAACCAGCTGAGCTACGTGCCTGTCGTCGAGTTGCGAATACTAAACAAGCCCATCCCTCTTGGCAAGCATTTTTTTCATCCCCGTTACAAGCAAAACCGCGACAAAACCCCAGCCGGCGCGGCTTACGGTATACTAGCCGGCTGATTTTGCTAAACAAACATACCAGAGCAATCCCCGAATCATGCTGAAGTTTACCGTACACAAAACCTCCGGCGGCGCGCGGCGCGGCACGCTGGAGTTGAACCACGGCACCGTGGAGACGCCGGTGTTCCAGCCGGTGGGCACTTACGGCTCGGTCAAGGCGATGAGCCCGGTCGAGCTGAACGACATCGGCGCCCAGATCATTCTGGGCAACACTTTCCACCTGTGGCTGCGCCCGGGCCTGGAAATCGTCGAGCAGTTCGGCGGCCTGCACGAGTTCATCGGCTGGGACAAGCCCATCCTCACCGATTCCGGCGGCTTCCAGGTGTTCAGTCTGTCCGATATGCGCAAGCTGACCGAGGAAGGCTGCACCTTCCAAAGCCCGATCAACGGCGACAAGCTGTTCCTGAGCCCGGAAATCTCGATGCAGATCCAGACCGTGCTCAACTCCGACATCGTGATGCAGCTGGATGAATGCACGCCGGGCCAAGTGGACCACGCCACCGCGCAGAAGTCGCTGCAGATGAGCTTGCGTTGGGCCGAGCGCTCGCGCCGCGCCTTCGACGATCTGAAAAACCCGAACGCGCTGTTCGGCATCGTGCAAGGCAACCTTTATACCGATTTGCGCCAGGAATCGCTGGAAGGGCTGATGCAGGTCGGCTTCGACGGCATCGCCATCGGCGGCCTGTCGGTGGGCGAGCCCAAGCCGGAAATGTACCGGATGCTGACCGAGCTGAAGGACATGCTGCCGGCGGAAAAGCCGCATTATCTGATGGGCGTGGGCACGCCGGAGGACCTGGTGCATGGCGTGGCGAACGGCGTGGACATGTTCGACTGCGTGATGCCGACGCGCAATGCGCGCAACGGCTGGATCTTCACCCAGTGGGGCGACGTCAAGATCAAGAACGCGCGCTACAAGGACGACAAGAAGCCGCTGGACGAAGAGTGCGAATGCTATGCCTGCCGCAACTTCAGCCGCGCCTATCTGCATCATCTGCACCGCGTCGGCGAAATCCTTGGCGCCCGCCTCAACACCATCCACAACCTGCACTATTACCAGGAGTTGATGCGCCAGATGCGCCGCGCCATCGAGGAAGACCGCTTCGAGGACTTCCGCCTGGAGTTCGCCGCCAAGCGCGCCCGCGGCGTCAACTGAGGAACCACCCGCACGGTCGGCCTGTCACAGGCCTGACCGTTGCAAGCATTGGAAAAAGCGGACCAGCATGGCTACAATGGTCCGTTTATTTCGACCAGCCATAACAAATATATCTAAGGGAGTAGTTTGATGTCCTTTATCAGCCCCGCCTTCGCCAACACCGGCGCCGCAGTTGGAGGTTTCGACCTGATGGGTTTCCTGCCCATGATCGCCATCTTCGTGCTGTTCTGGTTCCTGATGGTTCGCCCGCAGCAGAAACGCATGAAAGAGCATCAAAAGATGCTGTCGGAAATCCAGAAGGGCGATGAAGTCGCCACCCAGGGCGGCATCGTCGGCCGCGTGGCCAAGATCGGCGAACAATTCCTGACCCTGGAAATCGCCAACGGCGTCGAAATCACCGTTCAGCGCGGCTCGGTTTCCGCCAAGCTGGAAAAAGGCACGCTGAAGTCGCTGTAAGGATTCAGCCGACGGCCACCGCAGCCCGCTGCCGGTGGCCGGTTCATTTTCTTTTCCCGAACTAAAACATGAACCGCTACCCTCTTTGGAAATACCTCGTCATTGCGGTGGCCCTGATCCTTTCCGCGATCTACACGCTACCCAATTTCTACGGCGAGACTCCCGCGGTCCAGGTCTCCAGCTCGCGCCAATCCATTCCGGTGGACACCGCCGTGATGACGCGCGTGGAAGAGGCGCTGAAGGCGCAGAACATCTCTCCCGACGGCCTGTTCCTGGACGGCACCAGCCTGCGAGTCCGCTTCAAGGACGCCGACACCCAGTTGAAGGCGCGCGACGCCATCCAGCACGCGCTGGGCGATAACTACATCATCGCGCTGAACCTGCTGTCCGCCTCCCCCGCCTGGCTGAGCAGCCTGAAGGCGCATCCGATGTTCCTCGGCCTCGACCTGCGCGGCGGCGTGCACTTCCTGCTGGAAGTGGACATGAAGGCCGCCACCGACAAGACGATGGAACGCTACGCCGGCGACCTGCGCCGCGAGTTGAAGAACAAGAAAGTCCGCTATGGCGCGATCAAGCGCAACGGCAATGCGCTGGAAGTGCAGCTGCGCGACGCCGACACGCTGAAATCCGCTCAGGACGTGGTGTATCGCACCCTGCCCTCGCTCACCGTGAAAAGCGACGACAGCAGCTACCGGCTGACGCTGACCCTGAAACCGGAAGAAATCACCAAAATCCAGAGCGACGCGGTCAAGCAGAACATCACCACGCTGCACAACCGCGTCAACGAGCTGGGCACCTCCGAGCCCATCATCCAGCAGAACGGCCCGAACCGCATCGTGGTGCAGCTGCCCGGCATCCAGGACACCGCCCGCGCCAAGGACATCATCGGCCGCACCGCCACGCTGGAAGTGCGCATGGTGGAAGACGACCCGAGCAAGATGGCCGACGCGATGGCCGGCAATGTGCCGGCCGGCTACGAGTTGCTGGACGAAGCCTCCTCCCGCGGCGTGCAGAAGATCCTGGTGCGCAAGGACGTGGAGCTGACCGGCGACAATATCAACGACGCCCAGGCCGGCTTTGATGAAAACGGCGCGCCCGCCGTCCACATCAATCTGGACTCCGCCGGCGCCTCCATCTTCCGCCAGGTGACCGCCGAGAACATCGGCAAGCGCATGGCGATGGTGCTGGTGGAAAAAGGCCGCGCCGAAGTGGTCACCGCGCCGGTGATCCGCTCCGAAATCGGCGGCGGCCGCGTGCAGATCTCCGGCAGCATGAACCCGGCCGAAGCCAACGACACCGCGCTGCTGTTGCGCGCCGGCTCGCTGGCCGCGCCGATGAACATCGTCGAAGAACGTACCGTCGGCCCGAGCCTGGGTCAGGAAAACATCGAGAAAGGCTTCCACTCCACGCTGTGGGGCTTTGCCGCCATCGCCGCGTTCATGATCCTGTACTACGGCGTATTCGGCGTGTTCTCCGCGCTGTCGCTGGCGATCAACGTCTTCCTGCTGCTGGCGCTGCTGTCGATGATTCAGGCCACGCTGACCCTGCCCGGCATCGCCGCCATCGCGCTGGCGCTGGGCATGGCCATCGACGCCAACGTGCTGATCAACGAACGCATCCGCGAGGAACTGCGCAACGGCGTGCCGCCGCATTCGGCGATCCAGGCCGGTTACAGCCATGCCTGGCACACCATCCTGGACTCCAACGTCACCACGCTGATCGCCGGCCTCGCGCTGCTGATCTTCGGTTCCGGCCCGGTGCGCGGCTTCGCCGTGGTGCACTGCCTGGGCATCCTGACCTCGATGTTCTCCGCGGTGGTGGTTTCCCGCGGCCTGGTCAACCTGTGGTACGGCCGCCGCCGCAAACTGACCACGCTGGCCATCGGCCAGGTGTGGAAACCGGAAAACAAAGGATAAGGACCGGACATGGAGCTTTTCCGCATCAAACGGGACATCCCGTTCATGAGCTACGGCCGGCTCACCACCGCCATTTCGCTGGTGACCTTCATCCTGGCCGTGTTCTTCCTGGCCACCCGCGGCCTGAACTATAGCGTCGAGTTCACCGGCGGCACCGTGCTGGAAGTCCAGTACCAGCAGTCCGCCGACTTGAGCGCCATCCGCGACAAGGTGGACGCGCTGAAGCTGGGCGAATCCACGGTGCAGAGCCTGGGCAGCAGCCGCGACGTGATGATACGCCTGCCCAACAAGCCGGGCGTGACCTCCGCCCAGCTGTCGGACAAGGTCATGGGCATGCTCAAGGCCGGCGATCCGCAAGTGCAGCTGCGCAAGGTCGACTTCGTCGGTCCCAGCGTGGGCGAGGAATTGGTGACCCACGGCCTGACCGCCACCATCCTGGTGTGCCTGGGCATCATGATCTATCTGGCGGTTCGCTTCGAGTGGCGCTTCGCCATCGCCGCCATCGTCGCCAATATGCACGATGTGGTGATCATCCTGGGCTGCTTCGCCTTCTTCCGCTGGGAGTTTTCGCTGACCGTGCTGGCCGGCATCCTGGCGGTGCTGGGCTACTCGGTGAACGAATCGGTGGTGGTATTCGACCGGATTCGCGAGAACTTCCGCAAGCCGGGCATGAAGGGCCACAGCGTCGCCGAAGTCATCGACAACGCCATCACCGCCACGATGAGCCGCACCATCATCACCCACTTCTCCACCGAGATGATGGTGGTGTCGATGCTGCTGTTCGGCGGCCCGGCGCTGCACGGCTTCGCGATGGCGCTGACCATAGGCATCGTGTTCGGCATTTACTCCTCGGTGCTGGTCGCCAGCCCGATCGCCCTGTGGCTGGGCGTGAAGCGCGAACATATGATCAAGCCGGTGAAACCAAAAGAAGAAGCGGTCGTCTGATCACTTCTCCAAACGCTGGCCGGCTTGTCCGGCCAGTACTACTTTCAACCCAAGCACCCCCAGACCGAGCGCAACGACACCATGGAAGCCATCACTTTCCTGATCGACTTCATCCTGCACATCGACACCCATCTGTCCCAGCTGGTGGCCGCCTACGGCCCCTGGATCTACGCCATCCTGTTCCTGATCGTGTTCTGCGAAACCGGACTGGTGGTCACGCCCTTCCTGCCCGGCGATTCGCTGTTGTTCGTCGCCGGCGCGCTGGCGGCCATGGGCCAGATGAATCCGCACTTGCTGGTGCTGCTCCTCATCGTCGCCGCCATCCTTGGCGACGCGACCAATTACGCCATCGGCCGCAATGTCGGCATGAAGCTGTTCGAGAAATTCCCCCGCATCCTGAAGCCGCAATACCTGGACCGCACCCACGCCTTCTATGAGCGCCACGGCGGCAAGACCATCATCTTCGCCCGCTTCGTGCCCATCGTGCGCACCTTCGCGCCCTTCGTCGCCGGCATCGGCAAGATGCACTACCCGCAATTCCTGCGCTACAACGTGGTCGGCGCCATCGCCTGGGTGGTCGGCTTCACCTACGCCGGTTATTTCTTCGGCAACCTGCCCTTCGTGCGCAAGAACCTGGAACTGCTGATCTTCGGCATCATCCTGGTCTCCTTCCTGCCGGGACTGATCGAGATCTGGCGCCACAAGCGCGCGGCCGCCCGCGGCTGATCCGTAGTAGAATCGACAAGGCCGCCCAAGACCTGTTCAAAGTCTCGCGAGCTAAGGTGAGACAAGGCGAAAACGGCTGAAGAAGCGGAGTGTACAGACAGTACATAAGCATTCTGAAGACGATTTCAACGCCGTATCGCCGACGCGCAGCAGACATTGACAGGCTCTTCGCGCGGCCTTTTGCTTTGACATCACGCCCCAACGCCGCCCATGACACGCATCCAACGCCTGCCCGACCACCTCGTCAACCAGATCGCCGCCGGCGAAGTGGTGGAACGCCCCGCCTCCGCGCTCAAGGAAATACTGGAAAACAGCCTGGACGCCGGCGCGTCCAAGATCACGGTGGACCTGGCCCAGGGCGGCATCAAGCTGCTGCGCGTCACCGACAACGGCGGCGGCATCGTGGCGGAAGACCTGGCGCTGGCGCTGGACCGCCACGCCACCAGCAAGATCGCCTCGCTGGACGACCTGGAAAACGTCGCCACGCTGGGCTTCCGCGGCGAGGGCCTCGCCAGCATCGCCTCGGTGTCGCGGCTGACCCTGGTCAGCCGGCCGCCGGACGCCGAGCACGCCCATCAAGTCATCGCCATCGACGGCTCGCTGCACCCGGTGGAGCCGGCCGCCCACGCGCCCGGCACCAGCGTCGAAGTGGTGGACATCTATTTCAACACCCCGGCGCGGCGCAAATTCCTGAAAAGCGAGAACACCGAATACGCGCACTGCGAAGCCGTTTTCGAGCGCATCGCGCTCGCGCATCCGCATGTGGAATTCATGTTGCGCCACAACGGCAAGGTGATCTGGCGCCTGCCGGCGCAAAGCCTGGCCGAGCGCGTGGCCGCGATGCTGGGCAAGGACTTCGTCGCCGCCGCCATCGAGATCGACACCGCCGCCGGCCCGCTGACGCTCAGCGGCTTCGTCGCCTCCCCCACGTATTCCAAGGCCAGCCGCGACGCTCAGTACTTCTACGTCAACGGCCGCTTCGTGCGCGACAAGACCGCGCTGCACGCGCTGCGCCAAGCCTATCGCGACGTGCTGCACCACGATCGCCACCCGGCTTACGCGTTGTTCCTGACCATGGAGCCGTCCGGCGTCGACGTCAATGTACACCCGACCAAGATCGAGGTGCGCTTCCGCGAATCGCAGGCCATCCACCAATTCCTGTTCCACAGCGTGCACAAGGCCTTGGCCAGCACCACCGCCGGCGCCGCGCCCACCGTTCAGATCGCCGACGCGGACGGCGAAACGCCGGCCAGCCCGGCGCTGGCCCAGGGCGAATCGGCGCCCTTGTTCGACAAGCCGTTCAACCGCTCCGCCGCGCCCTCCTCCGGCCAGGCCGCGTCCCAGCCCGCCTTCCGCTACCAGCAGCAGGCGATGCCGCTGCACGTGGCCAGGGAGGCCACCGGCATTTACGACAAGCTGTTCGGCGGCCTGCGCGAGGAAGAACGCGCCCAGCCCGCCGCGCCGGCGCCGGTGGAATACAGCCTGCCGCCGCAGCGCGTCGCCGCGCTGCCGCAAAGCGCGGACGGCATTCCGCCGCTGGGCTTCGCGCTGGCGCAGCTGCACGGCGTCTACATCCTCAGCCAGTGCGAAGACGGGCTGATCCTGGTGGACATGCACGCCGCCCATGAACGCATCGTCTACGAGCAACTGAAGACCGCGCTGGAAGCCGACACCATCCCGATGCAGCCCTTGCTGCTGCCAGTGTCCTTCGCCGCCGACCGCATGGAAGTGGCCACCGCCCACGAGCACGGCGAGGACATGAAGCGGCTGGGCATGGAACTGGCGCCGCTGTCCCCCACCCAGATCGCGGTGCGCGGCGTGCCGGTGTGGCTGAAGGACGGCAACCCGGTGGACCTGGCGCGCGCGGTGCTGAAGGATGTGCGCGAGTTCGGCCTCAGCCAGGTGCTGACCGAGCGCCGCAATGAGCTGCTCGCCACCATGGCCTGCCACGGCGCGGTGCGCGCCAACCGCCAGCTGACGCTGCCGGAAATGAACGCGCTGCTGCGCGATATGGAAGCCACCGAGCGCTCCGGCCAGTGCAACCATGGCCGTCCCACCTGGACCCGGTTGTCCATGCGCGAGCTGGACAAGCTGTTCATGCGCGGACAATAAGCGATGCGCGTGACCGTACTGGCGGAAAACCACAGCCTGCGCCCGGACTTGATCGCCGAAGCCGGCCTGGCCTTGCTGATCGAGGACGGCGAAGAACGCATCCTGTTCGATACCGGCCGCAGCGACGCGCTGCTATACAACGCCAGCCGGCTGGGCGTCGACCTCGCCACGCTGAGCCGGGTGGTGCTGTCGCACGGCCATTACGACCACAGCGGCGGCCTGCCGGCCTTAAGCCGACTGCTGCGCGAGCGCGCGGCTGCGCCGCTGCCGCTGCTGGCCCATCCTGGAGCTTTCCGAGCGCGCGAAGCGCGGCTGGGGCCGATCACGCTACGCAAGCTGGGCTCGCCGCTGAACGAAGCCGATCTGCAAGCCAGCTTTAAGCTGCAGCTGCACGCTGGGCCGCACGCCTTCGCCGACCGCTATGTCTTCCTCGGCCAGATTCCGCGGCAACGCCACGCCGAGGGCCGCGGCACCCTGGGCCGGCTGCTGGACGCGCGCGGCCACCGGCCGGACCCGGTGGCCGACGACTCGGCCCTGGTCTACCACAGCGAGCAAGGCCTGATCATCTTCAGCGGCTGCGCCCATTCCGGCATCCGCCACATCGTCGACTACGCGCGCGAAGTTTGCGCCGAGCCGCGCGTCCGCGCGGTGATAGGCGGTTTCCACCTGCGCAGGGCCAATCCGTGGCGCGTCTGGCAGACGCGCCGCTATTTCCAGCGCCTGGACGCCGAACGCCTGCACGCCTGCCACTGCACCGGCTACGCCCGCCACGCGCTGGCCGGCCAGCAAGGCATAGCCGCCGGCAGCCGCTTCAGCTTCGACTAAGAACCTGTTTACGATCCGCTGCGCGTCGTGAAACCTTGCACGGTGAGTACGAGCTCAAAATGCTCATCTACCACCTGTACATTCCACTTTTTCGCTCGTTTTCGCCTTGCCTCGCGCTAGCTCGCGAGACGTTGAACCGATTCTGAGACGCTAAACGCTGACGCGCGCGCCACAATCGCGCGCCAAAGTCATTATTCACATCCCGCCGCAAGCCCTCGTTTGCTGCGCCGCACTAAGGTGGAGCACGATCCAGGCCTCTCGGCCCGTTGCGCCAGTTGCGGCGCGCATTCCAGACATTTCCTCTTCCGACCAAGGCCTCGTCGCTAGCAGAGACCACGACAAACGCACCTGAAAAAAAGAACAGGTGCGTCATTAGCATTTCTGTTCACATGCTTAAGCCCAATACCACTTACATACAACTTTAATACAACTTGAATACAAGTCGGCGCGCCGCGCCGGCCTTCCGCCCCGCCTTTTTCCAAGAAGGAGATGGACAGTGAGCAAAGCCCTACTGCTGCTGAAAACCGGCCTGGCCGGCACCGCCATGGCCGGCGCCGCCTTGCTGGTCGCCCAGCACGCCCCCACCACGGCCAAGGCGTCGGCACCCGCCGCGCGCGACGGCCTGATCAAAACCGCGGCCGCCAGCTGCGCCGATCCGGCCTGGAGCGCCAGCTCGATCTACACCGGCGGCCAGCGCGTCAGCTACCAGGGCCAGATCTGGCAAGCCAAATGGTGGACCCAGGGCAATGCGCCCGCCGCCAACGACGCCAGTCCGTGGAAATTGATAGGCCAGTGCGACGGCGGCGGCGACAACCCGAGCGATCCGCCGCTGGTGCAAGTGCCGCCGCCCACCGGCAACGCGCTGTGCCAGCCGGAAGGCCTGGCGCGCACCGACGGCGTCGACGTGCCCTATTGCGCGGTCTATCAGAAAGGCGGCGCCGAGCAGCTGGCCAATGGCAGCCGCAAGCGGCTGATCGGCTATTTCACCAGCTGGCGCACCGGCAAGAACGGCCAGCCGGCCTATCTCGCCAGCGACATCCCTTGGGGCAAGCTCACCCACATCAACTACGCCTTCGCCCACGTCGACGGCAACAACCGGCTGTCCGTCGGCGAGAACAACCCCGGCAACCCTGCCACCGACATGAGCTGGCCCGGCGTGCCCGGCGCGGAAATGGACGCCAGCCTGCCCTATAAGGGCCATTTCAACCTGCTGACCCAGTACAAGCGCAAATACCCGGGCGTCAAGACCCTGGTCTCGGTGGGCGGCTGGGCCGAAACCGGCGGCTACTTCGACGCCGACGGCAAGCGCGTCAACAGCGGCGGCTTCTACAGCATGACCATCAACGCCGACGGCAGCGTCAACCAGGCCGGCATCAACGCCTTCGCCGATTCCGCCGTCGCCTTCCTGCGCAAATACGGCTTCGACGGCGTGGACATCGACTTCGAGTACCCGACCTCGATGAACGACGCCGGCAATCCGCTGGACTGGACGGTGGCCAACGCCCGCCGCGGCGCGCTGAACAAGGGCTTCAACGTGCTGGCGCAAACGCTGCGCGATCGCCTGGACCGCGCCGCCGCCCAGGACGGCCGCTACTACCAGCTGACCGCCGCGGTGCCGGCCTCCGGCTACCTGCTGCGCGGCATGGAAGCCTTCCGCAGCCTGCGCTACTTCGACTTCGTCAATGTGATGTCCTATGACCTGCACGGCGCCTGGAACGAATTCGTCGGCCCCAACGCCGCGCTCTACGACGACGGCAAGGACGCCGAGTTGGCGCGCTGGAGCGTGTACACCACCGCGCAATACGGCGGCATCGGCTATCTGAACACCGATTGGTCCTATCACTACTACCGCGGCGGCCTGCCGGCGGCGCGCGTCAATATCGGCGTGCCCTACTACACCCGCGGCTGGAAAAACGTCAACGGCGGCAGCAACGGCCTGTGGGGCACTTCGGTGGGCGGCAACTGCCCGACCGGCCTGAAAACCTGCGGCGACGGCGCGGTGGGCATAGACAATCTGTGGCACGACCTGGACGAACAGGGCCGTGAAGTGGGCGCCGGCTCCAACCCGATGTGGCATGCCAAGAACCTGGAGAAGAACCAGGCCGGCAGCTATCTGTCCGCCTATCTGGACCCGAGCAAGCCGGAAAACCAGCTCAACGGCAGCTACCAGCGCTTCTACAACGACACCCTGACCGCGCCGTGGCTGTGGAACGCCGGCAAGAAGGTATTCCTGTCCACCGAGGATGAGCAGTCCATCGCCAAGAAAGCCGCCTGGGTCGACGCCAACAACGTCGGCGGCGTGATGTTCTGGGAACTGGCCGGCGACTACGACTGGAAACAGGACCGCAATGGCGGCAAGGGCGAGTACTTCATCGGCACCACGCTGACCAGCCTGCTGTACAACGCCTTCAGCAAGCCGGCCACAGTCAGCGTCAAGCCCGCCGCCGCCGCTCCGGCCGCCACCGCCGCCATCGACGTAGGCTTCTCGCTGGATGGTTTCGCGCTGGGCGACAGCAATTATCCGATCAACCCCAAGCTGACCATCACCAACCGCTCCGGCAGCAGCCTGCCCGGCGGCACCGAGTTCCAGTTCGACGTACCCACTTCGGCGCCGTCCAACTTCGCCGACCAGTCCGGCTTCGGGCTCAAGGTGATCAGCGTCGGCCATAGCGGCAACAATATCGGCGGCCTGAAGGGCGATGCCCATCGCGTCTCGGTCAAGCTGCCGTCGTGGCAGTCGCTGGCGCCGGGCCAGAGCGTCAGCCTGGCCGTGGTCTACTACCTGCCGATTTCCGGCCCGCGCAATTTCAGCGTGACTTTGGGAGGCAAGACTTACGCCATTCGCGAGGAGGCGCCCTACCTGCCTTACCTACGCTGAGAACCGCTTCAATGTCTGGCGCTGGCTCGCTAGACATTGAACGGATGCTGAATTCCCTCGTTCTCCTCAGTACCTTCCAAGCCGGGTTCGCCCGGCTTTTTTTCTGCGCCGCCATCCGTCGGCGGCTGCCATTGCATCAGCTCGTTCAAGCTGTCCAGCGCCGCCTGCGGCGTCAGGCCGAACACCGGCTTTTTGTCATCGAGAAAGCGCTGGTAAAACAAGAAGATCGGATCGGTTTTCATCGCTGTGGACTCCCGCTGTGGATGCGAGTATTGTCGGCGCAATATGAGGCAATAAAAATTGCTGACTTTCAATCAGGAAACTTCCCCTTATGTCCGCGCGGCTCGCCCAGCAGTACCAGAAACTCCATCATCACTTCGCCGGCCAGGCCGAGGCGGTCTCGCTGCAGCAATTGGCCGACCTGCTATTCTGCACCCGCCGCCACATGCGCAGCCTGCTGCAGCAGATGCAGGCGCAAGGCTGGATAGCGTGGCAGGCGCAAGCCGGCCGCGGCATGCGCTCGCGGTTGAGCTTTCTGCAAGCGCCGGAACAACTGCAGCGCGAGCGCGCCGCGCAATTGCTGGAACAGGGCCGGGTGGAACAGGCGGTGGACCTGCTGGGCGATGACCGCGACGAGTTGGCGCCCTTGCTGCTGGCGCGGCTGGGCAAGCGCTGGAGCCAGGATCGCCAAGTGCTAGGCGTGCCCTATTACCGACCGCTGCCCAATCTCTATCCCGGCACGCCGCTGCGCCGCTCCGAGCGCCATCTGGTCGGCCAGATCTTCAACGGCCTGAGCCGGATAAATGAGGAAAAAGGGGAAGTGGAAGGCGATCTCGCCCATCACTGGAGCCAGCAGAGCCCGCTGGAATGGCATTTCCATCTGCGTCCGGCGGTGCGCTGGCACGACGGCGGCGAACTCAGCGTCGCCGATGTCCAGGCCTCGCTGCTGCGCTTGCGCGCGCTGCCGCTGTTCTCCCATCTGCAAGCTGTGCGGCCCTTGTCGCCGCGCAGCCTGGCGCTGGAATTGAGCGAGCCCGATCAGTGGCTGCCCTGGCTGCTGGCCGACAGCGCCGCGCTGATCCTGCCGGCCGACCACGCCGCGCGCGCCGACTTCGCCTCGCGCCCGGTGGGCACCGGCCCCTACCGCGTCGCCGCCAATACTCGGCACCAGCTGTGCCTGCAGGCCTTCGACGACTACTTCGGCTACCGCGCGCTGCTGGATCAGGTGGACATCTGGATGATGCCGGAGCTGGGCGAACAGCTGGAGCACGGCAATGGTCAGGTTTGCGGCCTGGAAGTGCGCATCAATCCACGCGAGCCCAGCGTGCAGACCGAAATGGCGCTGGAGTCCGGCGTCTATTTCCTGCTCGCCGACGGCCGCTCGCCACGGCTGCACGATGCCGCGCTGCGCGATTGGCTGGCCCAAACGCTGGCGCCGCTGGCCGTGATCCAGGAAACCGCGCCGGCGGTGCGCCAATACTGGGCGCCGGCCGCCGGCCTGCTGCCCAATTGGCACCATGCCCAACCGGCCTTGAACCTACAGCCGCCAGACGGCCTGAGCATGCTACGGCTGGCCTATTACGAACAGCACCCGGAATACCAACTGATCGCCGCCGCGATGGCGCGCTGCCTGCGGCCCCATGGCGTGGAGCTGGAATGCCGCGCGCTGCCCTATGCCGACTGGGAGCAGGGCCATGGCGAAGCCGATCTGTGGCTGGGCTCGGTCAATTTCGCCACCCGGCCGGAATACTCAGTGGCCGCCTGGGTGCTGGGCACCCCGCTGCTGCGCCGCTGCCTGGAATCGGCGCTGCCGCTGACGCAGTGGCAGCAAGGCTGGCGCCAGGGCCTGTTCCGCGCGCAGGACCTGTCCGCCGCCGTGGTCCAGCAGCGCTGGATGCTGCCGCTGTTCCACAACTGGCTGCGGCTGCAAGGCCCGGCCCAGATGCAAGGCGTGCGCCTCAACAGCCTGGGCTGGTTCGATTTCAAGTCCGCCTGGTTGCAGGCGGACGGCTGAGAACCCGTTTAAAGTCTGCTGCGCTGAGTGAGATGTGACACGGTGAAAGCCAATTCAGAATGCTCATGCGCCACCGGCGCACTCCGCTTTCTCAGCCGTTTTCGCCTTGTCTCGCCCTAGCTCGCGAGATCGTAAACAGGCTCTTAGAACCTGTTCAAAGTCTGCTGTGCTTCGGCGATACGGCGTTGAAAACAACTTCGAAATGCTCATGTACCGCTTGTACATTCCGCTTTCTCAGCCGTTTTCGCCTTGTCTCGCTCTTGCTCGCGAGACTTTGAACAGGTTCTTAGATTCCGCTCATATATTTTTATATAAAGATACTTTATGTGAAATATCTTCCCAGGAATACATATCCATGACATAATCGCTCCCCATGGACAAAATCGACACCATCATTTCCCAGTGGCGGCGGGAGCGGCCCGACCTCGACAGCGCCAGCATAGGCGTCATCGGCCGGCTGGCGCGGCTGGTCACCCATGTGGAGCGCGCGCTGGCCGACAACTTCGCCCGCTTCGGGCTCAAGGATGGCGAATTCGACGTGCTGGCCACGCTGCGCCGCGCCGGCGCGCCCTACCAGCTATCGCCCACCATGCTGTACACCACGCTGCTGCTGACCTCAGGCGCGGTCAGCAAGCGGCTGGACCGGCTGGAGAGCGCCGGCTGGGTGGAGCGTCATCCCGATCCCAACGACCGCCGCGGCATGCAGATCCGCCTGAGCCCGGCCGGACTGGAACTGATAGAGCGCGCGATGAGCGCCCACATCGCCACCCAGGAAGCCGCGCTGGCCGCCTTGGCCGCGCCGCAACGCGAACAATTGGCCGCGCTGCTGAGCCAATGGCTGCAAAGCTTCCCCGGAGAAGCGCAAGCCGAAGCGACGCCCCAAGCTCGCCCCCTCCCCACCGAAAGCAAAACTTCATGAAGCAAGACACCTCCGTTCAGCGCCCGCTGTGGCTGGCGCTGTCCATCATCCTGCTGGGCCTGAACCTGCGCCCCGCCCTCGCCGCCATCGGCCCGCTGCTGGACCAGCTGCGCCACGCCACCGGCATGAGCTTTAGCGACGCCTCGCTGTTGACCACGCTGCCAGTGGCCACCATGGGCGCCGGCGCCTTCCTCGGCAGCTGGCTGGAGCGCCGCGCCGGCGCGCGCCAGGGCGTGGTCATCGCCCTGCTGCTGATTCTCTTGTCCAGCGCGCTGCGCTGGCTGCCGGCCAGCTTCGGCGCGCTGCTGGCCACCGCGCTGATGGCCGGCATCGGCATCGCGCTGGCCCAGGCGCTGATTCCCGGCTTCATCAAGCAGTATTTCCCGCACAAGGTTTCGGCGCTGATGGGCTTCTACATCACCGCCATCATGGGCGGCGCTTCCCTGGCCGCCGCCGGCGCGCCGTGGCTGGCCGCGCATAGCGCGCATTGGCAGAACGGGCTGGCCGTCTGGGCCGCGCTGGCGGCGCTGGCGCTGCCGTGCTGGCTGCTGAGCGCGCCGCGCGGCGGCCATGGCGGCGGCTCCGCCGCTCGCGCGCCGCAATTCAGCCGGATTCCGCGCGCCTGGCTGCTGGCCTTTTATTTCGGCATCGGCACCGCGGTCTACGCCAGTTCGCTGGCCTGGCTGCCGGCCTTGTTCGTGCAATTGGGCTGGAGCCAGCAGCAAGGCGGCCTGATGCTCAGCTTCATGACCGGCATGGAAGTGGTGTCCGGCCTGACCATCCCGTTGTTGTCGGCGCGCAGCCACGATATGCGCGGCTGGCTGACCCTGGTGCTGCTGGCGGTGCTGGCCGGCTTGCTGGGCATGGTGCTGGCGCCGCATGGCGGCTTGCTGCTGCTGTGGGTGGCGCTGCTGGGCCTGGGCGTGGGCGGCCTGTTCCCGCTGACCATGATTCTGACGCTGCATCATTATGAAGACGCGCGCAACGCCGGCCAGCTGTCGGCTTTCGTGCAGGGCATAGGCTATCTGATCGCCGCGGTGGCGCCCTTCGCCGCCGGCTGGATCCGCGACGCCACCGCCAGCTTCAATCTGGCCTGGCTATGCCTGGCGCTGCTGATCGCCGGCCTGCTGGTGCTGACCCGCCGCTTCGCGCCACAGGGTTACACCGCGGCGATGCAAAGCCCGGCCGCCGTCGCCGCGCAAACCCGTTGATCCCGAGGCGGCGCCAGCCGCGCCGCCCGGCAAACCACAGGAGAGAGCAGATGAGCAAAGCAGTTCCCTTCCGCCTGAGCAATCCCGCCGGACTCTACGACCCGGCGCCCAATGGCTATTCCCACCTGGCCAGCGTCGACGCCGGCAGCCGCATGCTGCTGGTGGCCGGCCAGGGCGGCGAGAACGCCGCCGGCGAACTGGCCGATGGCTTCGAGGCCCAGGTCAGCCAGGCGCTGGCCAATCTGCGCACCGCGCTGGCCGCCGGCGGCGCCGATCTCGCCCATGTCGCCAAGCTGACTGTGTTGATCGTCGATCACAGCGAGGCGCGGCTGCACGCCTTCGGCGCGCTGCTGAGCGCCGCCTGGGGCGCGCTGCCAACGCCGGCCTGCACGCTGATCCCGGTGCCGCGGCTGGCGCTGGACGGCATGCTGTTCGAGATCGAGGCCACCGCCTTCCTGCCGGGCTGAGGCGGCATCGCGCGCCCGGAACCGGTTCGCTGATACGCAGCAGGCTTTGAACAGGTTCTTAGAGCCTGTTTACGATCTTTCCGAGAGAGATCATTGTTCAATACATTGAATCCGCTACGCGGATGATGATTTAGGGCCGGTTCCGCCCGGCAAGCAGGGAGGAGATATTTGCTTGGCCAAATATCCCCTCCACCCCTAAAGGCCACCCTGCAAGCCTGGCCTACGGCTTCCCGTCGGGCCCCGTCAGGCCCGAGGCGTGGCTGAACTCGCAGCGCGCTAACGTCGCGCTGCTCGAACAAGCAGCCGCTTAAAACCTCGGGCCTGCCACCCGACGGCAGGCTTGAAGGGACCCTGGGGCACGTCGAATACGAGCTTGCCTATGTATCTACGCAATATTTCAGCGCACTTACAAAAAAATCGTAAACAGCTTCTTAGGCCGTCAGATATTTATTCCACAGCTGATTGCGGAAACGGCCGGCCGGGTCCAGCGTCCGCTTCAAGGCGAACAGTTTGCCGGCGTCGGGATAGGCCCGCTGGAATTGCTCGCGGCTGGCATGCAATTGATAAGGCAGGTAATAGCTGCCGCCCTGAGCCAGCGCGGCGTCTATCAATTGGCGAGTCCACACTCCCACCTGGCGCCGCGCGGCCTCGTCCTTGCCCTGCCGGTAATACAGCACCAGGGAGAACACCTCCTGCCGCGCCCACGCCAATACGGTGCCGGCATCCGCCGGCGAATGACGGATGGACACATTGAGCGCGGCCACTTGGTGCGTGTCCAGAATGGCAGCCAACGCAGCGACGAAAGCCTCCAGCTTCGCCACCGGAACAAAATATTCCTGCAGCACGAAGCTGTGGCCGTCATCCGCGATGCGGCCCAGCGAGGCCACGTCCAGGCTGGCTTCCCGGTTGCGCCAGAGCACGGCGGCGCGGGCGAAGCGCAGCGGATCGGCGATCTTCTTGCGCAATAGCGGCCCGCCGGGCAGTTCGGCCCAGGCGCGGATCGCCCCTTCCTGCAACCAATAGCGCTGCCCCTGCGGCGTCAGTCTGCGCTTGTCGGTCAAGGCCTGGTCGCTGACACGCCAGGTCACCGCGGTGGCTTCCTGAAAGTAAGGCGGCGCCAGATCGGCGTTGTGCATCACCGCGCCGCTGTCGGCGCGCACATGCTTGAAGAAGAAGTCGCGATACGCGTCCAGCCGCATGCGTTCCACCCGCCGCTCCAGCGGCTGATTGACGGCCAGTTCCAGCTCCACCTCACAGATCACGCCCAAGGCGCCGTAAGCGCCGATAGCCGCGAAAAACACCTCTGGCCGCTGCTGGCGGCTGGCCTTAAGCAGGCTGCCATCGGCCAGCGCGATCACGATGGAGCGCACCGCGTTCACCAGCGGCCCCAGCCCGACGTAACGGCCATGGGCATTCACCGACAAGGAGCCGCCAATGGTGAAGTTGGCGTAGCTTTGCATGATTTTCACCGCCAGCCCGTGCGGGTCCACCCATTGCTGCAGCTCGCGCCAGCTCATGCCGGCCTGGACCCGGACCAGCCGCTGCCGCGGCTCCAGGCTCAGCAGACGATTGCAGCGCCTCATGTCCAGATGCAGGCTGCCGGGGCTGGCGATCTGCCCGCCCATGCTGAAACGGCCGCCGCCTATGGACACCGGGCCGGGCCACTGCCGCAGCGCCTGCTGAATGTCGGCGCTGCTGCGCGGCGTCGCCACTTGCGCGACGGCCACCGGGTTCATGCCGGTGATGTCGTTGACCACCGTGCCGGCGGGGGTCGCCGCCCAGGCCAGCAAAGGCTGGCATAGCGGCGCCGCCGCGCTCAGCAGCCCGGCTTTGAGCAGGGCGCGGCGCAGTGGATCGACAGAACTATCGGGAATGGGACGGGGCGTGGCGGGCGGTATCGGCATGCGCCGCAGTCTACGGCCAGCCGAATGGCATGACAAGCGACCCGGACGCAAGCGCCGGGCCGGCTTCGTTTCAGCGCCGCGGCATGAAACGCACGTAATCGCCTTCCGCCACCTTGCCCGGCGCCTGCACCGAGCCGATGGCGAAATTGGGCTGCACCTGGCTGATGGTGACATCGCCGGCCAGGGTTTCCGGCACGCCCAACTCGCGGCCGGAGATCAGATCACGCACCGGTTGCGCGCTCTTGCGCTGATAGATCAGGAATTTGTCGCCGACGGCGATGCCGTCCAGCGAGCCGGCATTGATATAAACCTGGCGCGGGCCGGACAATTTGACGATGCGGGCGGAGAACGGGATGCAGGAAATCACGTCGCTGATCTTGCGGGTGGCCAGGTCCAGCGCGCGGTCCACCGCCTGGCCATAATCGCTCTGCCAGAAGGCGGCCGAGGCGAACGGCCGCGGCGGGTTCACCATCACTTCGCCCTTGCCCAGTTCCGACACCCGCTCGCGCGCCAGCAGCGCGCCGGTCAGGCCGTCGTAAACCCAGACCTCGGCGTCGAACTGGCGCTCGGTGGGCACGTATTTGACGCCGCCGCCGAACAGGCCGGCGAAGGGACCGTTATAGAATGTGCCCTGCTGGCTGGTGTTATTGGATTCATACAGCGATTTGCGCAGGCCCTTGGCGGTGGCGCCGGTGGCCAGCACCCGCCCCGCCACCACGAACTGCGCGTCCTCGGTTTCGCCGATGCGGCGCACGGTTTCCGCGCCAGCCGCCGGTTCGGCGATGCGCGAATCGGCCAGCACCGACACGGTGTTGGCGTCCAGCAGGCTGTACATGCGGTTGGCGCCCAGCCGCCGCGACAGCTCGGTGGGCAAGCCGGTGGCCAGTTCCGGCATGTCGGACGCCTCCGCCGGGCGGTCCACCTGGAAATAGGTGGTGACGATCTTGCGGCGCAGGCTGCGACCGGCCGGCATCGCGCAGGCGGCTTCGGTTCCGCGCGCGGTACGCGGCGCTTTGGAGGTGTCCACCTCCACCTTGACATGGTAGAGCTTGCCCTGCTGGTACTCGCTCACCACCTTGACCTCACCCCGCACCGGCGCCAGCGGGGTCAGGCTGCCGGATTCGCTGCTCCTGCCGTAGTCCAGCCCCTGCGAGGCTTCCACCCGCGCGCCCTGGCGCAGCGCAATCATCTTCAGCGCGTCCTGCAACGCCTGTTCACGCGCGACGGCGCCGCCGCCGTCCAGCGCCGCCACGCCCTCGGCGCTCAGGATCTCGGCGCCGGCCGAGCACGCAAAAACCGCCGCGAACGCGGCGGCCAGCACGGGGGAAACGCGAAACCGCATCATTGGGCCATATAGTAGTTGCTGCTGTAGCGCGCGGCGCCGCAATTGCCGTCGGCGCATTGCAGGCCGGCGGTGGCGTTTTCCTGCGAAGCCTTCATCACGCTGCCGGTCTTGTCCAGCGCCTGGCGGAATTGCTTGTAAAACTCCTGGTCCAGCATGATTTCGGCCACCGCCTCGCTGGTGCCGTCCGGCTTCATGGTGTTGGACACGATGTTGACGCCGCGCAGATAGGCATCCACATAGGTGCGGAAGCTATCGCTGTTGGCGATCATGTTCGATACCGAGCTATTGCCCACCAGCTTCATGCCCTGCACCTGTTCCGCGATCGCGCGGAAAGCGTCCAGCCGCGCGGCGCGCAAGGCCAGCAGCTTGCGTTGCGACGGGGTCAGACTGGAGGTGTACGGCGCGGCGCCGCTGCCCACCACTCGCACCACGATGGGCTGATAGGGGTTCACTTCCTTGACCACCACCTTGGGCGCTTCGGTCTCGATGCCGGGGCCGACGAAACCGACGCCGCTGGGCGTCATGCCGGCCGGCTTGGGCGCGACGGCCGCTACCACCGGGGGATGCTCGGCGGTGGCGCAGGCGGACAGCCCCAACAGAACAGTAAACACGCAGGCAAGACTGGGAATCGTTTTCATGGCAAGTACCGTTGGATGTTGTTCGAATTATGAAGCGATCTAAAGGAACGTCAACCGCAACATCGACATTGACAGCCGGAACTTGAGAGCCGGAACGCATCTTCCCGTCATGTCTGGCGCGCATCGGCCCGGTTCAACTGCCGCGCCGAGGAAAAACCGGCCGCCAGCGCGGCCTTTTCCTTGGACAGGCCGGCGTCGCGCCACTGGCCGGCCAAGGCCAGCCTCAGCACCGCGTGATAGCCATGCACCGATACGCCGGCATGCTCGCGAAACAGCCGCGACAAATGGCGGGAACTGACATGGACCTGGCCGGCCAGGTCCTCCACCCGCCAGCCGCGCGCCGGATCGGCGGCGATCAGATCCTGCGCCTTGTGCACCGCCGGGTGCAGATGGTTGCGGTGAGTCAGCCACGGCGACAACTCCGGATCGCCGGCGGAACGGCGGAAATACACCACCATGTGGCGCGCCACCTCACGCGCCGGGCCGGGTCCGGCCAGTTCCGCGATCAAATGCAGCGCCAGATCCACGCCGGCGGTGATGCCGGCGCTGCTGCAGATTGGGCCATCCTGCACGAATACCCGGTTCTGCTGCACTTTGGCGCGCGGCGCCAGTTGCTGCAGCCGCTGCAGCAAGGTGTGGTGGGTGGTGCAGTGACGGCCGTCCAGCACCCCGGCCTCCGCCGCCAGCAGGCTGCCGGAGCAGATGCAGGCGACGCGGTGGCGGCCAGGGTCCAGCTCGCGCCGCAGCCAGCGCACGATTTCGCGCGCCTCGGGCCGCGCATAGGCTTCGATGGAATGCGAGGCGCCGCTGATCACCACCAGCGCGCCATCCGGCAAAGCCCGCGGCAGCGGCGCCGCGCCCAGCAGGCACAGCCCCAGCGAGGTGGCGACTTCCGGCGTCGGCGCCACATAATGCGGGCGCAGCGGCAGGCCGAACTGAGCCGCGATGCGGAAAGCGTCGGCCGGCCCGGCCAAATCCACCAGCAAGAGATTGGGCGGCAACACGAAATAGACATCAAGCGCCACGCGTCGCCACTCCCTGGCGCCAGCGCGCGCCGAACACGTTCACCACCAGGCCAGCCAATAGCAGCAGGCTGCCGGCCGCCTGCTGCGCGCTCAGGCGCTCGCCCAGCAGCAGGCTGGACGCCAGCACGCCCACCACCGGCACCAGCAAGGAGAACGGCGCCACCTTGCCCGCTGGGTGGCGCGACAGCAACCGGCTCCACAAGCCGTAGCCGAACAAGGTGGCGACGAAGGCCAGATAGCACACCGCGAACAGCGCCTGCGGCGTGAAATGGCTCAGCGCGGCGGCGATGCGCTCGCCGCCCTCCAGCCACCAGGACAAGAGGAAGAAAGGAATCGGCGGTACCAGGCTGGACCACACCACCAGGCCCAGCGGCTGCACGCTGTAGCCGGCGCGGCCCATCTGCCGCACCACCACATTGGACAGCGCCCAGCTGAAGGCGGCGGCGATGGTCAGCCCCAGCCCCACCGCCGTCATGCTGCCGCCCTTGCTCAGGCCGATCAGCGCCAGGCCGCCCAAGGCCAGCAGCAGGCCCGCCATCTGGCTGGCCTGCCAACGCTCGCGCAGCCACAGCCCGGCCAGGATCAAGGTGAAGAAGGCTTGCGACTGCAGCACCACCGAGGCGAGGCCGGCCGGCATGCCCAGCTTGATCGCGGTGAACAGGCAGGCGAACTGGCCGACGCCCACGCTCAGGCCGTAGGCCAGCAGATAGCGCCACGGCAAGGCCGGGCGGCGGATGAAGAACAAGGCAGGCACCGCCGCCAGGCAGAAGCGCAGCCCGCCCAGCAATAAGGGCGGCACATCCGACACCCCCCATTTGATCACCACGAAGTTGACGCCCCACACCAGCACGATGGCCAGCGCCTGCATGAGATCACTCCAGGGCATCGCCGCCTCCCTGCACTCCCGGCCACAGCACCGCCTGGGCGACGATGACGCGCTCGCCATCGAAAGTGGCGGCCGGCGAGCCATGCAAGCGGTAACCCAGCGCCAGCGCCTCGCTGACGCGACGGCAAAAGCTGGAGTCGTCAGGGCCGGTCAGCAAACGATAAACAGGCAGGCCTCCCGGCGGATGAACAGATGGCATGTCCTTGGACATGGGCTTTCTCCTTCAACAAGCGCTTGCCGAACGCGGCGGGCCTGGCCCGCCGCATTCATTTCGAGTACCGCTTCACAGTAACATCAGATAGTCGCGATGGCGACGGTCACATGCGGCTTGCTCAGCGCTCCAGCTTGGCCAAGGCCTGCTCCACGCTGACGATGTCGGCGAAGCGGCCGGCCAGCACCAGCTCGGTCTTGGCGCGGATCTGCGCCGGACTGAACGCCTGGCCGCTGAGCGGATGGGTCATCGCGAAGGTCAACGTGGCCTCGGTGACGAAGTCGACTTCATAACCCAGATCCGATGCCACCCGGGTGGTGGTTTCGCAGCATTGCTCGGTGCGGATGCCGGTCACGATCAGCCGCTGGATGCCATGGCGGATCAGCCAGGGCTGCAAGCCGGAATCGGTCAAGGCATTGTGCACATGCTTGACGAAGGTGGCGGCCGGCCGGTGGCTCAGCCATGCTTGCGGCCGCACCAGGCCGGACTCGGCGGAAAAGGCTGCGTCGCCGTCTTCATGCAGGATATTGATCACCGGCACGCCGCGCTGCTCGGCGCCGGCGATCAATTGTTGCAGCTTGGCCTGGAAGGCCGGCAGCTCATCCTCGTTCCAATACGGACGGTGACGGAAGGACTCTTGCACATCGATCAGCAATAAGGCGGTTTTTTTCATGGCGGCTTCTCCATCGCATCCGGGCCGGACGCTGTTGAACACAGCCCGAATGCTACGGACTCGCGCGCCTTTATTTAACGCTGATTACGGACAAGCCACTGTCAAAAACGGACATCGTCCCCACCGGCCGCGCCGCCGCCGCCGGCGCCGCAGCGATTTCGGCCGGCTGCGTCCGACCATGCGGCTGGAACTCATCGTACAACAGCCACAGCGCGGTGGCGGCCATCAACACGCCCATGCTCAGGTTGAAGCCCAACAAGGCGCGCGGGCTGGACAGCCAGGCGCGCAGCCGCTCGCCGGCCCAGGCCCAGACGCCTATGCACGGCAGATTGACCACGGCGAACACCAGCGCCAGCATGCTCGCGCCCAGCCAGCGCTGCTCCAGCGCCGGCGGCATGAACAGGATGGCGGCGTTGATCACCATCACCCAGGCCTTGGGATTCAGCCACTGGAACAGCGCGGCGCCGACGAAGCCCAACGGCTTGGCCGCCGCGCCGGCTTCCGGCTGGCCGGCGCGGGCGATCTTCCACGACAGCCACAATAGATAGGCGCAGCCCAACAAGGCCAGCGGCAGCCGCGCGGCCTGGATGCCGTCCAGCAGCAGCGACAGCAGGCTGGCCACCAGGAATACCTGGAAGGCGCTGCCCAGGCTGATGCCCAGCATGTGCGGAATGGTGCGGCGGAAGCCGAAATTGACCCCGGAAGCGGTCAGCATCAGATTATTGGGGCCGGGGGTGATCGACATCACGGCCACATAGGACAACAAGGCGAATTCAGGCATGGCGCTCACTTTTCTTTCCACCGCGCGAGGTGGCGCGGCATGGCATTGCGGGAACGAAGCCCGCCCCGCGGCCGGCTCCGTCGTCCCAATCCATGCTACGCAGCGCCGCCGCATGCCGACAGCGGCAGCTGTCACCTTTATCCGTGGTGACAGAACAGGGTTTTCGCAAACTGTCACCATCGCCTATCATGGCTACTGTGTCTGTCTACCGCCGCCCAAGCGCGGCAAGCTGTCCTCATGGAACCCACTGTCACCCCCCACGCCCCCACGCTGTACCAGCAATTGGCCGACGACCTGTCGCTGGCGATCAAGCGCGGCACGCTGCCACCCGGCTCCAAGCTGCCCTCGGTGCGCCGCACTTCGCAAAGCCGCCAGCTCAGCCTCAACACCGTGGTGGCCGCCTACCGGGTGCTGGAGGACCGCGGCCTGGTCGAGGCGCGGCCGCAGTCCGGCTACTATGTGCGCGCGCGGCTGCCGTCGCCGGCGCGCGCGTCCGATACCCTGAGCAGCCCGGCGGCGCCCACCCGCCCGCAGGTGCTGGGACTGATAGACACCGTGCTGGAAGCGCAGCAGAACGAGGACTACATCGATCTGGCGCTGGCCTGCCCGCATGGCGGCGACTTCTACCCCGGCGGCAAGCTGGGCCGGCTGATGGGCCAGATCCTGCGCCGCCAGCCCGGCATGGTCAGCCGCTACGCGCTGCCCCCGGGCTCCTTGCGGCTGCGCACCCAGATCGCGCGCCGCGGCCTGGAACTGGGCATGACGCTGCAGCCGCAGGACATCGTGCTCACCCACGGCTGCATGGAAGCGCTGCAATTGGCGCTGCGTGCGGTGACCCGCCCCGGCGACACCGTGGGCCTGGAATCGCCGACCTATTTCAATCTCTTGCCGCTGATCGCCAGCCTGGGCCTGAAGACGGTGGAAATCCCCACCGATCCGCAAACCGGCCTGTCGATAGACGCGGTGGAGCTGTTGTTGGCGGAAAAGCGCATCAACACCCTGGTGGCCATGCCCAATGTGCACAATCCGCTGGGCGCGACCATGCCGCTGGAGGCGAAAAAGCGGCTGGCGCGGCTGCTCAGCCGCCACCAGGTGCCGCTGATCGAGGACGCCCTCTACGCCGAACTGCAGTTCGGCGACACCCTGAGCCCAGCGGTCAAGGCCTTTGACGACGAAGGCTGGGTCATCGTCTGCTCCAGCTACACCAAGACGCTGGCGCCGGACTTCCGCATCGGCTGGATGGAAGGTGGCCGCTTCGGCCACGCGCTGCGCCAGCTCAAGTTCGCCTCCTCGGTGGCGGAACCGGCGGTGCTGGCGGAAACCCTGGGCGCCTTCCTGGAATCCGGCGGCTACGATCACCACCTGCGCGCGCTGAAGCGGCGCTACGCCGCCCATGTGGAGAAGGTGCGCGGCATGATCGCGCGCCATTTCCCGACGGGCACCCACGCCACCGCGCCATCCGGCGGCTTTTTGATCTGGGTGGAACTGCCCGAGGGCATAGACGCGGTGGCGCTGTTCCACGCCGCCATCGCCGAGAAAATCAGCATCATGCCCGGCCCGCTGTATTCTCCCAGCGGCCGCTATCCCAATGCGCTGCGGCTGTCTTGCTGCTACCCGCTGGACCAGCGCTACCTGACGGCGCTGGCCCGCGTCGGCGCGCTGGCCGCCGAGCTCAGGAGCGGCTAAACCAGACAAAGCCGGAATCCGTTTTGAATGACAATGAAATAAAAAACATCAAGACGAAGCAAAGCCGCCAGCGTTGTCAAGGCCGCGGCCCTTACCGCCGCATCGCCGTCGAGGCCGAAGGCGCATTGAGCGAATGCGCTAGCCAAACACGGGTCATCCCGCACGCGTAGCCGCGCCGGCCAAGGCCGAGTGGCGATATGGCCGGCGATGCCTGCAAACCTCGTCCGATCCGATGCCACAGCCATCCAGCTCACGGCGTTTCGACGGCCGCGCGCTCTGATCGATTACTGTTCTTTTGGCCGGCGTAAGCTTCGACCCATAAAAGTCATAATGCATAAAAAGGCTTGGAGTCCCGTGCCGGCCCAGGCGTGTCCTGCATGCCCCAATCCGTCCTTCCCGGTCAGCGACGCTCTTGATCCAAGCCCCGGGCTCGCCCGTTTATCGCAAACCTATCATCAAGGAGTCTTGCCATGATCGACGATCAAGCCGTACTGGACATCGCCCTGGACGACGATGTGGACGCCGAAATCGAACGCGTGCTGGCGATGATCTCGCCGCAGGAACTGCAGCGCCTGCAAAACCGGCTGCAGCAGCTGTTCCAATTGCAGTATTCCGAGACCGACTCGCACCCGCACAATATCAAGACCATCATCAAGGGCCGCGATATCCAGTTCTCGCGCGGCGTGTCGCCAGCCTCCCGCGCCTTCATGATTCTGCACAGCCTCGGTCATTACTTCTTCATCTGCGTGGCCAAGCGCAAGAATATCGAGCGCTATTCCTATATCTACGACCTGCGCGGCGTGCAGGCCGCGCTGCACTATTACGAAACCGCCGGCCAGTCCAATGGCCTGGACGAGCCGCCGCCGATGACCGAACAGCGCCGCAAGGACCGGGTCTCCTTCGAAGTGGGCGCCAACCGCTTCGCCGCCGATCTGCTGGCCCATATCGGCTTCGAGCACGTGGCCCAATTGCTGCGGCGTTACGAAATCGGCGATATCAACTATATTCTCGATGTTTCGCGCGGCGGCAAGGCCGCCATCGTGCCCAGCGACCGCGACTACCTGCGCCAGTACATCTGCGCCGGCCTGTCCATCGACCCGGCCGACGCCTACGACGACGGCGTTTATTCGCCGGACGCGTTCCGGCCGGACGGCATCGATTGGCAACACATCGAGGACATCAAGCTTGAGATCCACTTTTTCTGAGCGCGGGCGGGCGGCGCGATGAGCGGCCGTCAGCTCGCCACCCTGTTCTGCTGCATGTTCATCATCGGTTCGGCTGAAGTGGCGGCCGGACCGATGATGGCTTTGATGGGCCGCCATTTCGGCGTGGCCTCCAGCGCCATCGCCTATCTGCCCGCCGCCTATGGCCTGTGCTACGGCGCCTTCGCCCTGGTGGCCGGACCGCTGTCCGACCGCTTCGGCCGCAAACGGCCGCTACAGTGGGGCCTGCTCGGTTTCACCCTGTTTTGCGCCTTGATGCCGGCCGCGCCCACCCTGACCGCGGCCATCGCGCTGTCCGCGCTGAGCGGGTTGTGTGCGGCGGTGATACAGCCCAATGCGCTGGCGCTGGTGGCGGATCTGGCGCCGCGCGAGCAATTGGGCAAGCGGCTGGGCCAGGTCTTCATCGGCCTGATGCTGGCCTTCGTGCTGACGCCGGCGCTGAGCGGCCGGCTGGCCGACACCGCCGGCTGGCAGGCCAGCTATTACGCGCTGGCCGGCTGCGGCCTGCTGGCCTGGGTCGCGGTATGGCGCGGCTTTGCCTCCGGCGGCGGTCACGCCGCCGCGGACGACGGCTTCCTGGCCACGCTGGCCGGCGCCTGGAACACCCCCGGCGCGCGCCGGCGGCTGAGCGCCAGCTATCTGTGGCTGGGCTGGGTGGCCGGCTTCGGCGCGGTGGTGGCGGAAGTCGCCGCGCGCAAGCTGGCGCTGAGCTCCACCGCCGGAGGCCTGCTCGCCGGCGGCTTCGGCCTGGTGATCATGCTGGGCAATCTGTGCGGCGTGCCGCTGCAGCGGCGCTGGGGCGAGGCCGCGCTGCCGGCGATGGCGCTGTGCGGCGCTCTGGGCATCCTGGCTTTTCTGCTGCCCTTCACCGCGCTGTGGCAGCTAGCGCTGGCCGGCTGTCTGTGGGCCTTCGGCTACGGCTGCGCCGGGCCCTTGCACCACGCCCGCCTCAGCATTCTGTCCGAGCGTTACCGCGGCACCCTCAACTCTTATCACGCCAGCCTGCTGAACCTGGGCATTTTCTCGGCATCCTTCCTGCTGGGCTTGAGCAGCGAGCCGCGGCCCATCGCCTGGTTCTGCGCCGCCGCCGGCCTGCTGACGCTGAGCGGCGCCGCGCTGCTGCTGCCTTTTGGCGCCGGCATGGGGCTGGCGCGCGCCGGCAAGGCCTGAGAACCGTTCAAAGTCTGCTGCGCTTCAGCGATACGGCATTGAAAACAGCTCAAAATGCTCATGTACCACGTGTACATTCCGCTTTTTCACTCGTTTTCGCCTAGTCACGCCCTTGCTCGCGAGACTTTGAACAAGCTCTGAAGCTGTTTACGATCTGCCGTGCTGCGACGGCGGCTATCGGTGGCATTGGAAAATCCAATGTCGCCACCGCCTTGCAATCCACGCCCTCAGCCGCGACATGACAAATACACAATGAAATGCCATTAGGATTGGTCGCGCCATTCCCGCCCTAGCATGCCAACACGGCGCGGGACGCGGCGGTTCCGATGGCGCCAAGGAGAAACCATGATTGCGATTCGAGAACTGGACCACATCGTGCTGCGGGTAGCGGACTTGCCGGCCATGGAGCGTTTCTACCGCGAGGTGCTGGGCTGTCCGGTGGAGCGCCGACGCGAGGACCTGGGTCTGCTGCAACTGCGCGCCGGCCGCAGCCTGCTGGACCTGGTGCCGGTGGACGGCCCGCTGGGCCGCGCCGGCGGCCGCGCGCCGGGCACCGAGGGGCGCAACCTGGATCACTTCTGCTTCCGGGTGGAGCCCTTCGACGAGGCGGCGATCCGCGCCCACCTGGCGCGCCACGGTGTCGCCGCCGGCGTCACCGAGCAGCGCTACGGCGCCGAGGGCGACGGCCCATCCCTCTATCTGCAAGACCCGGAAGGCAATGTGATAGAGCTCAAGGGCGCGCCAAGCGGCGAGCCGTCAAAATAATACGAGTAATGACTTTTTAATTTGAACATAAATACTCTAGACATTGCCGACTCGCTGAATTGGCTAATTGCGCGACGCCTTGATTCAAGCGATGTCTCCAGCGTTATTCAAACAATCGTTTGGAGTAAATACCGAAATTAAATGGCATTAAAGTGGTATTAAATATCATCAATGACAACTTGCCCGCTTCCGGCCAGCTCCCTGCGCGCAAAAAAGCCCCTGCGACGATAAGCGTCCAGGGGCTCTTGCTTGGAGCAAGCTGCTCTAGGGTTTCTTGCGGGCCAATATCCCCGCCGCCACCTTTTGCAGCTTGTCGGCATAGCCGGGATCGGTGGCGTAGCCACCCTGGGCCAGCCCTTGGGCGAAGGCCTGGGCATTGCTGCCCGCGCCCAGCGCGCCGCGGTAGCGCGGATTGCCGGCCAGCAGTTGCGCGTAGTCGGCGAAGGCATCCTGCAGGCCGGAATAGGCGCGGAAGCTCTCGGTGCGCTTCACATCGCGGCCGTCCAGGTGCTCGGTGGTCAGCGCGCGGCTGACTTCACCCTGCCAGCCCTTGCCGGCCTTGATGCCGAACAGATTGTGGTTGCTGCCGCCATCGGCGCGGGTCAGCGGATGCTGGCCCCAGCCGGACTCCAGCGCCGCGTGCGCGGCCACCAGCTCCGGCGCCACGCCCAGCTTGGCCGCGGCCTGCTGGGCATAAGGGGCGATGCTGTCGAGGAAGGCCTGCTGATCGGCGCCGTAGGGCATGCTGCCTCCCAACGTTGCATCGTTGACGCGCTGGCGCGCCCAAGCGCCTTCCGGCGACAAGCTGGCCCAGTTGTCCGAGCCGTTCTCGATGAAGTCGCGCACCTCGCTTTGCAGCTGGCCGCTCCATTGATCGGCGAAACGTTCGCCGCCCTGCCCCTGGCCCATCGCCGGCAGCGCGATCGCGTCGATGTCGAAGTCCGCGCCGGCGCGCGCCTCATTGCGCACAGTAAACATCGCTGTCTCCATTCAGCACGCGGTTCATCAGTTCCTGCTGCTGTTGCAGCAGCTGGCCGTTGCGCAGGTTCAGGGTCTGGCACTGGCGGATTTGCGCCACCAGCGCGTCCCAGCGCTGGCGGCAGGCCGGCTCGACGGCGACCGGCAGCAGTTTGAGCACCGCGTCCATGGAGGCGGCGCGGCCGTCGCCCAGCAAACGGCCAGCCAGTTGCAGGCGCTGGTCGCGGCTGGCTTGCAGCGTGTCGCACTGGCCGACGATATCATCGCCCAATTGCTTCAGGGTTTCAGTCTGGTGCGCCAGCGCGGCGGAGAATTGCTGTTCCAGCAATTGCTCCAGCTGGCGGTAGCCTTGCAGATCCTGCTGCACGGTGGCCAGCAGTTGTTTGAAGGCTTGCTCGCGGTTCATTCAGCGGCTCCGGTGATATTGCTCCACCAAGTCGGCCAGCCGCGCGGCGTCGAAACGCACTTCGCCGCGCGCCAGGGCGGCGCGCACTTCTTCCACCCGCTTGAGATCGATGTCCGGCAGCGCGCGCAATTCCGCCACCGCTGGCGCCATGTCCTGGCTCGCGGCGGGCGTTGCCGCGGCGGCGGGCGCGCGCGTCGGGGTTTCCACCGCGGCGCCTTGGCCGCCAACGGCCAGTTCGCGGCGTTGCGACGAGGTCGAGTTGATTTGCATAGTTTGGGAATCCGTCTTGTGTTGGCTGTGCGCTGCGAGCGGGCACGCGGCCCGCTCTCAACCTTTCAAGGCGACAGTCTGAAAAAAAACTTAAAAATTTACCGGTAACATTTTCAGAACGACGATGCGGCGGTTTTCCAGACGGATATAGCGGCCGAATACCAGTTCCTTCAGGATGCGCGCCACCATCTCGCGGGAAGAGCCGATCTGGTCGGCGATTTCCTGCTGGGTCAGTTGCTTTTTCAGCACCATTTCGTCACCGTCCTGGTCTTCCAGCATCTGGTTGATCAGGATGCGCACGCGACCGTACACGTCCATCAGCGCCAGGTTCTTGGCCTTGGTGGACATGCGGCGCACCACTTGCACCAAGTGGCACATGATGCGGGTGCGCGCTTCCGGGCTGTGCGGCAGGCCGTCCTCGGTATCGAACAGGCGCATCAGGCGCTCGCGGCTGAAGGCCAGCAGGTGGCTGTCTTCGTCCGCCGCGCAGTTGGAGCTGCGTTCGCCGCTGTCGATGAAGCCGACCATGCCGATCAGCTCTCCCGGCGTGCAGATTTGCAGAATGTATTTCTTGCTGAGGCCATCCGAAACAAAGGTTTGCATGCTGCCGCTGGCCAGCAGATAGACCTCGCTGGCGTTGTCGCCCTCGCTGTACAGCGTTTCGCCCTTGCTCAGGCGGCGGCTGTCGGCCAGTTCCAGCGCTTTGTCCAGTTTGTCGTTGTCCAGGTGCCCGAACAGATGAGTGCCCTTTAACAAGGCTTTGATATTGTGGTTTTCATTCATGACCACGTCGTCCCCGATAGTCTTGCGATTGAATCGACTTTCCCGCAGATGTTTGCCGCCTTTTGGCGTCTTTTTTTGTCAACATCATCCGAGTCTTTCGCTCGAATTTTTATTAATCAGGTGCGGATTATAATATTAGCGGTTAACAAAAGTGTGAAAAAACACACATAAAAAAAGCCTGAAACGAATCAGGCTTTTGTTTTGAACCCAAAAAAATAAAAGTTCAGCGGGGAGTTAGGCCATCTTTCAGCGCGCTATTCAGATCGGATTGCTGTAGTGGCGAACTTACAACAGTGGTCTCGCGATTCCCGCTCTGTCCGGGCGTGCCGAACATCGCCACCACCGCCTGCGCCTGCTTGCTGGTCAGCACCAACAGCTCGATGCGGCGGTTATAAGCGGCCAGCGGATGCGCGGCGTCCAGTGGCGCGCGGTCGGCCATGCCCACCACTTGCAGGATGCCGGCCGCGTTCATGCCGCCTTCCAGCAGATGCAGCCGCGCCGCCATCGCGCGATTGCTGGACAAGCCCCAGTTCGAAAACGAACCGAAGCCGGCGGTGCGGTATTGCGCGGCGTCCGTGTGTCCGACAATCAGCAATTGATTGTCGATGTGGCCGAACATATCGCCCATATCGTGCAGCAAGCGCTTGAAGCGCGGATCGACGATGGCGCTGCCGCGCTCGAACATGCCTTGATTGTCGGTATCGTGCAGCATCACCCGCAAACCGTAGGGCGTGATCACGGTTTGCAGATTGCTGGCCAGGCCGGCGTCGCGGCTCATCTTGGCCAGCATGCCGGCCAGCTTTTCCAGGTCCGCCACGCTGTCCAGGTTGCGCGGCGCCTTGCCATCGGCCGCCTGCTTGGCCACCTTGTTGCTGTCTTGCAGCAAGGAGTCGGCCTTGGTAGTGGTGGTGGGCTGGCCCGGAATCGGATCGCGCGGAATCAGGCTGCCCGGCGGCGTGCCGCTATGCTCTATGCTGCGCGTGCCGCCGGCCTTCAAGGGGCTGCCGCCGCCGGCGGTCAGCAATTGCTGCAGGTTTTCCTGGTCGCGGGCGGCCAGCACCCACAGCACCAGGAACAAGCACATCAGCGCCAGCACGAAGTCGGCGAACGCCACTTTCCAGGCGCCGCCGTGTCCTTCGGAATCCTGGCGGCGCGACACCTTCTTGATCACCGCGGCTTCATGCTCGCGATTATTCTTGTTCGCCATGCCCGCCATCCGCTTAGTTCACGCCTTCCAGCGTGTTGATCCAGGTTTCCAGCTGCGAGAAGCTGGGTTTGGTGTTCAGTTGCACCAGGCGGCGCCCGGCGTCGATGGCCAGCAGCGGCGGCTTGCCGGATACGTGGGTGGTCAGCACCACTTTCACCGATTCGTAGTTGGACAGCTCCTGCTTGACCAGCTGGTGCATCATATTGGACAGCGGGTCCAGCACGCCGTAGCAGAAGAAAATACCGATGAAGGTACCCACCATGGCGGCGGCCACTTTCTCGCTGATCTCGCCGGCGGTGGCGCCCTGGCTGACGCTGTTCATCGCCATCACGATGCCCAGCACCGCGGCCAGGATGCCGAAGCCCGGCATCGCCTCGGCGATCTTGTGCAGCGATTTGGACGGCTGGTTCAGTTCTTCGTGGATGGCGTCCAGTTCCTGGTCCAGCACGCCCTCCAGTTCATGGGCGCTGATCTTGCCCATCGCCATCAAACGGAAGTTGTCGACGATGAAGGCCAGCAGCTTGGGTTCTTCCAGCACCAGCGGGTAGCGGTTGAACAGCGCGCTCTGGCGCGGCGCTTCCACGTGTTCGTCCAAGGCCTTCAGGCCCTGGCTGGCGGTGATCAGGAGTTCGTACATCAGCAACAGCAGCTGGCGCTGGAACTCCGCGTCGTATTTCTTGCGCATGCCAACGCGCTTGATCTGGCCGCCCATTTCCGTGAGCACGTGCTGGGGATTGCCCAGCACGATGGCGCCGACGGCGGCGCCGCAGATGATCAGCAGCTCCACCGGCTGCCAGATCACCGACAGGATGCCGCCATGCAGCATGAAGCCGCCAAAGACACAAACCAGCACGATCAGAATGCCGAATAATTGCTGCATGTTTTCTTTCCTCGGACTCAGGCCGCTTGTAGGCAGGCCTGCATTTTTTTCAGGGCGCTCTTGTTGATCTGGCAGACGCGCGCTTCGGTCAGTGCCAGCACCGCCGCGATCTCCTTGAGGCTCAGTTCAAATTCGTAATACAGCTGGATCACTTGCTGCTCGCGCGGGTTAAGCGCTTGCAGCGCCACCGTCAGCGCGCTCTTCAGCGCCAGCCGCTGCTCGGGATTGTCCTCGCTCGCCGGCTCCATGCCGGCGGCCATCAATTCGTCGAAGCTGGCCAGCGCCTCGGCGTTGTCGGCCAGCAGCGCTTCCTGGTAGGCCTCGGCGCTGAGGCCGAGCAACTGCATCGCCTCGGCTTCGCTGGGCTCGCGCCCCAGCTTGCGGCTGAGCAGGCGCAGGCCGTCGCGCACGCGGTGCGCCTCCTGGCGCACCGAGCGCGGCCGCCAGTCCAGCCGGCGCAATTCGTCGAGGATGGCGCCGCGGATGCGCAAAATGGCGAATCCGGCGAACTTGTCGTCCGGCTCGCCGTAGCGGCGCAGGCTTTCCAGCAAGGCCATCAGCCCTACCTGCTCCATGTCTTCGCGGTCGAACACGCCGCCGGCCTGGGACGACAGCTGGCGCGCCACCCGCTTGACCAGGTGGGCATACTGGCGCAGCGCCTCGGCCTCGCCGCCGGCGCTGGCCGGGGCCTCGGCGTAACTGGCGTACATGAGGCTTACTCTATGATCAATTTGCTGACCATCACTTCGCTGAACGGCGCGTCGCGGCGCTCGCGCAGGAAGCCGCCGGCATAGGCCTTGGCCAGCAGCCGCTGGTAATCGTCTATGCTCATCGCCAGCGCCTTGTCCGCCGGCAGTTCCGACAGCGCGCGCACGGCGATGCTCTTCAGGAAGGGCAGTTGGGCCTTGACTTCGGCTTCCTGCTTTTCGCTGCTGCGGAACACCAGGTCCACCGCCATGAAGCGGGTGGCGGATTCCCCGCCGCGCAACATCACGATCACCTTGTCCATGCTGACGAAGCGCGAGTCCGGCGCTACCGGCTTGGGCGCCGCTTCCGCCTGCGGCGCATGCGAACTCAGCCACCACCAGGCGCCGCCGCCGGCGGCCAGCGCCACCACGATGGCCACAATCAAAATCACTACGATGTTTCGGTTCATTCTCGTGCTTTCGCCGCTCAGCCCTGGCCCAGCCAGAAGCCTTGTCCATCACCCTGCCCCGCTTCCGCCAGCGCGCGCCCGGGCGCGCGTTGCGGCTGCTGTTGCCCCTGGCGCTCCTGACGCTGCTGGCCGCCCTGTCCCGGCGCGCCTTCGCGCACTTCCACCGCCACCTGGGTGTATTGGCGGTTGGACAGGTCCTGGCGCAGCGAATCGCCTATGGCCTGCAACTGGCGCACCACTTCGCCATGCGAGGCGGTCAGTTGCACTTGCAGCGCGCCGGCTTCGTGGCGAATGGAGATTTCCAGCGAGCCCAGCGACGGCGGGTCCAGACGGATCAGCGCGCGGTCCATGCCGTGGCTGCTTTGCACTTGCAGGCGTTCGCCCAGCGCGGCGCTGAGCTTGTCGCCCCAGCTGGCCGGCTGCTGCACCGGCAGTTTGATCGGCGCCCATTCCGGCAGCGGCGCGCCGGCCTTGTCCGTTTGCTGCGGCGCGATGGCGGCCAGCGCCGGCGCTGCGGGCAGCGCGGGAGTCGGCGGCTCGCGGCCGGCCTGGGCCTCGCCGGCCGCGGTCGGCTTGGCCGGCAGCGGTGTCAGGGTGTTGAGCGCGGCGGACAAGGCGTCCGCCGGCAGTTCCGCCTCGACGTTCTGCCGCGGCGCGGCCGTGATGGCGCGCGCGGCCGCTTCCACGCCGGGCTGGGCCGACGCGGCGGCCTGCGGCGCCAAGGCCACCGGCTGCGGCATTGCCGGCATCAGCGGCAGCGGCTGCGCGGCCAGCGCGCCAGGCTGCGGCGCCGGCGTTCCGGCCTTGGCCTCGTCGCCCGCGGGGAGGTCGCTATCGCCGTCCGTCGCCGGCGCGGCATCCTGCCCATCCGTCAGGCTGGCCAGCAAGGCGCTGGCGAAATCGCCGCCGGATGGCTGCGCCGCGTTCAGGTCCAGCAACGGGTCCGCCGGCGCGGCGTCGGCCGGCGCGGGAGCGCCGCCGGCGAGAAGATTGAGAGGCAAAGATACATTCATGCTTGATTCCAGTCGCTGACTTCGGCGTAAGCGATTTGCGCGTCGCGCTGATGACTCAGCGCGGCGATTTTTTCTTGTAGTTCCGCGGAGTCTGCGCGGCAGACTTCCAGCGCGTCGCGGTAGGCGGCGCGCAGGGCGGCGCGCGCGGCGGCGTCAAAGGACTGGGGCTGGGTGCGCAATAGCTCGGCCAGCAATTGGTCCAGCGCGGCCAGGCGTTCCCAGTCGCGCTCGGCGCAGGCGCGGCGGATGGCGGCTTCCAGCGCTGCCGGCTCAGGCGGCTTCATGCTGGTCCCGCACGCCTATCCAGCCGCCCTTGAGCTTGATCAGCAGTTGTTCGGCCTCGTCCAGCGCCGCCACGTCGAGATTGACGCTGGCGTGGTAGAGCCGGTAGGCGCAGTAGTCGTAAAGCCGCGCCAAATTAGTAACCACCTCACCGCCGGAATCGAAGTCCAGCGCGCTGGACAGGCCGTTGAGGATGTTGATGCACTTGCTGATGCTCTCGCCCTTTTGCTCATAGCGCTGGTTTTCCAGATGGCCGCGCGCGCGCGCCATTTCTTCCAGCAGGCCGTCGAACAGCACCAGCACCAATTGCACCGGCGAGGCGGCGTGGGTCTGCGCTTCCAGATTGACCGCGTGATAGCTGCGGTAGGCGTCGTATTCCACGTTGTCGTGCTCCTGTTCTAATCAATAGGCGGGAGGTCGTCCCTCCCGCCGAATTTTGTGCGGCCAAGCAAATCCGGCGACGGAATCAGAAGGACAGCATGCCCATGGTTTTCTGCATGTCTTCCTGCATCTTCTGCAACTGGGTGAATTGCGTCAGATAGCGCTTGTAGCTCTGGTCGTACTGGGCCTTCAGCCGCACCTGGCGGCTGTCCAGGTCTTTCTGGATGCGCGCCTCGGAATCCTTGCGCAGCTTGAGCAGACCGCTGCTGCCGTTCAGCCATTTGTCCAGGTAGTCGCTGCTTTGCTTGACCACGCCGTTCTTGTTGTCGCCGTTGACGAAACGATCCAGCGCGTCCGGCTTGTCCTTCAGCGTTTCGTTCAGCTTCTTGCTGTCCAGGCTCAAGCTGCCGTCGCGGTTGGCCTTGATGCCCAGCTGGTTCAGGGTGATGCCGTCGTATGACTGGCGCAGCAGGCTGTTGATGCCGTCTTTCAGGCTGCGGATGCCGGAGTCGCTGGCGAAGGGGCCGCCGGCCTTGCCTTCCTTGCCCGGCGCGGACAGATCGGTGATCGCGCTGGCCAGCTTGTTGTAGCTGTCGACAAAGCCTTGCACATTGCTGACGGTGTCGGCCTCGTTGCGCGCGACATTGAGCTGCAGCGGAGTGTCGCCGGTCTTCATCGCCTTGCTGATGGTGAGGTTGACGCCGTCTATGCTTTCAAAGGTGTTGGACGCCTGCTTCATCTGCACGCCGGTGTCCTTATTGCCCAGCCAGACGATGGCGTCCTGGCCCTTGGTCAGTTCCTTGGGGCTGGCGAGGCCGCTTTTGAGGCCGGCGTCGCTGACCTGGCTCAGGTCCAGCGAGATGGCGCCGCTCTCGCCGGTCTTGCCGGAGGACATCACCAGCTGGCTGGTGCCGCCGTTGTTCAGCACCATGGCGTTGACCTTGCCGCTGTTGCCGCTGGCGCGGTTGATCGCCAGCGCCAGTTCCGACGGCGACAGATTGCCGTCGCCGTCGCGGTCGGCGCCGTTGAGGTCCACTTCGAAACTGTCGCTGCCCTGGCGGATGGTGATCTTGTCGCCGGCCTGGGCCTTGGCGCCGGACAGGCTGCCGAAGGACAGCTGGTGCGCGGTGGCCACTTGTTCGATGAACAGCGAGTAGTTGCCGGGCTGGGCATTGCCCTTGGCGCTGACGCTGGCGAAGCCTTCCTGGCTGATGCTGGCGTTCATCGCCACCAGGCTTTTCTTGGTGGTGATGCCGGACAAGGCGCTGCGATAGTCTTGCAAGGCTTTTTGCAGCTTGCTCAACGCGTCGCCGCGCGCCTGCGCCGCCTTGCTCTGGGTGTCCAGCTGGTTCTGGGCGTCTTGCAGATACAGGCTGGCGGCGTTCTGGGCCAGCGCCGAGGGCGGAGTCTTGCTGAAATCGATAGCCATTTGAAATCCTTTCGCTGTGCGCGGGCCGGAGCGGCGGCCGGGCGGGAAGATGGACAGTAGTTACTGTTCAGGGCGACCGCCGCCGGGCCTTTCTTGAGCCCTCGTGAATAATCACGCTCCGCGCAGCCAGGCTTGCCCGGCCAATTCGTCGGTTTGTTTCTGTTCTTTCTTCAGCCGCAGACGCAGCAGGCTTTCCGCCGCCTGGTCGCGCACCTGGACCATCACTTCGCGGCGCAGGCTGGCTTGCAGCAGCGCGCGCTGGCTGACCGCGGCGTCGGCCTCGGCCAGTTGCAGATCCTGCTGCTGCGAGGCCATCAGGCCCAGCAGCGCGCCCTTGTAGTCGGCGCAGTTGCGCGCCAGCGCCGGGTGGCCGGCGTCGGCGCTGGCGCCGCTCTGGCCGCACAGCTCGCCCATGCGCAGGATGTTGCGGCGGTAGCGCTCCTGCAGCTGGCGCTTGTGCTCCACCTCGCTTTGCAGGCGGTCCACGTCCTGTTGCCGCAATTGGACCATCAGGCCCAGGCGGCGCACGTCTTCGGGCTGGCTCATGTCGCTAGCATCTCCATCAAACCGTTGCGGCTGTCTTCATAGCTCGCGGCCTCGACCGCGCCCTGGCGCAAAAAGGCTTCCAGCCTGGGCATCAGCCGCACCGCGCGGTCGGTGTCGGCGTCGGCGCCGGCCACATAGCCGCCCAGCGGGATCAGGCTGCGCACTTCCTGATAACGGGACCAGGCGCCGCGCGCGCCGCGCGCCGCCTCGGCGTGCTCCGCCGCGGTCAGCTGGCTCATGCAGCGGCTGACCGAGCGTCCGATGTCTATCGCCGGATAATGACCGCGCTCGGCCAGTTCCCGCGACAGCACGATGTGGCCGTCCAGGATGGCGCGCGCGGTGTCCACCACCGGGTCTTGCTGGTCATCGCCCTCGGCCAGCACCGTGTAAATGGCGCTCATGCTGCCGGCGCCGCCCTCGCCATTGCCGGCGCTCTCCGCCAGCGAGGGCAACAGGCCGAACACCGACGGCGGATAGCCGCGGGTGGCCGGCGGCTCGCCCAGCGCCAGCGCCACTTCGCGCTGCGCCATCGCGTAACGGGTCAGCGAATCCACCAGCAGCAGCACATTGCGGCCCTGATCGCGGAAATGGGCGGCGATGGTGTGGGTCAGTTCAGTGGCTTTCAAGCGCATCAGCGGCGATTCGTCCGCCGGCGCCACCACCAGCACCGCCTTGGCCAGGCCCTCGGCGCCCAGCGAGTGTTCGACGAATTCGCGCACTTCGCGGCCGCGCTCGCCGATCAGGCCCACCACCACCACATCGGCCTCGGTATGGCGGGTAATCATGCCCAGCAACACGCTCTTGCCGACGCCGGAACCGGCGAACAGGCCGACGCGCTGGCCGCGGCCTATGGTGAGCAGGCTGTTGATCGCGCGCACGCCCACGTCCAGCGGCGCGGACACCGGCTGTTTTTTCAGCGGATTGACTTGCGGCGGATGCGCGGCCAGCGGCTGTTCGCCGCCGAGGCGGCCCAGCCCGTCCAGCGGCTCGCCCAGGCCGTTGACGATGCGGCCGAGCCAGGACGGCCCTATCATCAGGCCGCCGCTGTCCGCGGCGGGCAGCACCCGCGCGCCGGTGCTCAAGCCCACCGGCTTCTTGAACGGCATCAGGTAGGAGACTTCGCGCTTGAAACCCACCACCTGGGCTTGCAGCCAGCCGCCGCCGGTGGTTTCGATCACGCAGCGCTGGCCGGTTTCCAGCGGACAGCCGACGCTTTCCAGCAGCAGGCCGGATGCGCCCACCAGGCGGCCGCTGACGGTGGCCACCGGCACCTCGGGCAGTTCCAGTCGTCCCAGCGCCTGACGCAGCATGGCTTAAGCCTCCGCCTGTTCCGCCGCCGGCGTGGCGGCGTCACTTTGCAATTGTTCGCGCACCGTGGCGATGCAGGCCTCCAGCCGCTGCTGACAGCCGGCGTCGGCCTCGGATTCCGGTGTGCGGATCCGGCATTCGCCGTGCGGCAGCTGCGGGTCCGCCACCAGGCGCCAGCGCGCGGCGCGCTCCGGCGCCAGCTCTCGAATACGCTGGCATTCCTCGGCGTTGAGCAGGATTTCCACTTCGTCCTGCTGGTATTGGACTGGCGGCAAGGCGGCCAGGGTTTCGTCCACCAGGTCCAGGATCTGCACCGGCTTGAGCGCCAGTTCGCAGCGGATCACCTGGCGCGCCACCTTGGCCACCAGCTCCACCACTTCGTCGCGCATCGCCGCCTGGTATTCCTCGCTGACGCGGCGCAGCTCGGCCAGCGCCGCTTCCAGCGGGCGGCCGAGGTCGGCCAGGCCGGCCTGGGCGTCGCGGCGCGCCGCCGCCAGCCCTTCCTGGCGGCCCTGCTCCAGGCCCGCGGCATAACCGGCGTCGCGGCCGGCGGCTTCGCCGCTGGCCAGGCCCTCGTTGTAACCGGCATCCATGCCCTGGCGGAAGCCGTCGGCGGCGGAAGCCTGGATCTGGGCGGCGTCCTGGCCGTCCAGCGGCTGTTCCAGCGCGCTGTGGATCAGCGGCGGAAAGCGGAAGGGGCGCCAGGCCTTCACTCGACCACTTCCTCGGGGAATAGCTGCAGATCGATTTCGCCGGCCTGGGCCAGCTGTTTGACCTGGGCCATGATGTCGGCGCGCACTTCTTCCACGCGGCTGAGCGGCACCGGTCCGGAGCGGCGCATCATCGCGTCGAAGTTCTGCGCCTGACGGCGCGGCATGGTCTGGACGATGGCTTCTCGCACCGCCGGCTCGGCGCCCTTGAGCGCGATCGCCCATTGTTCCAGCGCGATGTCTTCGCTGATGCGCATCAGCACCGCTTCGGTCTGGCGCGACAGGATGAAGAAGTCGTACATGCGGGTTTCGATTTCTTCGACGATGTCCGGGTCGTGGGCGCGCAGCAGCTCCATCATGCGCTGGCGGTCGCCCGGCAGCCGGTTGATGATGTCGGCGGTCTGCTGCATGCCTTCCACCGCGGTGCTCTGGGTGTGCAGGCTTTCCAGGCAGCGGTTGACCAGCTCTTCCAGTTCTTCCAGCAGCTCGCGGTCCACGTCCTTGAGCCGGGCCACATTGACCAGCACGCTGTCGCGGCTGTCCGCCGGCAGCGCGTCCACCACCTGGCCGGCCAGCGCCGGCGGCAGGAAGGCGAGGAACACCGCCTGCATGCGCACGTGCTCGCCGGCGATGCGGTCCGCCAGCCATTGCGGCGACACCCATTGCAGCCGCGCCATCTTGGGACGGATGGCGTCACCGTAAATGGTGTCCAGCACGCTATTGGCGATGTCGCTGCCCAGCGCCAGGTCCAGCGAGCGCTTGAGGAAGGCGCGGCTGGCGCCGTGCACCCCGCTCTGCTCGCGGTATTCGTCGAAGAATTTCTGTATCGTGGTCTTGACCGCGTCCACCTTGATGCCGCTCATGCCGGACATCGCCTGGGTCACTTGCAGCAGTTCCTCGCGACTCAGGCAGCGCAGCACGGCGGCGGCCGGCTCCTCGCCCATGCACAGCAAGAGCACGGCGGCCTGTTCTATCGTGTTCATCGCCTCGGCGGCGGGCGCGGCGGCGGCGGCGGCCGGCGTCATCGCCGGCGCTAGCGCGTTATTGGTTTCGTCCATTCTTCTGCACCCATTGTTTGACGACTTCGGCGACGCGTTCCGGCTCTTTGGCGGCCAGGCCCTTCAGGTGGTCGACCAGAACGTCGACGCTGGAGCCGGCCGGCGGCAGATCGTAGTTTTCCAGCAGCGGCACCACCGGGCTGGCGCCGGCCGCGGCGGCCAGCGCCGCCGGCTGCGGCGCGGCGGACAGCTGCGCCTGGCGCGCGGCGCGCAGATCGGCGCCGTCCATCAGCGGATCGGGCTTGAGTTCCAGCGCTTCCGGCTGCTGGTATTCGCGCAGCTGGCGGTCGGTGAGCTGGCGCAGCATCTTCAGCAGCGGGCGCGCCAGCAGCAGGTAGGCCAGCAGCAGGCCGAAGGCGTAGACGGTCCAGCGCGCGGCTTCGAACCAGGTGTCTTGCTGCATCCAGATCGGCTCCGGCTCGGACAGCGCGGAGAAGTTGAGCGTGGACACCGCCAGGGTGTCGCCGCGTTCGGCGTGGATGCCCAGGCCGTTGCGCAGCACCTTGTCGACATTGGCCAGCTCGGCCGGCTTCCAGCCGCCCTTGCTCGGCGCGGCGGACTGGTTCAGCACCACGGCCACGCTCAGGCGGCGCAGCGTGCCGCGCGCTTTCTTGATCTGGGTGACGCTGCGGTCGTAGGCGTATTGGCGAGTGACTGCGTTCTTGCTGTTGCCGGCCTTTTCCGAGGCCGCGCCGGAAGCGTCGGTGTTGATCGGTCGGTTGCTCAAGGAACCGGGCACGCCCAGCGCCATTTTCTCGGTGGAGGTTTCCTCGCGCGAGGCCTCGTTGGTGACCTTGGGCGCCTCGCCGTATTTCTCGCGGGTTTCCTCTACGCGGTCGTTGTCGACGTCGGCGGTGACACTGACCTTGAAATTGTCCTTGCCCAGCACCGGGGTCAGCAGATCGCGCACGTTTTGCAGCGCTTCCTCGCGGAAGCGGCGCGCGGCGTCGCTCTCATTGCCGCCCAGCATGCCGTCGTCGCTCAGATCGACGCGCGAGGACAGCAGATTGCCGGCCTGGTCCACCAGGGTGACCTGGGACGGCGACAGCGTGGACACGCTGCCAGCCACCAGCTTGATCACCGCGGCCACTTGCTCGTTGTTCAGCTGCTGGCCGGGCTTGAGGGTGACCACCACCGAGGCCGAACCCTTGTCGTTGGCGGCGCCGACAAAGGACGTGGCGCGCGGCAGCGACAGATGCACCCGCGCGGCGGACACCGGGTCCAAGGCCAGGATGCTTTGCACCAGCTCGCCTTCCAGGCCGCGGCGGAAGCGCACGTCCTGCACGAACTGGCTGACGCCCAATGGGTCGTTCTTGTCCAGCAGCTCCAGGCCGGACGGCAGCTGCGCCACCACGCCCTTCGCCGCCAACTGCATGCGCACGCGGCCCAGCTGGCTGTCCGGCACCAGCACCTGGCCGGTTTGCGGATGGATGCGATAGGGGATTTTCTCGGCGTCCAGCACCGCCATCATGTCGGCGGCCACCACTTTTTCCTGGGCGCCGAACACCGGCTTGTAGCTGGCGTCGTCGCGCCACAGCCACAGGCTGATCAGCACGGTGACGCCTATGGCCAGCGCGACGATGGGCAGCGCCAGGCGCAGGGATTGTCCGGAAACCGGCCAGCGGCCGCCCAGACGGGTTTGCACGGCCGCGACGCCGCTGCGTAAACGATTCAACACGGGCATGGTCCTCGCGGCTTACAGCTGCATCTTGATCAGGTCGTCCACCGCGCCCACCACCTTATTGCGCACTTGCATCAGCATGGAGAACGACAGACTGGCTTCCTGGCTCATCAGCATCGCGCCGACCAGGTCGTCGCTCTTGCCGCTGTCCACATCGGCCATTTTTTCGGAAGCCAGGCGGTTCTGCGCATCGACGTCGCGGACGGCGGCGCCCATCGCGTCGGAGAAGCTGGCGGCGGAAGCCGGCTCCTCGCTGTGCTGCGGCGGCGCGATCGGCGCATTGCGCGCCATCCCGGCCATTTCGCCGAGCATCTGCCGGCGATCGGCATGAATCATCAAACCCAGGTTGGTCGCCATCGGAAATCCTTGTCGGGCGGAGCCCGTTATTATTGAGTGGCCAAACATGGCCGGTTTCACGTCTGCGGCCCGCGGCCCGGAGGCAACGAGCGTATCGAAGCGGCAGCCCCGAGATGAGCGGCATGACCATGCCATCATCCTGACGCCAAGATACGAGCGGCGATTTTAAACTTTATGCTTAAACCAACCGCCGTGAATTTTCACAAAGTCTGACGTGAATTTTCCCCCTTTACCCAGCGGCGGCAGCCAGTAAGATGCACACTCCATAAGGTTTAGCCTGCCGTTTGCCTCCGTCCGCGAGCCGCGAATTTAGTACCGCCTAGTACAATTCGCACTCGACGCCGCAGAGGGCCGGCCGGCCTTGATGAACACCAGGCCGCCGCGGTTTAAGCGCCGCGCCCCTGCCGTCGCTCGCGCGCGCCGGCCGGGCGCGCTGAAGCCGGCGGCGCCACGCCCACCCCATCACCGAGTATCGAGATGCCAAGAGCCAGAATCATTTCGCAGCATGACGGCGCCCAACTGCCGGCTCTCGACCTGCGCACGCTGGGACGGCCGTTCCACCTGCTGCCCGTGTTCGGCAAAGCCCTGCAAGAAGAGCTGGCGGATTTCCTGCAGCAGGAACTGAACCGCCGCTACCACGCGCATTTCCACATCCGCGCGCTGCAGCAGGCACAGCCGGCCGCCGACGAGCGCCGCTGGCTGTGGCACGCGCTGGACGGCTGCCAGTTGGGCAGCCATATCGAACGGCCCTTATTGCTGCGCTTGCTGGATTACCGCTTCGGCGCGCCGGCGGCGCAGGCGGACGCCGACGCCGTGCCGGCGGAAACCGAAACCGAGCGCCGTCTGGCGCGCAGCCTGGCGGAACGGCTGCTGCCGCGCCTGCTGCAATGCATTTTGCGGCTGGACCGCCAGGCCGGCGGCCTGCCGCCCGGCCCGGCCGACTGCGCGCAACTGCCCTTCGTGCCGCCCGGCACCGGGGTCTGGGAGATCCGCCTGGACATCGGCGACGGCGAGCACGCCATCGGCGCGCTGTGCCTGCAATTGGACGCCACTTGCTTCGAGCGGCTGCTGAAAAACCTGTCCGGCCGCCGCGACAGCGCCGATGCCCAGGCGGCGCCGGCGGAAACCTTCCGCGAGCGGCTGCGCGTGCGGCTGCAAGCGCGGCTGCTGGACCGCGAAATGGCCTTGGGCGACATCATGGACTTGCGCCCAGGCAGCGTGCTGCCGGTGACGCTGCAGGCCAGGAGCGAAGTGCTGGTCGGCGCCTCGCGGCTGTTCGACGCCGATGTGGCCGAGCAGCACGGCAAGCTGTGCCTGACCGGTTTCGTCGCCAGCGAATGACTCTACAAACACAGAACAAGAAGGATTTAGCATGGACTTGAACGACGATTTCGACCTGGGCGGCGTGCTGGACGGCCTGGACGCGCTGGACGGCAAACCGGCGGACGACGCCGCCGCTCCGCGCCGGCAGCCGCGCGACATGACCCAGTTCCTGCGCAAGATCCCGGTGCGGCTGACGCTGGAAGTGGGCGGCGCCGACATCTCGCTGGCCGATCTGGTCAATATCGAGAACGGCTCGGTGGTGGAACTGGACAAGCTGGCCGGCGAACCGCTGGACATCAAGGTCAACGGCACCGTGATCGGCCGCGGCGAGGTGGTGGTGGCCGGCGAGAACTACGGCCTGCGGGTGGTGGAGCTGAACGACCTGGAACTGGACAGCCTGGCCTGATGGAACTCTTGAAGAAGCTGCGCCCCCTGCTGCGACCCAGCCTGCTCGCTACTGGGCTTTGGGCGCTGGCCGCCGCCTGTCAGGCCGAGCCGCTGAAGCTGCTGTCGGCCAATGCCGGCGGCACGCCGGTGGACTTCACCATCAAGACCCAGATCCTGATCCTGATGACCCTGCTCGGGCTCTTGCCCGTGCTGGTGCTGATGATGACCAGCTTCACCCGCTTCGTCATCGTACTGTCCCTGCTGCGCCAGGCGCTGGGCCTGCAGCAGGGCCTGCCCAACCGCATCGTCACCGGGGTGGCGCTGATCCTGACCCTGCTGGTGATGCGGCCGGTGGGCCTGGAGGTGTGGAACCAGGCGCTGCAGCCCTTCGATCAAGACAAGATCACCATGCAGCAGGCGCTGGAGATCGCGCAGAAGCCGATCAGCCGCTTCATGCTGGCGCAGACCAGCAAGACCGCGCTGGCGCAGATCGCCAGGCTGTCCGGCGAGGAAAAGATCAGCAATCCGCAGGACCACGCCTTCGCGGTCAAGCTCGCGGCCTTCGTGCTGTCGGAATTGAAGACCGCGTTCCAGATCGGCTGCATGCTGTTCATTCCCTTCCTGGTGATAGACCTGGTGGTGTCCAGCGTGCTGATGGCGATGGGCATGATGATGCTGTCGCCGCTGGTGATTTCGCTGCCGCTCAAGCTGCTGCTGTTCGTGCTGGTGGACGGCTGGTCGCTGACGGTGAACACCCTGGTCACCTCGATACAGGCGTATTGAATTGAGCACAAATTTTTTTGCCACGGAAGCACACGGAAAACACGGAAAATTCAAAATCAATGACTCCATGCCTGTGTTGTGTACGCCTTATGTTCGGCGCTTCGAAAAGCACTATTCCCTATGCCACGGCGGACATCTATGACAAAGAATTTTGTGTTTTTCTGAATTTGTCCGTGTCTTCCGTGTGCTTCCGTGGCTAAAAAAGTTTTTTACGCTTCCGTGGCTCATTGATCATCTTGACTAACTAACAGGCGTTTATGCTCACTCCCGACATTGCCGTCGACATCGTCAACGACAGCCTGCGCGTCGTCGTCACCCTGGTGGTGCTGCTGATCCTGCCCAGCCTGATCGTCGGCGTCATCGTCAGCCTGATCCAGGCCGCCACCCAGATCAACGAGCAAACGTTGTCCTTCCTGCCGCGGCTGCTGGTGACCCTGCTGACCATCGCCGTCGCCGGCCACTGGATCACCGGCTTCCTGATGGACTTCTGCGTGGCGATGTTCCAGCGCGCCGCCGGCCTGGTCGGCTAGCCGTGACCGGCCTCTACGCCCAGCTGCTGGACTTGATCCCGGCGTTCTGGTGGCCGTTCTGCCGGCTGATGGCCGCCTTCAGCGTCGCGCCCTTCATCGGCGAGGGCATGGTGCCGGTGCGGGTGCGCATCGGCCTGGCGCTGGCGCTGTCCGCCGCCACGCTGCCGGCCACCCTGCCGCTGCCCAAGCTGGACCTGTTCTCGCTGGCCGGCGTCGCCGCCAGCATCGAGCAGGCGGTGATAGGCCTCGTCTTCGGCCTCGCCTTCCAACTGGTGCTGGCGGTGCTGGCCGTGCTCGGCTTCCTGGTGTCCTCGCAGATGGCGCTGTCGATGGCGGTGATGAACGACCCCGGCAACGGCAACTCTTCCGATGTGGTGTCCAGCCTGCTCTACCTGCTGGGCGCCATGGTGTTCTTCGCGCTGGACGGCCATTTGCTGCTGATCCAGGTGGTTTACGCCAGTTTCCAGGCCTGGCCGGTGGGCGGCGGTGTGCCGGCCGCCTCGCTGTCCATGTTGGCCGGCGGCGTGGCCTGGGTCTTGTCCGCCGCCATGCTGCTGGCGCTGCCGGCGGTGTTCGCCACCTTCGTGGTGCAGGCCGGCATCGGCATGATCAACCGGGTGGCGCCGTCGCTGAACCTGTTCTCGCTGGGCTTCCCGCTGATCACCCTGTTCGGCCTGGGCACGCTGGGCCTGATCGCCCGCTTCATCCCGCAGCAATACCTGAACCTGAATGAACAGATGCTGCGCCTGCTGGGCGGCATGCTGAGGGCCGGCCATGGCTGAGGGGCGCGGCGGCGATAAAACCGAAAAGGCCACGCCGCACAAGCTGCGGCAGGCGCGCAAGCAGGGCCAGGTGCCGCGCTCGCGCGACCTGGCCGCCGCGCTGGGCCTGCTGCTGGCGCTGAAGCTGGCGTTCTGGCTGATGCCTCAGTGGCTGGACGAGTTCCGCCAGCTGTTCGCGCTGGCTTTCGCCCCGCTCGCCGGCAACGGCGCGCTGGACAATAGCTGGTCCAAGCTGTTTGGCGGCACCTTGCTGCTGCTGGTCAAGATGGTGCTGCCGCTGGCGGTGATTCCGCTGTGCGTGATCGTGGTATCCCTCTATCCCGGCGGCTGGATCTTCAGCCTCAACCATCTGCAGCCCAAGCTGGAGCGCTTCAACCCGCTGGCCCACTTCGGCCGCATCGCCTCGGCGCGCCACGCCAGCGAGATCGGCAAATCCATCGCCAAGGCCTTGCTGCTGGGCTGGGTGCTGTACCGGCTGAGCCAGAGCGCGCTGGAGGATTTCTTCGCCTTGCAGGACGCGCCCTTCGCCACCGCTCTCGCCGGCAGCGCCGAATTGCTGATCAACGCGCTGCTGAGCCTGACCGCGGTGTTCATGCTGTTCGCGCTGATCGACCTGCCCTTGCAGATCCTACTGTTCATGAAGCAGCAGAAGATGAGCAAGCAGGAGGTCAAGGAAGAGTACAAGAGCACCGAGGGCCGGCCGGAGATCAAGCAGCGCATCCGCCAGATCCAGATGCAGATGGCCCAGCGCGGCGTGCGCAAGGCGGTGCCCACCGCCGACGTGGTCATCGTCAACCCCGAGCACTACGCGGTGGCGCTGAAATACGATGAAGAGCGTGCCGAAGCGCCCTTCATCATCGCCAAGGGCCTGGACGAGATGGCGCTCTACATCCGCCAGGTGGCGCAGGAGCACCAGGTGGACGTCGTGCCGCTGCCGCCGCTGGCGCGCGCCGTCTACCACACCACCCAGGTCAACCAGCAAATTCCCGCGCCGCTGTACCGAGCGGTGGCGCAAGTCCTGACCTATGTCATGCAACTCAAGGCCTTCCGCAACGGATCGCGCCGCAGCCAGCCGCGGCTGCCGGACGATTTGCCGATCCCGCGCGACATGGCCGATCCCAGAACCGCATCATGAACGCTTTCACTAGACTGCTGGCCGACATCGGCCGCCACAAGATCGCCGCCCCGCTGTTTTTGCTGGCCATACTGGCCATGGTGATGCTGCCCTTGCCGCCGCTGGCGCTGGACATGCTGTTCACCTTCAACATCGTGCTGGCCATCATCGTCATCCTGGTCAGCGTCTCCGCCAAGCGGCCGCTGGACTTCTCCGCCTTCCCCACCATCATCCTGGCCACCACCCTGCTGCGGCTGTCGCTGAACGTGGCGTCCACCCGGGTGGTGCTGCTGCACGGCCATGAGGGCACCCACGCCGCCGGCCGGGTGATCGAGGCCTTCGGCCAGGTGGTGATAGGCGGCAACTTCGTCGTCGGCATGGTGGTGTTCGTCATCCTGATGATCATCAACTTCATGGTGGTGACCAAGGGCGCGGAACGGATCTCGGAAGTGTCCGCCCGCTTCACCCTGGACGCGCTGCCCGGCAAGCAGATGGCCATCGACGCCGACCTCAACGCCGGCCTGATCAACCAGGAGCAGGCGCAGCAGCGCCGCCGCGACATCGCCACCGAAGCCGATTTCTACGGCGCGATGGACGGCGCGTCCAAATTCGTGCGCGGCGACGCCATCGCCGGCATCCTGATCCTGATCATCAATCTGTTCGGCGGCGTGGCCATCGGCGCGCTGATGCACGGCCTGTCCGCCGGCGACGCCTTCCGCCAGTACGCGCTGATGACCATAGGCGACGGCCTGGTCGCGCAGATTCCGGCCCTGCTGCTGTCCGCCGCCGCCGCCATCATCGTCACCCGCATCAGCGACGACGGCGATATGCAGGAGCAAGTGGGCAAGCAGATGCTGGCCTCCCCCACCGTGCTGATGAGCGCCGCCGGCATGATGCTGGTGCTTGCCGCTATCCCCGGCATGCCCTGGCCCACCTTCCTCGGCTTCGCGCTGCTGCTGGGCTTCGTCGCCTGGCGGCTGCACCAGCGCCAGCAGACGCTGCCGAACCAGCCGGACCCGGCGCTGGCGAAAAGCGCGCTGGCCGGCGACGCCGACATCGAACTGGAATGGGGCGCGCTGCCCTATGTCGACACCCTGGGCATCAATCTGGGCTACAAGCTGGTGTCGCTGCTGGACAAGAGTCAGGGCGCGCCGTTGGCCAAGCGCGTGCGCGGCGTGCGCCAGAGCCTGAGCGAAAGCCTGGGCGTGCTGATGCCGACGGTGAGCCTGCGCGACGACTTGCGCCTAAAGCCCTCGCAATACGCCATCCTGCTCAGCGGCAACACCGTGGCCGAGGGCGAGGTCTACGCCGACCGCTTGATGGCGATCCCGTCGCCGGAGCTGTACGGCGAAGTGGACGGCATGCCCGGCGTGGACCCGGCCTATGCGATGCCGGTGACCTGGATCCAGCCCGAGGACAAGAGCAAGGCCTTGGGCCTGGGTTACCAGGTGGTGGACTGCGCCAGCGTGGTGGCCACCCATCTGAACAAGGTGATGCGCGAGCACCTGGCCGAGCTGTTCCGCCACGACGACGTGACCGCGCTGGGCGAACGGCTGTCGGCACTGGCGCCCAAGCTCGCCTCCGCGCTGAACCAGGCGCTGCCGGCGCCGCTGCAGCTCAAGGCCTATCGCCAGCTGCTGACCGACAATGTGTCGCTGAAGGACATCGTCCCCATCGCCAACGCGCTATTGGACGCCAGCGAGAGCAGCAAGGACCCCATCATGCTGGCGGCCGAGGTGCGCTGCGCGCTGAAACGCCAGATCGTGCAATCCATCCTGGGGCCGCGCGGCGAAATGAAGGCCTTCAATCTGTCCGCCGATCTGGAAAACCTGCTGCTGGGCGCGCTGAGCCAGGCGCAGCAAACCGGCAAGCCTCAGCTGGACAGCTTCCCCATCGACCCCAATGTGCTGCAGCAGTTGCAGGCGAATATGCCGGTGGTGCGCGACCAGATGAAACAGCTGGGCCACGCGCCCATCCTGCTGGTGATGCCGCAGATCCGCCCGCTGCTGGCGCGCTACGCGCGCTTGTTCGCGCCCGGCCTGCACGTGCTGTCCTACAACGAGGTGCCGGAGACGCGCGAAGTCAGCCTGACCGGCACCCTGGGCTAAGAACCTGTTCATGATCTGCTGCGCGTCGCGAAGCGTTCACGGTGAGTACGAGCTCAAAATGCTCATGTACCACGGGTACATTGCGCTTTCTCAGCCGCAACGCCTTGTCTCGCTCTTGCTCGCGAGACTTTGAACAGGTTCTTAGCCCGCTTCGTCCCGGCGCGGCCGCGCCGGGACTGGTTTCGCATTGGATGCGAAGCCCTTCTCCTCTTGCCTCCTCGCCGCCGGCACCCGCCCGCTTTACCGACACATAGAGATTTCCTCAAAGCAATCATCGCATTAAGTACAATTCACTCTTCAGACGCATCCATCCATTTATCTCGCGCAGCAAAGACTCTGTACCAAGGAACAGGTTTCAAGCTGTATGCATGAATCTAGAATGGAAGCCTTTTTTGCGTTTTAAGCGAAAATTTTTCGCACATTTTGCAAATTTTGACTAATAATCGGCTGACAGCCTGGCAATGATTTCGTACCCGGGTGGCATGCCGCAACCGGCAAGCCCCGGCCCTGCCCGGAAGGCCACCCGCCGCCCGTGCGCCGGCAGCGATAATCATTGAACAAGACATAAAAAGCGCCCGTCCATTGCCCGGGACGCGCGCAGATAAGAGCCGCCAAGCAAACCTGGCAGAGAACCTGAGGCAAGGCGCGCTGACGCGGACAGTACCTCCCGCGCCGCAAGTCAGCGCAGCATCAAGGGTTTGCTTGATGGCGAATAAGAAACGACCCCGAATAGTCGCCCTACTTAGAAGACATGCAAATGACACAGAATAAGCCAACGACTGAAATCATCAATGCCAATATCCGGACCCATCTGGAACAGCGCGGCCTGGCGGAATCGCAGCAGGTCAGCTTGATCGAGGAAGTGCTGGGCCTGAGCGCGTCGCAAACCTACCGCAAGCTCAACGGCAGCAGCCAATGGCAGCTGGGCCAGTTGGAAAAGCTGGCGCAATACCTGGGCCTCCCCACTTCGGAACTGCTGGTGTCGCAGGACAACCGCCGGCCGGTGCGGGTGCCGGACGCCGATCTGATCCCGGCCATCCTGCACCTGACCGACCACACCGAGGAAGCCCATTGCTGGATACAGCTGGGCGACGTGGTGCAGGACGATTCGATCTCCCCGCTGTTGCTGGCGCGCCGCCAGGGCGACAGCTGGCACGTGTATCCGGGCAGCCACGACCGCTGCATCAACGGCCACGAAGTCACTTACCTGGCGGTGCAGCCGCCCAAGCGCGCCAATAACAAGCGCCTGCTGGTGGCGGTGCTGGACGATATGGACGCCGACATCCTGGCCGCGGTGCTGGTGCGCCAGGGCCTGTTCGCCCTGCCCTATGAATCGCCATCCGAACTGCTGGCCGCGCTGCCGAACGAAGAGTTCGACGCCTTCGTGCTGGACTGGGTGCTGGGCGACGACGATTGCATGAAGGTGATAGAAACCATACGCCAGCGCTCGGCCACCGTGCCCATCATCGTGCTGACCGGCCACGCGGAAGAATACGAATCCGCCTTGCAGCAGGCCTTGCGCATCCAGGGCGTCTACTACATCGGCAAGCCGACGCCGGGTTCCATCCTGGCGCTGCAGATCACCAATGTGGTGACCGCGGCCCACGACCTGGAAGTCTGAACAGACCGGCTCCAGCCGCCACGCGACATGAAAAAGCCCTGGATCCCCAGGGCTTTTTTTCATTCCGGCCATGCTCCACCGCGTTCAGCCGCGCTTGGTCACCGCCTCCAGCATGCGCCGCAGCTGGCCGGCGTCAAAGGGCTTGGCCAGGATGCCGGCGAAACGCCGCGCGCGCGGGTCCTGGAAGGCTTCCGGGTAGGCGCTCATGCCGACGATGGCGGTGTGCGCGCCGCGCTGACCGTTCCAGGCCTGCTCCGCCACCTGATAGCCGCTGTCCGCGCCCAGGTGCATGTCCAGCAACACGGTGTCGAAATCGGCCCGCTCCAGCGCCTGCTCGGCCAGCGCCGCCGTCTCCGCGGTGGCCACCTGATAGCCGTCGCGCTGCAGCAGCTCCGCCAGGGTGTCACGGATATCGGCGTCGTCATCGACGATCAGCACCGATTGCGGGCCGGGCGCGTCCAGCGTCTGCACCGGCAACCGGACCGTGAAACATGAACCCTGGCCCTCGGCGCTGTCCAGTTCGATGCAACCGCCAAACAGATTGACCAGTTCCTTGACGATGGACAGGCCCAGGCCGCAGCTGCCGGCGCGGCGGTGCTTGCCCTGGATGAAGGGCTGGAAGATGCGCTGCTGCTGCTCCGGCGGAATGCCGATGCCGGTGTCGCGCACCTGCAGCATCAGCTCATGGTGGCCGGTGGCGCGCAGGCAGCTGACATTGACCGTCACCCCGCCCTGATCGGTGTAACGGATGGCGTTGGACACCAGATTGCCCACCACCTGACGCAGCCTGACCTCGTCCAGCAGCACCTTCTCCGGCAAGGGGCCGGCCTGATAGCTCAGGGTCAGCCCCTTGGCGTCGGCCAGCGGCCGCATCACGTCCATGGTGGCTTGCAGCACCTCGGCCAGCGGCATAGGCTGCGGATTCATCCGCAGCTTCATATTGCGGATGGCGCTGATGTCCATGATGTCGTGCACCTGGGCCGACAGATGCGACACGCTGGTCTTCAGGCGCTGCACCGCGGTGCGCGCCGTCTTGTCGCCATCCGCCACCGGCTCCAGCAATTCGATGCACACCTGCATCGATTGCAGCGGTGAGCGGATCTCGTGGCTCAGCGTGGCCAGGAAGGTGGTGCGGTCCAGCTCCATCGCCACCGTGGCCTGATGCGCGGACTGTTCCTTCTCCAGCAAGGCCTGCTTGGCGCTGGCCAGACGCTTGACCGAGCTGTAGCGCGACAACAGCAGGATCACCGCGCAGATCACGCCCCACAACACTGATTGCAGATAGAGCACATTGCTGCGCTGGCGGTCCAGATCCTCCAGGCGCTCGGTGCGGCTCTTGACCTCGGCCACCCGCGCCTCCACGGCGAAAGCCATCAGTTGCGGCCGCAGCAGATCGATGCGCTCCAGCAGCGCCGGCACCGCAGCCGGCGACGGATGGCCGAAGCCCGGATCGGTGAACAGTTGCTGATAATCCGCCACCAGGGTGTCGAACCCCTTCACCTGGCGCAGCAGCATCTGCACGCGCACCGGCGCCGGTTCAGAGAATACGTGGAAGCGGCTGCTGGCCACCTCCAGCCGTCGGGTCAATTCCTCGTTATTGATGCGGCCGGCCTGGAAAGCCACCAGCGCGGACTTGGCGCGCTCCATCTCCAACTGGAATTGCGCCACCGACCAATACAGGTCTTCGCTGCTATTGGCCACCGAATTGCCCTTGCCCACCTGGCTGATGCTGTAATACATGCCGCCGGCGGCGGTGATCAGCACCAGCAGGCCCACCCACAGCATGCGCCGGCCTTCCGGCCAGCCGCCCCAGCCGGATGCCAGTTGCCGCAGACGTCCGACCCAGGCCGACTTGGCGCCTTCCTGCGCCCTATCTTGCTTGTCCATCAGTTCACCACCAGGCCATCGATCTGCCAGATCAACTTGGCGTCCAGCGCCGGCCCCTTGGCCGAATCCGGCATCTGCTCCAATGGATACATCAACCACAGCGGGCCGTAACGGGCCACGTTCATCGGCTGTTGATTGAAGCGGCGCGCCAGGATGGCGCGGTACTTGACCAGTTCGCTGACAGGGATCGAATAGGTGTAGTCATTGAGGGCGACGAACTGGGCCTGATGCCCGTAAGCGCCCACCTTGTTGAGAATGTCGCGCACCAATGGCCCGCTGAAAGTGGCCTTGGGCGTCCAGCTGGTGGCGGTGACCAGCGAGGTCTGCGGCAAGGCCATCAGCGCGCTTTCGCGGAATTCATACACCCCGCGCGCCGGATCGGTGTAATGGCTGATTTTGCCCGACACCACCAGCAGCACCGGGTCGTCGCCCGCCCGGCATGCTTGCGCCAGCAGCGCGAAAACCAGCAAGCAAAAGACTTTCTTCATCTTGGCAAACGCTTCATTGATTGAAAAACCCTAGCGCCACGCGCTGCGTCGCGGCGAACCGCGACGGACAACTAAAAAAAATCGGCACGCGCTGCCGGTGCCGGTTTGCCGCGCCGCAGGCGGAGCCGCCCGACGGGCAGTCCGCCAGGGCGGCCGGGGTCCGAACCGCCGGATCAGTCTTCCAACAGGCGCTTCACCACATCCACGTATTCCTGCATCGCTTCGTCGCCGCCCTTGCCCTTCAGCTTTTCCCAGGCATCGAACTTGGCGCGATTGATGAAATCCATCATGCCCGGACGCTCGCCGGCGGCGTCGCCTTCGGTCGCCTGCTTGAACAAGGCGTACAGCTGCAGCAGCGTCTGGTTGTCCGGGCGCTCGGACAGGGTCTTGACATCGGCCTGAGCCTGGGTGAACAGCGTCTGCAAATCAGACATGGCAATTCCTTTGTGAAAACCGGGACCTTTTCATGTCCCTGGTAAGATGTTAGCCACCGGCACCATGCCGGAAAGCGGAATTTACCATGAACCCGCGCCGCGGTCAGCCCGGGCGCTGGCGCGCTCCTCACCTGTTTACGTTCTCGCGAGCTAAGCGAGACAAGACGTTGCGGCGGAGCAAGCGGAATGCATGACTGGCACATGAACATTTCGAAGCAGTACGCGCACCGTGCTACGCCGCACCGAGCGCAGCAGACTTTGACCAGGTTCTCAGAACGTGTTTACGTTCTCGCGAGCTAAGCGAGACAAGGCGAAAACGAGCGAAAAAGCGGAATGTACTCGTGGTACATGAGCATTTTGAGCTGGTACTCACCGTGCAACGCTTCACGACGCGCAGCAGATCGTAAACAGGTTCTCAGCGCTGGCCAGGCTGCCGCGGCAAGACCACGCCGCCTCCCGGCTCGGACTGGATCAAAATACGTTTATAGCTCTTCACCGCGATGCCGTCCTTGCGCCCTGGCGAAAATTCGACATGGCGAAAACGCTCGATCAAGGCCTGCTCGCTGCCGGCCGGCTGCGCGCTGAACGATTGCACCGCATCCACCCCACCCTGTTCATTGATATAGACGCGCAGCTCTATCCTGATCGTCACCCCAGTCAAATAGGACAGGTCCGGCAGCTCGATAGGCCGCAGCGGCGTCGCCACTTGCTCCAGCTGACTGGCCGGGTAATACAGGTCTAGCCCCAGACGCTGCGCCACATCCTCCCCCGGCTCGGCGGCCTCGGCCAGCGGCGCCGACGCCGCGCTCGACGGCTCGCCGGCAGGCGCCGATGCGCTTGGCTGTGGTTCCGGCTCCGGTTTCGCTTCAGCCTCCGTCGGAGGCAAAGCCTCGGCCGCCACGGGCGCGCTCCACGCCGGCGGCGTCTCGGCCCGCTCCACGCGCGGCGACGGCCTGGGCGCGGGCCACGCCGCGGCCAGGCGCACGCTCAGGCCGGCCGGCTCGCCGTGCGCGCCCCCCACCGGCCACGGCGCGAAAATCGCCAGCCCGTGCGCGGCCAGGGAAAACGACAGGCCCAGCAAAATGCGGTCGCTATTGGACAGGCCGCGCCAGCGCGTCCCCCAGCCCGGCCGCGCGCTCACCGCCGCGCTCCAGTCGCGACAACGGCCTGCCGCGCCGCCACGAAGGCGTCGGGACAGGCCGCGGGCGTCGCGCGGGGCGCGGCTGGCTTATTTGGCCTTGAGCAGCTTCTCGATGTCTTCGGCATCGATCGCGCCCGGCACCAGCTGGCCATTGGCGAAGATCAGGCCCGGCGTGCCGGTGATGCCCAGTTTCTCGCCCAACTGCTGAATCTTCTCCAACGGAGTGTCGCAATTGTCCGGACCGGTCAGCGGCTTGCCGTCGCGCATGAAGCCGGACCAGGCCGCCACTTTGTCGGGCGAGCACCAGATCTGCTTGGACTTGCGCATCGCGTCCGGATGCAGCTGGGTCAGCGGATAGAGGAAGGTGTAGATGGTCACGTTGTCCAGGTTCTTCAGACCCTCGCGTTCCAGCTTCTTGCAGAACGGGCAGTCCGGATCGGAGAACACCGCCAGCTTGCGCTCGCCCTTGCCGCGCACTTCCTTCAGCGCGTATTCGAACGGCAGCGACTTGAAGTCCACCTTGTTCAGCTCGGCCAGTTTCTTCTCGGTCAGGCTTTCCTTCTTCACCGCGTCGATCAGGTCGCCGACAAACAGATAGCTGGCGTCGGCATTGGTGTACACCACCTGTTTATTGTCCACCACCACCTCGAAAATCCCTTTCACCGGGGAGGCGCTCACCGCCTTGACCGGCTTGCCGGGGAAACGGCCTTCAAACGCCTTTTTCACATCACCGACGTTGCCGCTGCCGGCGGCCTGCGAGCAAGCGGCCAGCGCCATCATCAGGGAGGCGCCCAGCGCCAGGGACTTCAAGTTTTTCTTCATCAATCTTTATCCTTGGAAAGGAGGTTCAATAACCAATCGCCTGGCGAGCGAATTGCCGCTTCAAAGGCTTCAGGCAATTGGTCAGGTTCAGTCCGGCATTGCGCAGCCAGGGCAGGCCCGGCGCCTTGGCCTGGAACAGCTGGAACAGTCCATCGCAACCCAGCTGCATGGTTTTCACCGCTTCGCGCCGCTGGCGCTCATAACGGCGCAGCAGCATCCAGTCTCCGGCGTCGCGCTCGCCGGCCAGCAAGGCCGCCAATTGCTCAGCGTCCTGAAAACCCAGGTTCACCCCCTGGCCGGCCAGGGGATGCACGGTGTGAGCGGCGTCGCCCACCAGGGCCACGCGCTCGGCCACCACCCGCTGCGGCTGGATCAAGCGCAGCGGAAACGCCGCGGCGGCAGTGATGGTAGCCAATTTTCCCAGCGTTTGTCCTCCGGCCGCGGCCACCGTCTCCGCCAACGCGTCCGGCGACAGTTGCAGCAAACGCTCGGGATCAGAGCTTGACCACACCATGGAAATTCGGTTCCCGGCCATCGGCAGCCAGGCCAGGATGTCGCCGCCGAGAAACCATTGCCGCGCCACGCCGCCGTGCGGGCGCTCGCAGTCGAAATTGGCCACCACCCCGCTCTGGCGGTAAGGCTTGACGCTGGCATCCAGGCCGGCCTGCTCGCGCACCCAGGAGTTGGCGCCGTCGGCGCCGACCAGCAAGGCGGCGCTCAGCCGGCGGCCGTCCTCCAATTCCAGCTCGGCGCCCAGCGCGTCGGCGCGCAGTGTCTGCGGCAAGACCCCGGTCAGGCAATCGACGCCGGACGCCGTCAGCCGCCGCCACAAGGCGGCCAGCAGCCAGCGGTTCTCGGCGATCCAGGCCAGCGCCGGCTCGCCGGCGTCGCTGGCGGCGAACTCGATGCGGCCGCCCGCGTCGCCGCGCACATCCATCGCCTCAATCGCGCCCAGGCGCTCGGCGCCGGGCCAGGCGTCCAGGCTCTCGAGGAAACGGCGGTTGGCCGGGCTCACCGCGTAAATGCGCGCGTCCCAGCCCTGCTCCAGACCCTCCAGCCGTGGCGGCCGTCCTTCCAGCAGGGCCACGCTCTTGCCGGCGCGCTCCAGCGCCAGCGCCAGGCTGGCGCCCACCAGCCCGCCGCCGACGACGATCACATCATATTGCAATGCTTTCACGCTCGCTCTCCCATCACACGCCGAACACCAGATGGCTGGCGAATTTGCGCCGTAGCGGCGGCAGCGCGTCCAGCGCGCTGAGGCCGACGCTGCGCATCGCGCTGACCACCGGATGGTGGCCGTCGAACAATTTGATCAAGCCATGGGTGAAGCCCACCACCGCGTGGCTGTCCACCCGTCGCGACGCGGCATAGGCCACCAGCGCGGCGGCATCGCCGGGATCGGCGACGCCGGCCAGCGCCGCGCTGAGACCGGCGGCGTCGCGCAGGCCCAGATTCAGGCCCTGCGCCGCCACCGGATGCATGGTTTGTGCGGCGTTGCCTATCATCGCCACCCGGCCGCTGACCACGCGGTTGAGCTGCTTCAACGCCAGCGGGAACGCCGCGCGCGGCCCCACGTCCAGGATGCGGCCCTGGCGCTCGCCGAAGGCCTGTTGCAAGGCGGCGGCCACCTCGGCGTCGTCGGCCGCCTGCAAGCGGGCGGCGTCCTCGGCGCTGCGGGTCCACACCAACATATAAGCGTCGCCGTGCGGCAACAGGGCCAGCGGCCCGTCATGGGCAAAGCGCTCATAGGCCACGCCCTTGGGCGGCAATTCGGTGCGCACTTCGGCCAGCACCGCGCACTGGCGGTAATCGTGGCTCAGGCGCTTGACGCCGGGCAGGCTTTCCGCCAACGCGCCGCCCTCGGCCATCACCGCCAGCCGGCAGGTCAACACGCTCTCGCCGGCGTCCGACTCCACCGTCGCCACCGCGTAATGGCTGAGGCTTTTGACCGCCCGCACCCGGTGCCGCCACAACACGCGCACGCCGGCGCGCTCCAGCGCGCCGCCCAGCGCCGCCACCAGCGCCGGGTAATCCACCACCGCGCCCAGGTGCGGCAGGCCCACGTCCTCGCCCTGCAATAGGGTGCGGCCGCAAGCGCCTTGCTGCGACACGTGCACGCTGTCGATCAAGGATGCCGGCAAATCCTCCGGCCAGGCGCCGGCTTCGCGCAGCAGCTCGCGGCTGTGCCAGGACAGCGCCAGCGCGCGCGCGTCGCGCACCGTCTCATCGCGGCCGCGGGCCTCCACCAAGGTCACCTCGCGGCCGGCGCGCGCCAGCCGCAAAGCGGCCAGCGCCCCGACCGGGCCGCCGCCTATGATCACCACGTCCGCATGTTCATTTATCTGTTGCTGCATTCTGTTTCCTCCTGTTTCCTCGGGACACAGGCTCCGGAATTCAATCCTGATTCATCAGCGCCTCGATCTCGTCGATGCGCTTGGGCACGCCGCCGGTATAGACCTCGCAGCCCTGCTCGGTGATCAGCACATCGTCCTCGATGCGCACGCCGATATGGTGCAGCGCCGCCGGCACTCCGTCCGCCGGGCGGATGTACAAGCCCGGCTCCACCGTCACGCACATGCCGGGCTGATAGGCGCGCCACAGGCCGTTGCGCTTGCGCGCGCCCACGTCGTGCACGTCCAGGCCGATCAGATGGCCGATGCCGTGCATGTAGAACTGGCGGTAGGCGCCGGATTCGATCACCCCGTCCACGCTGCCTTGCAACAGCCCCAGGTCCAGCATGCCCTGGGCCAGCACCGCCAGCGCGGCGTCGCCGGACGCGTTCCAGGGAACATTCGGCCCCAGCGCGGCGATGGCCGCCGCCTGCGCCGCCAGCACTACTTCGTAGACGTCGCGCTGCGGGCCGCTGAAACGGCCGTTGATCGGGAAGCTGCGGGTGATGTCGCCGGCGTAGCCTTCCAGTTCGCAGCCGGCGTCGATCAACAGCATTTCGCCGTCGCGCAGCAAGCCGTTGTTGGCGCAGTAATGCAGGGTGCAGGCATTGGCGCCGCCGGCGACGATGCTTTCATAGGAAGGCTGGCGCGCGCCGCGGCTGACGAAGGCGTGCAGGATTTCCGCCTCGATCTGGTATTCATGCAGGCCGGGCCGGGTGGTCCGCATCGCCTGCACATGGCCGGCGGCGGAAATCTCGCCGGCGCGGCGCAATAGCGCGATCTCGCTGTCGTCCTTGATCAGGCGCATCTCGTCCAGCAGCGCGTGCACGTCGCCGTAGCAGCTGGGCGCCGGCGCGCCGTGGTAGGCGCGCTGACGCAGGCTGTCCAGCCAGCCGTTGACGCGCGCGTCGAACTTGGCGTCGCGGCCCAGGCTCCAGCACAGCCGGCCGCAGCCGGACAGCAGCTCCAGCATCCGCGCGTCCAGCTCGGCGACGGGATAAGCCTCGTCGAAGCCGAAAGTCTCCGCCGCTGCCTGCGGCCCGTGGCGGAAGCCTTCCCAGATTTCCATGTCCGCATTCTTGTCGCGGCAAAACAGGATGGACTTGCCGCTGCGCCCATCCAGCACCAACACCGCTTCCGGCTCGGCGAAGCCGGTCAGGTACAGGAAATGGCTGTCCGGGCGATAGGGATAGAAATTATCGGCGTTGCGCACCGCTTCCGGCGCGGTGGGCAGCACCGCTACGGCGTCGCCCAGGGCGGACAGCAGGCGGGCGCGGCGTGCGGCATGAGGCGTGGGCATGGCGGAATCCAGGCAAGGGACCGACGCGGTCGTAAAAGCGGCAGTTTACACCGCCGCCCGCGCCAACCCAAGCCCCGCGGCCGCGCCTCAGCTCACGGCGGACAGCATCCACTCATGCGCCGGGTCGTTGTGGAAGCGCCATTCGCGGCGCGGCCCGGCCATCACATTGAGGTAGTAGGATTCATAGCCGTGCGGCACGCACACCGGATGATAGCCGCGCGGCACCAGCACCACGTCGCCGTCCTCCACCGCGTGGGATTGGTCCAGATCGCGCTCGTCGGTGTAGACGCGCTGGAACACGAAGCCCTGCGCCGGGCTCACCCGGTGGTAATAGGTCTCCTCCAACAGGCTCTCCACCGGCAGCGCGTCGCGGTCGTGCTTGTGCGGCGGATAGCTGGACGAATGGCCGGACGGGGTGCGCACTTCCACCACCAGCAGGCCGTCCGCCTCCGCCTGCTGCGGCAGGATGTCGGTGACGTAGCGGGTGTTGCTCCCCTGCCCGCGCACGCTCTGCGCCATGTCCTGCGGCCGGATCAGCCGCGGCGGCCGGGTCAGCGGCCGGCCCGGCGCCGAACACAAAGCCACTTCCGCCGCGCCGTGGGCGACGATGCGCAATGCACAGCCGGCGGGAATATAAGCCGCCCACGGCGCTTGCCCGTCGAACACATCGGCGCGGCCGCCCACGCCCGGCCAGCGCTGTTCACCGGCGATGAGATCGACGACGCCGGCCAGCACCACCACGCAGCACTCCCGCTCCGCTTGCAGCCAGTCCTCGGCCTCGCCGTCGGCCAGGCGCAAGGCGCGGAAACCGACGTGGCGCCAGCCGGCGGAGGCCGGGGTGATGTCGGCGGCGACGCGGCCGGCCGCCGCTCTCACGCGCAAATCAGGCTGATTCATGCGCAACTCCTTTCCGACGCGCCGGCGCGGATGGCGGCCACCAGGCCAGCCAGGGTGCGGAAGCCCAGTTCGGCATAGCGGTAGCTGGGCGCCACCACCGGGTCCTGCTCCGCCTCCACCACCAGCCAGCCGCGATAGCCGTGCTCGGCTAGCGTGCGCAGCAGGGCTTCGAAATCGATGACGCCGTCGCCGGGCACGGTGAACACGCCGTTGAGCACCGCCTCCAGAAAACTCCAGCCGCGGTTGCGCGCCAGCCGCGCCACCTGCGGGCGGATATCCTTGCAATGGACGTGGACCACGCGGCCGATATGGCGGCGCAGCACCGCCAGCGGTTCGCCGCCGGCGAAGGCGATGTGGCCGCTGTCGAACAGCAGGCCCACTTCCGAGCCGGTGACCGCCATCAACGCGTCCACATCGTCCGGGGTTTCGACGTAGGCGCCCATATGGTGATGGTAGGCCAGCGTCAGGCCGTGGCTTTGCAGGTGGCGGCCGAAGGCGTTCAGCCGCTCGCCGTAATCGCGCCATTGCCGCTCCGAGCCAAAGCGCGGACGCTGGCTCAAGGGCCGCGGCTGGCCCTGTATCGCCTGGGCCACTTCACCGTAGACCATCACCCGGCATCCGCTGGCGGCCAGCAAACGCAGATGCGGTTCCACGGCGGCGATTTCCTCATCCACGCCGCGCTCGGCCAGCCGGCCGGAATGCCAGCCGGACACGCATTGCAGGCCGTGCGGCGCCAGCGCCGCCGCCAGCGCCTCCGGCTGACGCGGGAATTTATTGCCCAGCTCAAAACCGCGGTAGCCGATGGCCGCGCCTTCGGCCAGCGCCTGCTGCAGCGATATTTCGCCGCCCAGCGACGGCAGGTCGTCATTGCTCCAGGAAATCGGATTGATGCCGATTTTCACGTCGAATGCATGCATTGCGCTGTTCCCCGCTATTCGTATTGACGCCGGCGCAGCCGGTCTTCGTAAGCCTGGCGCGCGGCGCGGACCTCGGCCCGTTCCGATACCTCCGGCACCGCCACTTCCCACCAGCAGCCGCCGGCCTCGGTGGTGCGCGCCGGATCGGTGTCGATCACAATCAGATAACTGCGTTCCGCGGCGCGGGCGCGGACCAGCGCCGCCTCCAGGCCGGCGATGTCGGCCACGTGCTCGGCCTCGGCGCCCAGCGCGCGGGCATGGGCGGCGAAATCCACCCGCGGCGCGCCGTGGCGGCCCTGGCGGCAGTCGTCCAGCAAATTGTTGAACGGCGCGCCGCCGCAGGCTTGCTGCAAGCGGTTGATGCAGCCGTAGCCGCGGTTGTCCAGCAGCACCACGATCAGTTTTCGGTCCAGCATCACCGAGGTGGCCAGCTCGCTGTTCATCATCAGATAGCTGCCGTCGCCCACCATCACGATGACTTCGCGCTCCGGCCGCGCCATCTTCACGCCCAGGCCGCCGGCGATTTCATAGCCCATGCAGGAATAGCCGTATTCCAGGTGGTAGCCGCCCGGCGTCGCCGCGCGCCACAGCTTGTGCAGTTCGGCCGGCAGGGTGCCGGCGGCGCAGACCACGATGTCGTCGCGCTCGGAGCCGGGGTGGCGCTGCACCGCGCCGATCACTTCCCCGTCGTAAGGCCGGCCGCGAGGCTGACGCTGGCCGGTGACGCGCGCCGTCTCCGCGCGCCAGTCCTCTGCCAGCGCGCGCGCCTCGGCGCTCCAGCCGGCGTCGGCGCTCCAGCTGTCCAGCCGCGCCGACAGCGCGTCCAGGCATAGCGCGGCGTCGCCGCTCAGGGCCACGGCGTCGGCCTTGATCCCGTCCAGCGCGTTGACGTTGACGCTGAGCAGCCGCGCCTGGCGGAACAGCTGCCCGGAGCCGGTGCTGAAGTCCTGCAAGCGGCTGCCCAGCGCCAGCACCAGGTCGGCCCGTTCCGCCAGCCGGTTGGCGGCCGGCGAGCCGGTGACGCCGATCGCGCCCAATTGCAGCGGGTGATCCCAGGACAAGGCGCTCTTGCCGGCCTGGGTTTCGGCCACCGGCGCGCCGTGGCGCTCGGCGAAGGCGCGCAAGGCCGCCGCGCCGCCGGCGCTGTAGAGCACGCCGCCGCCGGCCACGATCAGCGGCCGCCGCGCGGCGGCCAGCGCCCGCGCCGCCCGCTCCAACGCGTCCGGTTCCGGCGGCGGCGCGGCGATGCGCCACAGCCGCGGCCGGAACCAGTCGGCCGGATAGTCCCAGGCCATGGTCTGCACGTCCTGCGGCAGCGCCAGCGTGGCCGGCCCGCATTGCGCCGGATCGGTCAGCACCGCCAGCGCGCGCGGCAGCGCCGTGAGCAGCTGCGCCGGGTGGACGATGCGGTCGAAATAGCGCGACACCGGCCGCAGGCAATCGTTGACCGACAGCGTGCCGTCCTGCGGCGCTTCCAGTTGCTGCAGCACCGGGTCCGGCGCGCGCGACACGAACACGTCGCCGGGCAAGAGCAGCAAGGGCAGCCGGTTGACGTGGGCCAACGCCGCAGCGGTAACCAGATTGGTGGCGCCGGGGCCGATGGAGCTGGTCACCGCCATCATCCGGCGGCGGAAATGCGCCTTGGCGTAGGCGATGGCGGCGTGGGCCATGCCCTGCTCATTGTGGGCGCGCCAAGTGGGCAGGCTGTCGCCGGCCTGCTGCAGCGCCTCGCCCAGGCCGGCGACGTTGCCGTGGCCGAAGATGGCCCACACCCCGGCGAACAGGGGCAGTTCCTCGCCGTCCAGCTCCACCCGCTGCGCGGCCAGGTAGCGCACCAGCGCCTGGGCCATGGTTAAGCGAATCGTGCTCATCGCGCGCCCTCCTCGCTGAGCGCGCGGCCGGCCGTGCCGCGTTCCTCGCGCCAGACCGCCACCAGTTCAGTGAATCGGGCGCCGGCCTCGGCCACCAGGCCGGCGTCGTCGATCTCGCCCGCAAGCCAGCGCTCGGCCGGCCGCTGAAACAGGCTGCGACCCACCATGAAGCCGCGGCAACTGCGGCTGGCGCGCGCGGCGGCAAAGCCCCGGCGCAGCTCGTCCAAGGGCGCGTTCAAGCCCAGCAATACCACGCCTCGGCAATAGGGATCGCGCTCGGCGATCAGCGCGTCCAGCGCCGGCCATTGCGCGGCGGTGGGCGGCTCCAGCTTCCACCAGTCCGGGTGGACGCCCAGGTTGTACAGGCGTTTGAGCGCGCGGTAGACGGTGTCGTCGGCGCGCGGCAAATCCTTGGACGGGATGATTTCCAGCAGCAATTCGTGGCCGCTGGCCTGGGCGGCGTCGTAGAGCGCGCGGACCTGCGCCTCCTGTTCCAGCCGGTTGTCCAGCTCATCGTCCGGGTGGTACTGGACCAGGCATTTGATCACCTGCTCGCGCGGCCAGGCGTTCAAGGCGCCGGCCATCGCGCGGCCTTGCTCGAACACCAGCGGATTGGAGCCGGGCAGCTCCACCGGCCGGCCCACCCACCAGCCGCGGCCGGTGGCGGCGTACAGCGCGTCGGCGCCGTAGCGCTCGTCGATCAACACCCCCACCCGCCCGTGCAGGCCCAAGCGCTGCTCGACGTCGGCCACCGCTTGCACCAGCAGCTGTTTCAAACGCGGCAGCCGCGTCTCGTCCGCGCCCGCCGCGCGCGCCAGTTCGAAGAACTGACTGCGGTGGTCGAAGGCGAACACGCACAATTCGTCCCAACGCGGCCGCGCCGCGCTGACCCGGTGCAGCCGGCTCAAGGCCGCGTCCTCGCCCGGCCGCCGCGTTGGCGCGGCGAGAAAGCGCTCCAGCTCGGCCGGGGTCGGCATCGCCGGCGCGCAGCCGTGGCGCGACACCACCAGCGCGCCGCAGGCGTTGGCGCGGCGGCAGCATTCGGCGTAGTCGCCGCCGCGCAGCCAGGCGGACAGGAAGCCGGCCAGGAAGGCGTCGCCGGCGCCCAGCACATTCATCACCTCCACTGGCGCGCCGGCCACGCTGAAGGCGTCCTCGATGCGCGCCGGCACCGCGTCGGGAATCACCGCGCAGCCCAGCGGCCCCAGCTTGACCACCAGTACCGCCCGGCTCAGCGCGCGCACTCGGGCCAAGGCCGGCATCAGCTCGGCCGCGCCGCCGGCGATCAGGAATTCCTCCTCGGTGCCGACGATGAGGTCGAACTCGGAGAGCAGCTTCTGCAAATGGGCGCTGACCTCGGCGCTGGAGATGTAGCGGGTTTCGCCGTCGCCGCGGCCGGCCAGGCCCCACAGCACCGGCCGGTAGTCGATGTCCAGCACCGTGCGCGCGTCGTGGCGGCGCGCGTATTGCAGCGCGCGGCGGCTGGCCGCCTCCACCCCGGGCCGGGACAGATGGGTGCCGGTGATCAGCAAGGCCTGGCTGCCGGCGATGAAGTCCTCGTCGATGTCATCGGCGCCGAGCGCCATGTCGGCGCAGTTTTCGCGGTAGAACAGCAGGGGGAAGGTGTCGCGGTCCTTGATGCCCAGCAGGGTCAGGGCGGTCAGCCGCTCCGGGTCCACCCTCACCTGGCTGACGTCGCAACCTTCGGCGCTCAGGGTCTTGAGCAGGAAGCGGCCCATCTGTTCGTCGCCGACGCGGGACAGCATCGCCGATTTCAAACCCAGCCGGGCCGCGCCGAAGGCGATGTTGGCGGAGGAGCCGCCCAGGTATTTGGCGAAGCTGGCCGCGTCTTCCAGCGGCGCGCCCAGCTGCTGCGCGTACAGGTCCACCGCCAGCCGGCCCAGGCAGACCAGGTCGCGGTCGCGGCCGCTGGCGAAACGGGTGGTGTTTTGCATTCATCCTCCTTCGAAAGCTTGATTGGCCACGGAATACATAAAGAGACATCAGCAGGCATTTTTAGCCACGGAAACACACGGAAATACACTGACAAACCCAATAAAACCTTGGTGGTTCTTTAACTTGGGGGTCGTAGTTGGCGCTATTCGTTTTCCGCTTTTTTCCGTGTGCTTCCATGTATTCCCATGGCTCAAAATCCAAAACGCCAACCACGAAACCCACGAGACAGCACGCAAGCCACGTTTGCATCCACGCTGTCTTTTTCCGTGTCCTTCCGTGTGTTTCCGTGGCTAAAAATGGTTTCGTGGATTTCGTGGCGATACCGTTGTTAGATATGGACGCCGTCCAGCTCGGCCATCAGTTTCTGCATTTCCGCGCCGCCGGCCATCATGTCCAGCACCTCCTCCTTGCTGACCGAGTCCTTGGCGTAAGTGCCGAGCGAGCGGCCGCGGTTGAGCAGGGTGAAGCGGTCGCCTATCGGGTAAGCGTGGTTGACGTTGTGGGTGATGAAGATCACCGAGATGCCCTTGTCGCGCGCCTTGGAAATCAGCTTGAGCACATTGACGCTCTGCTTGACGCCCAGCGCGGCGGTGGGCTCGTCCAGGATCAGCACCCGCGCTCCGAAGTAAATGGCGCGGGCGATGGCCAGGCATTGCTTCTCGCCGCCGGACAGGGTGCCTATCGCCTGATGCGGGTCGCGGATGTGGATGCCCATTTCCGCCAGCTTGTCGCGCGCCACCTCGCCGGCCAGCTCCAGATCCAGCACCGGCAGCAGGCCCAGCCATTTCTTCATCGGCTCCCGCCCCAGGAAGAAATTGCGCGCCACCGACATCAGCGGCACCAGGGCCAGGTCCTGGTAAACGGTGGCGATGCCCAGGTCCAGCGCCTGGCGCGGCGAGTCGAAGCGCACCGGCTGTCCGTCCACCCGGTATTCGCCGCCGCTGGGCCGGTGCACCCCGGCCAGGGTCTTGATCAGCGTGGATTTGCCGGCGCCGTTGTCGCCCAGCAGACAATGCACCTCGCCGCGGCGCAGTTGCAAATCCACCTTCTGCAAGGCGATCACCGAACCGAAGGTCTTGCTGACCTGATCCAGCTCCAAGATGTAGTCGTCACACGGTTTCATCTTCGACTCCTTGCGGCCCGCGGCCAGGATTGTTCGGCGCAGCGGCCGCGGCAAGGCGCGCCGATGCGGACAGTACATTGAGTACGGCAAGGAGGCGCAACGCGGCCGCAGGGATTTTGCCGGTCGTGACCATCATTTGGCCTCCGTCACGCGGCGTCTGACATAGTGATTGAACAACACCGCCATCAGCAGCATCAGGCCGAGGAAGACGCGGAACCAGTCGGAATTGATATTGGTGTAGGTGATGCCGATCTGCACCACGCCGAAGATCAGCGCGCCGAAGCAGGCGCCCACCACCGAGCCGTAGCCGCCGGTGAGCAGACAGCCGCCTATCACCGCGGCGATGATGGCCTCGAACTCCTTTTGCAGGCCGCGGTCGGCGGCGGCGGAGCCCACGTCGCACACTTGCAGCACCGCGAACAGGCAGGCGCAGAAGGCGGTGAACATGAACAGGCCTATCTTCACCTGCTTGACCGGCACCCCCACGTTCTTGGCGGCGTTGGCGTCGCCGCCGGCGGCGAAGATCCAGTTGCCGATCCGGGTGCGCGCCAGCACGAAGGCCGCGATCGCCGCCAGCGCCAGCCACCACAGCAGCACCTTGGGCACGCCGGCCGCCGCCGCGCCGCCGTCCGGCAAGGAGGCGATCGCCCCGATGCCGGCCAGCCAGTGGAACAGGCCGGCGCCGACATGGCCGACGAACAGCCATTGCGCCAGCGGGTCCGCCGCCGCCAGGTCGCCGACGCCGCTGACGATGGTGCGGTTGGCGAATAGAATGGACAGCGCCAGCGTCAGGCCGCGCAGGATGAACAGAAAAGCCAGGGTGACGATGAAGGACGGCAGCCGGGTCTTGAGCACCAGATAGCCGTTGAGCCAGCCCACCGCCAGCGAACCGGCGAAGGCGAACAGGACGGCCAGCCAGAACGGCCAGCCGAAGTACAGCGGCGGGATCGCCACCATCATGCCGGCGAAGCCTATCATCGAGCCCAGGCTCAGATCGAACTCGCCGGCTATCATCAGCAGGCAGGCGCCGATGGCGATGATGCCGAGATAGGCCGCCACCTGCGACCAGTTGACGATGCCGTCCACCGCGAACATGCCGGAACCGCCGGCGCCGACGCCGAACACCGCGAACACCAGCGCCGCGCCGGCGACGGCGGCGAATTCCGGCCGTCCCATCAGCCGGTCGAACAGCGACAGCCGCCGCACTCTTTCATCATCGCCGGGCGGCGCCATGCGGATGCCCGCGGCCTTGCCCGGGCTGGCCTTGCTCATGCTCATTGCTCTGCTCCTTGCCCCGGGCGGCCGGTAATTCCGCGCCGGGCGTCAGATCCATCGGAAAACGGCGGCTAGCGGAACTGCCCGGCGTACTTCTCCACCTTGGCGATATTGTCCTTGGTGACGAAGCCGGGGCCGGAGTTGATGTGGCGGCCCTTATAGAGGGGGACCAGCCCGTACTCCCTCAGCCGGGCCTGGAATTTGGGATTGGCCTTGAGCGCGGCTTCCACCTTGGCCGGGTCCGCGGTCTTATCGCGCTTGACGATGGCCAGCGCTGCCACCGGGATATAGCCCTGCAGATAGGGTTGCTGGTCGATGGCGAACTTGATGGTGCCGTCCTTGATCGCCTTGGAAATGTCCTCGGACAGGTCGAAGGTGGCGAAGTAGAGCTTGCCGGCCAGGCCCATCTTCTTCACCGCCTTGATCGCCGGGCTGGCCGAGGTCGGCCCCAGCGTCAGCAGCGCCTGGGTGCCGGGATTGTTGCGCAGATAGGCGCTGACCTTGCTTTCGATGCCGGTGGGGTCGTCGCCGGCGTCCAGCGTGGATTTGCGCACATCGGCGCCGATGGCGTCGGCGAAGCCCTTGCAGCGCTCGAAGGAGGCCGGGTTGGTGGCATAGTGGTTGACGCAGAGGAAGCTCTTGATCCCGGCGGCCTTGGCCTGCTTGCCGGAATCGAAGCCGGCGTCGTATTCCGGCTGGCCTACGTGCAGCAAGGCGCCCAGGCTTTCGCTTTGCTTGATGGTGCCGGAATTGATGGTGATCAGCGGAATCCTCTTGGCCACCACCTGGCCCAGCGGCCGCTTCAGCACATCGTAATCGGCGATGCTGGCGATCACGCCGTCGTACCGCCGTGCCGCCGCCTGCTCAATCAAACGCGCCATGTCGGCCAGGTCGCCATTGGGCGGATTGCGGTAATCCACCTGCACGTTGAAGTCCTCGCCGGCCTGCTTGATCGCGTTCTTGATGGTGTTCCACCAGGCGTCGGAATCCGGCGCGTGGCTGACCAGCACGACACGGGCGTCGGCTGCCAGCGCCGGCTGGGCCAGCGCGCAGAGCGCCAGCGCCGCCGTGGGCAGAGCCCACCTCCACTTACACTTCCAGGATCGCTGCTGCATCTCTCTCCTCCTTCTTATCAGCCGGCCCATCGTGGGGCCCGCCATGGTGTCGGCCGCGGCCACTGTCGGCGCCGGGCGTGAAATCACCTTAAGAGCTTTCGCTCTATTCTGCAAATAATTTTCCAAATATGTTTTTTAATAGAAATATATTTTCGAATATCGACACAAAACGTATACTGGCCAAAATCTTAGGAGAGTCCGCCGATGGCCAACACCGCCCCCGCCGAGGAATTGATGCAGCGCATCGCCGCCGAATACGACACGCTGAGCAAGCAGCTGAAAGTGATTGCCGGCTACGTGGAGCAGCACCGGGGCACGCTGATGCTGCAACGCATTACCGACATCGCCCAGGCTTGCGAAGTGCAGCCTTCGGCCATCGTCCGCTTCGCCCAGCGCTTCGGCTTTGCCGGCTTTTCCGAGATGCAGACCGTGTTCCGTGACGCATTTACGCCACAGGGCGCGCCGCAGCCCAATTACCGCCAGCGCATCCAGAGCCTGATCGCCAACCGCGACGAGCAGCGCTCCGCCGCCGGCATGACCCGGGACTTCATCGCCGCCTGCCAGCAAGGTCTGCAAGAACTGGACGCCGCGCTGGACGAGGCGCAGCTGGAGGCGGCGGTGGAACTGCTGCTGAACGCCGACAACATCTACGTGACCGGGGTGCGGCGCATGTTTCCCATCGCCTCCTACATCGCCTACGCCTTGCAGCACACCGCCAAGAAAGTGCATCTGCTGTCCGGCCTGGGCGGCATGTTTCCGCAACAGATCCGCAGCATTGGCGAACAAGACGTGCTGATCGCCATCAGCTTCCAGCCCTATGGCAAGGAAAGCCGCTATTGCGCGCGGGTGGCGGCGCAGCACAAGGCCCGGCAATTGGTGATCACCGACAGCCAGCTCAGCCCGCTGGCGCGCGGGGCCGACGCGGTATTGACGGTCAGGGAAGGCTCGGCCTTCTCCTTCCGTTCGCTGACCAGCACCATCTGTCTGTGCCAGGCGCTGTTCATCGCGCTGGCCTGCCGGCTGGAGCTGAACATAGAAGAAACCAAGGAGACTGGAGGATATGATGATTGACGCAGCGCTGTTCGGAGCCGGCCGCATCGGCAAGATCCACGCCGCCAACCTAGCCCGCCTGCCGGGCATGCGGCTCAAATACGTGGTGGACAGTCACGCGCCGGCGGCGCGGGAGCTGGCCGCCGCCCACGGCGCCGAGGCCTGCGCCGCGGAACAAGCGCTGGACGATCCCGCGGTGCGCGCCGTCATCATCGCCGCCAGCACCGACACCCACGCCGAGCTGATCCTGGCCGCCGCCGCGCGCGGCAAGGCCATCTTCTGCGAAAAACCGGTGGACCTGGAGCTGGAGCGCGCGCGCCAGTGCGCGCGGGCGGTGGCGGCGGCCGGCGTGCCCTGCCTGATCGGCTTCCAGCGCCGCTACGACCCCACCTTCGCCGCGCTCAAGGCCAGGCTAGCCGCCGGCGAGATCGGCGCGCCGGAAATGCTCATCGTCACCAGCCGCGACCCCGGCGCGCCGCCGCTGGACTATATCCGCCGCTCCGGCGGCATCTTCAAGGACATGCTGATCCACGACTTCGACATCTGCCGCTGGATTCTGGACGACGAAGTCCTCAGCGTGCACGCCAGCGCCAGCGCGCTGAGCGACCCGGCCATCGCCGCCGCCGGCGACGCCGACAGCGCGGCGGTGACGCTGCGCACCCGCCAGGGCCGGCTGTGCCAGATCAACACCAGCCGCCGCACCGCCTACGGCTACGACCAGCGCTTCGAAGTGCTGGGCAGCCGCGGCATGCTGCAGGCCGGCAACCACCGCCCCACCGAGGTGATCGCCTACGGCGAGCGCGCCGTGGCCGCCGACCTGCCCGAGCCCTTCTTCCTGGAACGCTACCGCCAAGCCTACGCCGCCGAGATGGCGCACTTTCTGGAGGTGATGCGCGACGGCGCCGCGCCGCGCACCACGGTGGAGGACGGCGTGCGCGCGCTGGAACTGGCCGACGCCGCCACCCGCTCCTGGCGCTCGGGTCAGGTCGTCGAATTGGATCAGGTCTAAGAGCCTGTTCACAATCTCGCGAGCAAGAGCGAGACAAGGCGTTGCGGCTGAGAAAGCGGAATGTACAAATGGTACATGAGCATTTCGAAGCGGCACTCACCGTGTCGCATCTCACTAAGCGCAGCAGATCGTGAACAGGTTCTAACTCAACAGGGAGGCTTGTCATGTCTACATTAAACCTTGGCGTCGCCGGCCTGGGCCGGCTGGGCCGCCGCCACGCGCTCAATCTGCGCGAGCGCATCGTCGGCGCGCGCGTGATCGCCGTCTGCTCGCCGCTGCCGGAAGAACTGGACTGGGCGCGCCGGGAACTGCCCGACGCCGCCGGCCACGCCGCGCTGGACGAACTGCTGGCCGAACCGGGGCTGGACGCGGTGCTGCTGGCCACACCCACCGCGCTACACGCCGAGCAGATCATCGCCTGCCTGGACGCGGGCAAACACGTGTTCTGCGAAAAGCCGCTGGCGCTGAATCTGGAGGACTGCCTGCGAGTGGAGCGCGCCGCCGCCCGCCGCCCGGAACTCAAGGCCATGGTGGGTTTCGTGCGCCGCTTCGACCCCAGCTACCAGGACGCCGCCGCCAAGCTGGCGCAGGGCCTGGTGGGCCGGCCCTATCTGGTGCGCTCGCAAACCTGCGATCTCAACGACGACAGCGGCTTCTTCGTGCAATTCGCCCCCGCCAGCGGCGGCATCTTCATGGATTGCAGCATCCACGACATCGATCTGGCGCGCTGGCTGCTGGGCGCGCCGCGTCCGTTGCGGGTATGGGCCAGCGGCGTCAACGCGGTGCACGGCGCGCTGGCGCAATACGGCGACGTGGACAACGGCGTGGCGATGTGCGAGTTCGAGGACGGCAAGCTGGCCTGCTTCTACGCCTCGCGCACTCAGGCCCACGGCCATGAAACGTTGACCGAGATCTTCGCCACCCAGGGCCGGCTGAGCGTGGGCGCCAACCCGCGCGCCAACCGGGTGGAGATCAGCGACCGCCACGGCGTGCGCAATGAATGCGTGACGGACTTCTACCAGCGCTTCGCCGAAGCCTTCACGCTGGAGCTGCAGCACTTCGTCGACGCCGCGCGCCTGGATCGGCCGCTGGCCTTGAGCCTGGCCGACGCCCGCGAAGCCACCCGCATCGGCCTGGCCATTACCGAGGCCTTGAGGACCCGGCAGGCGGTGGAGTTGTAAGAACCTGTTCAATGTCTGCTGCGCTTCAGCGATACGGCGTTAAAAACTGCTTCGAAATGCTCATGTACCGCTTGTACATTCCGCTTTCTCAGCCGTTTTCGCCTTGTCTCGCTCTTGCTCGCGAGACTTTGAACAGGCTCGAAGAGCCTGTTCACGATCTGCCGCGAATCGGCGGGAGCAAGGAAGAAAGACGTGAAAACGGCTGGCCTCGCGGTTGCCGCAAGGGCGTGAACACCTTCAAAACTACCGCGCCGGAGGGCTTGTCGCCGGCGCGGCGATACCCTATCGTCCTACTCCTTTCAGCAAAAACAAAACCATGGCGATGCCGATGGACTGACCGGGTTTCATCACGCCGACATCCGTGCGCCCGATCATGGCGTCGCGCCAACGCCCGTTGCGAACTTATATACAAAGGAGAAGCCATGTCATTCGCTTGCAAACCCCTGCTCGCCGCCGTCACGCTGGCCATCGGCCTGGCCGCGTCCGCCCAGGTCCTGGCCGCTGACAAGATCGTCATCGCCCACCGCGGCGCCAGCGGCTACTTGCCGGAACACACGCTGCCGTCCAAGGCGCTGGCCTACGCCCAGGGAGCCGACTACCTGGAGCAGGACCTAGTGATGACCAAGGACGACAGGCTGATCGTGCTGCACGACCATTACCTGGACCGCGTCACCGACGTGGCCGAGCGCTTTCCCGAGCGCGCGCGCAAGGATGGCCGCTATTACGCGATCGACTTCACCCTGGCCGAAATCAAATCGCTGCGCTTCACCGAAGGCTTCGACATCGACAAGGGTGTCAAGCGTCAGAGCTATCCCGGCCGCTTCCCGATGGGCAAGTCCGATTTCCGCATCCACACTTTTGAAGAGGAGATCGAATTCATCCAGGGCCTGAATCACTCCACCGGCCGCGACATCGGCCTCTACCCGGAAATCAAGGCGCCGTGGTTCCATCGTCAGGAAGGCAAGGACATCACGGTGAAGGCGCTGGAAGTGCTCAAGCGCTACGGCTACACCGGCAAGAACGACAAGGTTTATCTGCAGTGCTTCGACTTCAACGAGCTCAAGCGCATCAAGACCGAGCTGATGCCCAAGGCCGGCATGGACCTCAAGCTGGTGCAGCTGATCGCTTACACCGACTGGCAGGAAACCTTCGAACAGAACGCCGCCGGCCAGTGGGTGAACTACAGCTATGACTGGATGTTCCGTCCGGAAGGCATGAAGGAAATCGCCAAGTACGCCGACGGCATCGGCCCGCAATACCCGATGCTGATAGACAAGGCCTCGACCCCAGGCAAGATCAAGCTCACCGGCATGGGCCACGCCGCGCACGCCAACGGCCTGGTGATCCACCCCTACACCCTGCGCAAGGACGCGCTGCCGGCCTACGCCAAGAATATGGACCAGTTGCTGGACGCGGTGTACAACCGCGCCCAGGTGGACGGCGCCTTCAGCGACTTCCCGGACCTGGCGGTGGATTTCCTGCGCCGTCAGAAACAGCACCGCTAAGAGCCGCTAACAAAACCCCTGATCCGGCGTTGCGCCTCCTTGTCGTACGACTTGTACTGCCTGCGTCGGCGCGCCTTGGCTCAGGTTCTCTGCGAGCTTTTGTTAGCGGCCCTAAGCGCGCGTTCCGAAGCCAGCGGCCGCCGGCTGTCAACGCCTGAGCCGGGCCGGCCCAACGCCAGCCTGGGCTCTGCCTGCCGCATGCACGCGCTCACCGAAATAAGCCTCAAGTTTCCGCCGGCCCGGCCGAAAATATGGCCATACTGAGGTAAGGCAGCCCTCGGTTTCCTTGCGCCCACCGCGCAAGTCCCAATAAACACAATAGATTCAGACCAGGTCGACCAACACCAACAGCGCCTTGGGCATGAAAGCGTCGCGCCGCATCCGGCGGCCGATCTCAACGCCCTTTCCGCTAAGGAGCGCACTATGTCCGTCAATTCCGTGAACAACCCGTCCGTCGGCAGTCAGCTCGGCGTCAGCGCCCAGCAGAGCCAGACCAGCACGTCCTCCAGCCAGAACGTCAGCAGCACCGTCACCGCGCGCAATCAGCTGAACGCGCAGCTGGTGGCCAATCTGGACGTGTCCACCAACACCGACGGCAAATCGCTGTCCCTGCTCTACCGCACCGCCATCGACAGCATCAACCAGATCCTGGCCGACCAGCTGAACGGCGGCGCCGGCGCCCAGGCCGCCTCCGACGGCCAGAGCGCGCAGACGGCCCAGAACGCCCAAGGCGCGCAGCAGACGCCCAATATCCTGCAGCAGAAAATGAGCGAGGATAATTCGCCGGAGGGCACGTCCCAGCGCATCCTGTCCGGCGCGCTCAGCTTCTTCAGCACCTATGCCAAGCAACACCCGGAAATGAGCCAGGAAGAACAGGCCAAGAATTTCGTCGACATCGTGCGCGGCGGCTTTGAAAAAGGCTATGCCGAGGCGGTGAACGTGCTCAACGGCCTCAAGGTGTTCAACGGCAGCATCGCCGACGAGGTCAAGAAGACCCGCGACCTGGTCAACAAGGGCTTCGACGACTTCGTCGCCAGCATGACGCCCAAGCCCCAGGGCAGCGACAGCGCCGCGACCGGCGCCTCCGCCAGCACGTCAACCAGTACCTCATCCAGCTAGTTCGATTTAAACTGAAAATAGTTTTAAATTTACAATCAAGTTTTCCCCGGACTGGCCGAAAAACAGGCATGGCCGGGGAAAACTCAGCACCCAGCATCATCGCAGGGCCGTTTCCCGCCGGATGCCGCTAGTCAGCCTAGCGGCAGTTTGCAAGATCCGCTGACAGCGAGCGCTCAAGGCGGCAGGCAGTCGAACGCATCGACCACCCGCGCCCCGCTCGAGCAGCGGCTCTTAAGGAGACCGCCATGCCCATCTCGCCCGTCAGCCTCACCTTGGCCGGCCACGCCGCCGGCCAGCAGCACGCTCATCCAGACAAGCACGACAAACATGGCCGCCAGCAATCGCCCGCCGCCCAGGCCGGCGGCGACGCCGACATCCGCTTCAATGCCCATAGGCAATTCCTGGAGCTGTTCCACCACGCGGTGATGGACCCGCTCAGCTGCGCGCTGGACCTGCCCTTGCTGGACAAGGACCCGCTGGCGCAGCTGGGCCAGGAATCAGGCCCGGCGGCCACCGCCGAGCGCATCGTCCGCGATTTTTACCGGCTCTACACGCTGTACCGCCAGCAGCACCCCAGCCAATCGCTGATGCAGCAGCGCTTCATCTTCCTGGCGGTGGCGCGGCAGAGCCTGGACTGCGGCTTCAACGAAGCCCACCAGATGCTGGAAACCCTGGGCCTGTTGCACCAGGCTTACCATGAGCTGGTCTCGGCCAAGGAACAGGTGGCGGTATCGCTGATCGCCTTCGGCCAGACCTCGGTTTAAACCCGCGCAGCAAGCGTCACCGCGACGCGGCGGCGGCGCTTTCCTTGTTTCACATCAAACTCAGTCCATATACGTATATTTGCAATTACATTTTTTAGTAAATTATTATTTTGTTATTTACGTAGAGCTGGACATGGAATTACTGATAGGAGCGCTCGTCACCTTGCTGGTGGGGCGGGCCATTTTCAAAGGCTACTCGGCCACCGGCGTGTTGATGCTGGGCGGGCTGGCGCTGCTGACCGCCACCGCCTTGCAAGGCTTGCCGGTGCTGCCCAAGAACATGGCCGCCACCGGCCACGCCGTCACCGACATCGCCGAGTTCGTCAAATCCCTGCTCAGCAGCCGCGCCGCGGACCTGGGCCTGATGGTGATGGCGCTGTGCGGCTTCGCCGGCTATATGACCCATATCGGCGCCAACGACATGGTGGTCAAGCTGGCCTCCAAACCGCTCAGCCGCATCAAGTCGCCGTACGTGCTGATGGTGGCGGCCTACTTCGTCGCCTGCCTGCTGTCGCTGGCGGTGTCGTCCGCCACCGGCCTGGGCGTGCTGCTGATGGCCACCTTGTTCCCGCTGATGGTGAACATGGGCATCAGCCGCGGCGCGGCTGCGGCCATCTGCGCGTCGCCGGCGGCGCTGATCCTGTCGCCCACCTCCGGCGACGTGGTGATCGCCGCCCAGGCCTCGGGCATGCCGCTGATAGACTTCGCCTTCAAGACCACGCTGCCGATCTCGCTGCTGGCCATCGTCGGCATCGGCTGCGCCCATTTCTTCTGGCAGCGCTACCTGGACCGCAAGGCGCAGTTGCCGCTGACGCGCCAGGACGCGCATGAAATCATCACCGACGCGCCGGCGCTGTACTGCCTGCTGCCATTCACGCCCATTGCCGGCGTGCTGGTGTTCAACGGCAAACTGGCGCCGGAGCTGCACATCGTCACCGTGCTGATCCTGTGCATCGCGCTGGCCGCGGTAGTGGAATTCCTGCGCCACCGCCGCGCCGCGCCGGTGTTCGCCGGCCTGGAAGTGGCTTACAAGGGCATGGGCGACGCCTTCAGCAGCGTGGTGATGCTGATCGTCGCCGCCGGGGTGTTCGCCCACGGCTTGTCGGCGCTGGGCTTCATCAGCCAGCTGATCGGCCTGGCGCAGTCCTTCGGCTCCGGCGCCATGGTGCTGATGCTGGTGCTGGTGGCGATCACCACGCTGGCGGCGCTGACCACAGGCTCCGGCAACGCGCCGTTCTACGCCTTCGTGGAGCTGATCCCCAAGCTGGCGGCCGAATCCGGCATTAACCCGGCCTTCCTCGCCATTCCGATGCTGCAGGCGTCCAATCTGGGCCGCACTGTGTCGCCGGTCGCCGGCGTGGTGGTGGCCTGCGCCGGCATGGGCGAGGTGTCGCCGTTCGAGATCGTCAAGCGCACCTCGGTGCCGGTGATCGTCGGCCTGGTGATCGTGGTGCTGGGCACGCTGGCGCTGGTGCCGGCCTGAGAACCAGTTCAATGTCTGCTGCGCGTCGGCGATACAGCGTTGAAAACAGCTTCGAAATGCTCATGTACCGTATGTACATTCCGCCTCCTTAGCCGCAACGCCTTGTCTCGCCCTAGCTCGCGAGACTTTGAACAGGCTCTGAGAACCCGTTTCCGATCTGCTGCGCTTCAGCCATAAGGCGTTTGAAGCGCCGCCAAACCCGGTTCCCGCCGAAGAGAAAACGGCCGCCCTCAGGCGGCCGTTTCTCATGGCGCAAGGGAAAGCTTATTGCTGGGCCGGGGTGTTCTCGGCGAAGTATTCGTGGCTGTCCGCATTGTTCAAGGCCTGGGTCGGATTGGTTTTCGCCAGGTTCTTGGCGCCGGTCTGGCCGTAGACGTGATCGCTGGTCCCCGCCACCACGGTGAAGTGGGACAGCTCATGCACCAGGGTGCCGCCCTTGGAGTCGGTGCCGCTGGTCGGCGCGCTCCAGAACGCGCCGCACAGATAGATCTTGTACGGCTGCGACGGATAGACGTAGGCATAGGTGCCGCCCTGGGTGCAACCGCAATCGATGCTGATCGGCTTGGTGTCCAGCGCGTCCTTGATGCTGACGTAGTGCGACTTGGCGGTATTCCAGTTGGCCTGAGAATACTGGCCGAACCAAGTGGTGTAGCGCGGCGTGCCGGACGGGGAACCGGACAGATAGCTGACCGAATCATTGGCCATGCCGATGGCCGCGCTGACGCCGCCATTGGTCTGGCTCTGCTGGTTCACCGAGCAATTGGCCGCGTAGCTGACGCTGGAAGCGGCGGCCTTGCGGCTGAGGATGGACCATTCGCGCTGCGCGTCCAGCGACTGTTTCAGCAGCTTGCTGCTGCGGCCGGCCACCGACACGCTGGCGGTATTCGAGCTCAGTACCTCGTCGGCGGCAGCGGCGGCTTCCGCGCCGGAGGCGATCTTGGCGTTCAGCTGCGGCGCGGCGCGGTTCAGCACGCGGGAGCTGGCAGCCTGGAAGCGCACGTCGAAGCGGCCGCTTTGCGACATGTCATAGTAGTCGGACACCTTGACCTTGACGCTCAGCGAAGCGCCCGGCGCCAGCGCCACGGTGTCCTTGATGGTGGGCGTCACCCGCTTGTAGCGCGGCCCCAGGTAGCTGACCGGCTTGCCGTCGCGGCTGACCTCGAAAATCTGTTCCTGCAAATCCTTGCCCGGCAGATACCACTTGTAGATATGCAAGGTCTCCTTGCCGGTATTGCGGTAATTCAGCACCACCTCGACATCCTGATCCGCCGCCACCGCGGCCTGCTGCTTGGCCACGCTCACCTGCAGATCATGCGCCTGGACCAGGCCGCTCCCCAGAGCCATCACGAACAACGGAATCGGCAACAGTTTCTTCATTGATTTTCTCCATGGCGGAAGCGGCAGCCCCACCGCCGCGGTCAAAGCCGCCAAACGGAAGGTTTTCAGCCGTTCCACTCCTTTGTCATCACGTGTTATTGAAATGGCCGCATACATATTTCGAATGCGAAAGTCATTAAATACATGACAAAGAGATGATTTCAATCAAGAAAAGCCAGCCCGCCGACAGAAAATCCGCGGCTGTCTGTTTTTTGGCACGCTTCATCAAATGGCTTGTTCTAGGTTAAAGTAATGGGTTGCCCTGCTTGGTGAGACCGATCCAGGCAGGCGACATGCCGGCAGGCCCGCGCCGCGCCCGGCTCCGCATCCCAACCTTCGACTGTTTATCGAATGGCGAACACCATGAACCAGACTCCTGAAAAGGCTCTGGTCGTCCTCTCGGGCGGCCAGGATTCCACCACCTGCCTGTATTGGGCCCTGCGCACCTTCGGCCGCGGCAATGTCGAGGCCGTCACCTTCGACTACGGCCAGCGCCACCGCGTCGAACTGGACTGCGCGCGCAAGATCTCCGAACTGGCCGGCGTGCGCCAGACCGTGTTGCCGATAGACACCTTCGCCGCCATCGGCGGCAACGCGCTGACCGACGCCGACATCGCGCCGGAAGACGGCGCCCGCGACGACGACGCGCTGCCCAACACCTTCGTGCCGGGGCGCAACCTGGTGTTCCTGACCTTCGCCGCCGCGCTGGCCTATACCCGCGGCGCGCGCCACCTGGTCACCGGCGTGGCCCAGACCGACTACTCCGGCTACCCCGATTGCCGCGAAAACACCCTCAAGGCGCTGGAAGTGGCGCTGCGCCTGGGCATGGACAGCCGGGTGGAGCTACACGCGCCGCTGATGTATCTGTCCAAGGCGGAAACCGTGGCTTTGGCGCAACAAGTTGGCGCGATGGACGCCTTGGCCTGGAGCCACACCTGTTACAACGGACAGGTGCCGCCCTGCGGCCGCTGCGCGTCTTGCGAACTGCGCGCCAAGGGTTTCGCCGATGCCGGCGTGCCCGACCCGCTGATCGTCCGCTGCCAAACCCGCGCGGAGAGCTGACATGCATACCTCCAGCCTGATTTCCGGAGCCCGCTTCGAAGCCGCCCGGCAGGTGGCCGGCGCGCCAGACCGTACCGCGCGCCCGCACGGCCACAGCTTCCGCGTCATCGCCCGCGCCGACGCCCAATATCCCGGCCACGAGCGGCTGCAAGCGGCGCTGGACGCCGCCGTCGCGCCGCTGGACTACGCCGATCTGAACCGCCAACTGGCCCAGTGCGACGACTTGGCGCTGGCCGCCCATCTGCGCGCGGCGCTGCCCTGCCCGGCGGCGCTGAGCCTGCAAAGCTCGCCGCAGCGCGGCGTGACGCTGGACGGCGACATCGCCTTTAACTGGATACAGGTGCAGTTCGAAGCCGCCCATCAACTGCCTCATGTGCCGGCTGGCCACAAATGCGGCCGTCTGCACGGCCACGGTTTCGGCGTGCGCCTGGCCGCCGACGCCGGACTCAGCGACCACGCGCGGCTGGAAGCCGCCTGGTTGCCGCTGTTCGGCGAACTCAATCACCGTTACCTCAACGACATCGCCGGCCTGGACAACCCCACCAGCGAAGTGCTGGCGCAATGGCTGCACCAGCGGCTGGCCGACACCCTGCCGGGCCTGGCCTGGGTAGAGGTGCGCGAAACCCATAGCGCCGGCAGCCAGTTCGACGGCCAGCGCTTCCGCATCTGGAAGGAACAGCGCTTCGAAAGCGCCCGTCCTTTCAACGATCAGGGCGCCTACACCGGCCACAGCTATCTGGTCCGGCTGATGTTGACCGGCAAGCTGGACCAGACCATGGGCTGGCTGCTGGACTTCGGCGACGTCAAGGACCGCTTCAAGCCCATCTACCGCCAGCTGGACCACAATCCGCTGGACCGGCTCAGCGGCGTGCGCGGCGGCGACAGCGCCTCGGTGGCGGAATGGGTGCATGCCCATCTAGCGCCGCTGGTGCCGGAACTGGCGCGCATCGACCTGATGGAACAGGAACAGCGCGGCGTGTCGCTGATGTTCCATGACGATATGCGCTGGCCGCTGCTGTAAGAACCTGTTTACGATCTGCTGCGCGTCGGCGGGATGGATAGAAATGGGCGTTGAAACCAAGCTCAGTGCTCATGTACCACGAGTACATTCCGCTTTTTCGCTCGTTTTCGCCTTGTCTCGCCTTAGCTCGCAAGATCGTAAACACGTTCTAAGCCTGTCCCTTCATTACATTTAGAGAACGCGCTGTGACAACTTACACGGTCAAGGAAATCTTCTACACGCTGCAGGGCGAAGGCCGGCAAGCCGGCCGCGCCGCGGTGTTCTGCCGCTTCTCCGGCTGCAATCTGTGGTCCGGCCGCGAGCAGGACCGCGCCAAGGCGGTCTGCCAGTTCTGCGACACCGACTTCGTCGGCGTCGGCCCGGACGGCGGCAAATTCAACAGCGCGGCGGCGCTAGCCGAACGCATCGCCGCCGAATGGCCGGCCGGCGCCGGCGGCGTACCCTATGTGGTGTGCACCGGCGGCGAGCCCTTGCTGCAGCTGGACGCCGAGCTGATCGCCGAACTGCACCGCCGCGGCTTCGAGGTGGCGGTGGAAACCAATGGCACCGTGGCCGCGCCGCCTGGGCTGGACTGGATCTGCGTCAGTCCCAAGGCCGGCGCGGAGCTGCTGCTGCAAAGCGGCGATGAGTTGAAGCTGGTCTATCCGCAGGCGACGCAGCTGCCGGAAACGGTGGAGCACCTGGACTTCGACACCTTCTATCTGCAACCGATGGATGGACCGGAGCTGGCCGCCAATACCCGTGCCGCCATCGCCTACTGCATGGCGCATCCGCGCTGGCGCTTGTCGGTGCAGACACATAAGGTTACCAATATCCGCTGAACTTGCCGGGCCCCGCGGGGCCCAATCCTTACCCGCCTCCCCTGCCCCCTCGCTCCTCCCGCAAGAAAAAATCGCGCTCCGCCGTAATGAAACCGCCTTGATGCCGACTTACCGGCAAGAAGGGCGGCCAGGCGGCGCGGCGAATCAAAAAATTCGCATCTACAGTGTAAGAAGCCGGCAAGGCCCCCGACTCAACCCATGTCCGCCCCAGTGAAAGCAAGGGCGGGAAACACGGGCTCGTTTATAATCCGCACCATCAATTTTCGGCCTCAAGCCGTTAAACAGGAGAAACACCATGAGTACCAGCAAAACCCTGATCGCCTCCGCTCTCGGCGCCGTTGTAGCCTTCGGCGCGCTGGCGTCCGCGCCGGCCGCCGCCGCCGACAAAGAGAAGTGCTACGGCATCGCCCAGGCCGGCAAGAACGACTGCGCGTCCGCCACCGGCGCCCATTCCTGCGCCGGCCAGGCCAAGATGGACAAGGACCCGGGCGACTGGAAATACGTGGCCAAGGGCAGCTGCGAGAAAATGGGCGGCAACACCGCGCCCAAGAAGTAAGCCGGACCCGGCCGGGGCGCGGCCACCGCGCTCCGGCCGGAATCTGAACGAAATCTGAAAGAACAAATTTCAAATCCATGTAGTCTCAGCGAGGTTTGCCAAACGCCGGTCTTAAAACCCACCAAGGGCCGGCCCGCACATCCCCACAGGAGACTGACATGAACACCACTCGCAAACTGCTTGCCTCCGCCGTCGGCGCCGTCATCGCGCTGGGCGTCGCCGCCTCGGCACAGGCCGAGGACGCGCCTCAGCCCAAGGAAAAATGCTATGGCGTCACCCCGGCCGGCAAGAACGATTGCGCCTCCGCCGACGGCGCCCATTATTGCGCCGGCGAAGCCAAGGTGGACAACGACCCCAATGAGTGGCACAGCGTGCCCAAGGGGACTTGCGAGAGCCTGGGCGGCAGCACCACGCCGCCGCCCAAGCAATCTTGATCGCGCCGCCGGACCAGCCGTCCGGAGCCGCGCATCGAAGGGAATGACGATGAAAACCAAGCTTCCCGCGGTCTGCGGCATCGGCCTGCGCGCCCCGCATTACCGCGAAGCGCTGGACAGCCGCCCGGACCTGGGCTGGGTGGAAGTGCACAGCGAGAACTTCTTCGACGGCGGCATGCCATGGAGCATGCTGCATGAGGTGGCCGCCTGTTGGCCGCTGTCGCTGCACGGCGTCGGCCTGGGCTTGGGCTCGGCCGCGCGCCCGGACCCGACTCACCTGGCCGCGCTCAAGCGGCTGGTGGACGCGATGCAGCCCGCTGCGGTATCGGAACACCTGTCCTTCAATCATTCCGCCAACCGCTTCGTCAACGATCTGCTGCCCATTCCCTACACCCGCGAGTCGCTGGCGGTGATCGCCGGCCACGTCGCGGAAACCCAGGACGCGCTGGGCCGGCCCATCCTGCTGGAAAACCTGTCCAGCTATCTGGAGTTCCCCGGCAACGAGATGCACGAGGGCGAGTTCCTGGCCGAACTGGTGCGCCGCACCGGCTGCGGCATCCTGCTGGACATCAATAATCTCTACGTCAACCGCGTCAACCTGGGCGTGGACACCGACGCGGTGCTGGACGCGCTGCCGGCGGCGGCGATAGGCGAAATCCACCTGGCCGGCTACAGCGAACGCGAAGGCATGCTGGTGGACACTCACAGCCAGCCGGTGCACGACGGCGTCTGGCAGCTGTACCGCGAAGCCATCGCCCGGCTGGGCCCGCGGCCCACCTTGATCGAATGGGATCTGGAAATTCCGCCGCTGGCCACCTTGCGCGGCGAGGCCGCCAAGGCTCAGGCCATCCTGGAGGCCGCGCATGAACTGGTCTGATTGGCAGGCGGAACTGCTGGAACAGATCGCCGATCCGGCGCGCGCGGTGGAAGCGGCGCCGGCGCTGAACCCGGCCGGCCTCGCGGTCTACCGCAACAATTACCGGGTGGGGCTGATCGACACCCTGGCCTTCATCTATCCGGTCTGCCGCCAACTGGTGGGCGAGGACTTCTTCACCGGCCTGGCCCGCGCCTTCATCGGCGGCCATCCGTCGCACAGCGGCAATCTGCATCTGTACGGCGCCGGCTTCGGCGACTTCATCGCCGGCTTCGAACACGCGCGCGAACTGCCTTATCTGGCCGATGTCGCGCGGCTGGAATGGCGGGTCCACCGCGCCTACTACGCCGCCGACGCCGCGCCAGTGGACAGCGCCGCGCTGGCCGCCTTCCCGCAGCAGCGCTGGGGTGAGCTCAGACTGCGGCCGCTGCCCGATGTCGCCGCCCTGCTCAGCCGCTGGCCGGCGGCGTCGATCTGGCTGGCCCACCAACGCCAGCCGGTGGAACTGGACGTGGACCTGCACCGGCAGCCGGAGGCGACGCTGGTCTACCGCCTTCAGGGCCGGGTTCAAGTCGAAATCGTCGGTCCCGGCCTGGCCACGCTGCTGCAAGCCTTCCTCGACGGCGCAATGCTGGAGAGCGCGGTGGAACAGGCGCTGGCCGCCGAAGCGGACTTCGACCTGCAGGCCGGCCTGCTGCGGCTGTTCCAGCAGGGCCTGATCCAGGACCTCACACTGTAAACACGCTTAAACCCTGAGCACCGAATCTCATCCAAGCTTGCGGGCATGGAGGGGATACTCACACCCACGATTTGCCATCCGCCACTGCTGAACCATACTCAACACACAGGAGACACCCGCCATGAACCCCTTGACCTGCTCCCGCCTCAACACGCCCTATCGCTGGCTGATACGCGGCGGCGATCTGCTACAACCACTGCTCTTGCTGCTGTTCCGGCTGTGGATCGCCAATGTGTTCTTCAAATCCGGTCTGACCAAGATAGACGACTGGGACACCACCCTGCTGCTGTTCACCGAGGAATACCACGTGCCGCTGCTGCCGCCCGCCATCGCCGCGCTGCTGGCCACCGCCGGCGAACTGGGCCTGTCCGCGCTGCTGGCGCTGGGCCTGGGCGCGCGCTTCGCCGCCGCCGGCCTGTTCATCCTCAACGCAGTGGCGGTGATCAGCTACCCGGGGCTGACCGAGGCCACCCGCGAATTCCATTACTACTGGGGCATGCTGATCGCCACCGTGCTCGCCTTCGGCCCCGGCCTGCTGTCCGTGGACGCGTGGCTGCGGCGCTGGGCGGAACGTTGAGCGGCGCGGCGTGGCATAATGCCGATTCCGACACGCATTGACCCGCCACGCCATGAGCCCTGCCTACACCCTGGTGATCCAAGCCGACACGCTGGACCCGCATCATCTGCATGAACTGGCCCATCTCGCCGAGGCCACCCATATGGATCATCCCAGCCCCAGCGTCGCGCGCCTGCGCGGCGCGGCGCCGGCGCAACGGGCCGCGGCGCTGGCGCTGTGCGAGCAATGGGCTTACGACGGCGCCTATGTCGAAGCCGGCCGCAGCTTCGCCGATTTCGGTCTGCTGGTGTCGGATATGGATTCCACGCTGATCACCATAGAGTGCATAGACGAGATCGCCGATCTCAACGGCCTCAAGCCGCAGGTGGCCGCCATCACCGAGCGCTCGATGCGCGGCGAGCTGGACTTCTCCTCCTCGCTGGCGGAGCGAGTGGCGCTGCTGCGCGGCTTGCCGGAAAGCGCGCTGGAACAGGTCTATCGTGAAAGAGTCCGGCTGATGCCGGGCGCCGAGACCTTGCTGGCCGCCTGCAAGCGCCATGGCGTCAAGTTCATGCTGGTCTCCGGCGGCTTCACCTTCTTCACCGACAGGCTGAAAGCCGAATTGGGCCTGGACTTCGCCTTCGCCAATCAATTGGAAGTGGAAAACGGCGCCTTGACCGGCCGGGTGCGCGGGCCCATCGTCGACGCCGCCGCCAAGAAGCGGCTGCTGATCCAGCAGCGCGAGGCATTGGGGCTTAAGCCGGAGCAGGTGCTGGCGATGGGCGACGGCGCCAATGATTTGCAAATGCTGGCCGAAGCCGGCGTCGGCATCGCCGTGCACGCCAAGCCGGTGGTGCGCGCCCAGGCCGACATCGCCATCAACCACGGCGGGCTGGACCGCATCCTGAACCTGTACCACTGAACACGCACGCCACGGGAGCCGACCGATGAGCTTATTTCCTGAACTGGGCAGCGCCAGCTTTGACGCCGAACTGCCGTTCTCGGTACAGCCGCTGCCTGGCGGGATCTGTCCGGCGCGCCAGGAGCGCGAAACCCGGCTGGCGCTGCGGGTGCTGGCCGCGCCCACCGAAACCCTGCCCGAAGCCGACCCGATGCTGGTGCGGCTGGAAGCCAAGCTGGACCTGGCGCTGGAAGTATCGCTGCTGTCGCGCCACCCCGAACGAGCGCCGCTGACGCCGTGCCGGCTGGGCCTGGACAGCATCGCCTGGATCTCCGACCACGCCAACCACGGCAGCGAGCCGGTGCTGGTGGCGCTATGCCCCAATCCCGACTCCGCGCTGCTGCTGTTTCTCGCCGCCCGCATCCGCACGGTGACGCCGGGCGAAAACGGCAACTATCTGATCTGCGCCGACATCAGCGGCGCTTTCGACGAAGCCACCCACCTGCTGTGGGAAAAATGGGTGTTCCGCCGCCATCGCAAGGCGATACTGGAACGCTGAGCCTGACCCGCAAAGAATGGGCAAAACCTCCTGATCGGTTTTGCCTGCGGCTTGGCCCCCGTTTTTTCCCGCCCTCCCAGCGTTCCTTCCCCGGCCCTGGTCAGCCGCCTCCCGCTCCCGAGCGCGGAAAAGCGATCAAATGATCCAGCTCCAGCCGGATGCCTATCGCCTCGCCCAGCGCATGGTCGTGATGGCTGGGCACCTGAGCCAGCACCCGCTGGCCGGACGGCAGCGTCAAGGTGTAATGAAACTCGGCGCCGCGGAACACCTTGGCGCTGACCCGCGCCCGCGTCGGGCTGACATCGTCGTGCACCACATCGTCGGGCCGCACCAGCACATCCACCTCGTCTCCGGTCTCGAACTGCAAGGGCACGATGCCGCAGAATTCGCCTATCTCCAGCGCCACGCAGCGCGGTCCGGTCACCTTGCCGGACAGGAACACGCCCTGGCCGATGAAATCGGCGACATAGCGCGTGGCCGGCTCGTGGTAAAGCCGGTACGGCGTGTCCCACTGCAATAGTCGGCCCTGCTGCATCACGCCGACGCGGTCAGCGATGGCGAAGGCCTCGTTCTGGTCATGGGTCACCATGATGGCGGTGGCGCCCTGGCTTTTCAGGATATCGCGCACCTCGCGCGACAAGCGCTCGCGCAAATCCACGTCCAGATTGGAAAACGGCTCGTCCAGCAACAGCAGGCTGGGCCTGGGCGCCAAGGCGCGCGCCAGCGCCACCCGCTGCTGCTGGCCGCCGGACAATTCGTGCGGGTAGCGCCGCGCCCACTCCGCCAGGCCCACCACCTCCAGCACTTCCGCCACCCGCGCCGCGCGCTGGCTCTTGGGCAAGGCGTCCAGACCGAAACCGACATTGCCGGCCACGGTCAGGTGCGGAAACAGCGCGTAATCCTGGAACACCATGCCGATGCGGCGCTGATGCGCCGGCAGCTGTTCGCGGAAAGAGCTGATCACCTGGCCATTGAGCCGGATTTCGCCGCCCAGCAGCTTCTCGAAACCGGCAATACAACGCAATACCGTGGTCTTGCCGCAGCCGGAACTGCCCAGCAGGCAGGCGATCTCCCCGGCCTGCAAGCCGAAACTCATATTGTCCACCACCCGGCTCTCGCCGTACTTCTGGCTGACCAGGTCGAACTCCAGCAAGGCTTGTTCATCCATACGCTTCATCTCAGACCGCATCCTTCTGCCGCGACAATACCCACACCGGCAGCAGGCCGGCCAGCACGATGGCCACCGCCGGCAAGGCCGCGCGCTCCCATTCGCCCTCGGTGGTCAAATTGAAAATCCTCACCGCCAGCGTGTCCCAGCCATAAGGCCGGGTCATCAAGGTGATCGGCATCTCCTTCATCACATCGACGAACACCATCAGCACCGCGGTGAACAGACCGCCGCGCAATAGCGGCAGATGCAGCCGAGCCAGCAGGCGCAGGCCGCTATAACCCATATTGCGCGCCGCCTCCTCCTGGCTGCGGCTGATGCGATGCATCGCCGTATCCACCGCGGAATGCCCCACCGCCAGGAAGCGCGCCACATAGGCCAGCATCAACACCAGCAAAGTGCCCTTGATCACCGCGCTGGCGTCCGGCGCCAGCCAGGGCCGCAGCCAGTCCAGCAAGCGGTTGTCCAGCCAGGCGATGGGCACGAACACCCCCACCGCCAGCACCGTGCCCGGCACCGCGTAGCCCAGCGTCGCCAGCCGGCTCCACAGCCGGGTCCAGCGCGAGGGCTCTCGCCGAGCCGCATAGCTGAGCAGCAAGGCGGTCAAGGCCACCAGGCCGGCGGCCAGCAAGGCCAGCAGCAGCGAGTTGGCGACATGGCCGAGGAAGTCCGCGTCCAGGTCCTCGGCCAAGTGGGCGCCGGCCCAGACCAACAACTGGCCGAAGGGCAGCGCGAAAGCCAGGGTCAGCACCAGCGCGCAGGCGGAGGCGGCCAGCCAACCGGCCGCGCCATCCAGCCGCAAGCGCGGCAGCGGCGCCGCCTTGCCGGCCTGGGTATAGGCGCGGCGGCCGCGCGAGCGCTGCTCCAGCCACAGCAGCAGCAGCACCATCAACACCAGCAAGGACGCCAGCTGCTTGGCCACCGGCAGGGAAAACAGGCTGAACCAGGCCTTGTAGATGGCCGAGGTGAAGGCGTCGAAATTGAAAATGGCCACGGTGCCGAAATCGGCCAGCGTTTCCATCAAGGCCAGCATCAGGCCGCCGGCGATCCACGGCCGCGCCATCGGCAGCGCCACGCGGCGGAAGCCCTGCCAGCGCGACAGGCCCAGCGACTGCCCCACTTCCAGCGCGCGCCGGCCCATGCTGGCGAAGGCGTTGCGCGCCAGCAGATAGACATAGGGGTAGAAGGCCAGCGACATCACCAGGATCACGCCCGGCGTGGAACGGATATTCGGCACCCAGGACGAATCGCCGAAACGCTCGCGCAGCCAGCTTTGCAAAGGCCCGGTGAAATCGAACAGGCCCAGCTGCGAAAACGCCAGCACATAGGCCGGCATCGCCAGCGGCAGCATCAGCGCCCAGTGGAAAAAACGGCGGCCGGGGAAATCATGCACCGCGGTCAGCCAGGCCAGCGGCACGCCCAGCAGCAGCACGCCGGCGCCGACGCCGCCTATCAGATACAGGGTATTGAGCAATAGCTCCGGCAAGGTGTAATCGTACAGATGCCGCCACACCTCCCAGTCCGGAGCCAGCAACGAGCACAGCATCACCAGCAGCGGCACGACGGTCAGCAGGCTGATGCCGAAAGCCAGACCGCGCCACGGCGACAAGAAACGAATCATCGGCGGAGAAACCATGTCAAAAACGCGGGGAAACAAGCAAAGACAGCCTGCCGGGGCTTTGGTGCCCGGCAGGCTGTAAAAAAATGCGGGCAGACGGCCCGCCGCGGCTTACTTGTAGCCTACGCGGTCCATCAGCTTCACCGCTTCCGCCTGGCGCGCGCCGGCGTTGGCGACATTGATGTAGCTGTGCTTGAACTCGCCCCAGGCGGCCACGCTGGCGTCAGGCTTGACCTTGGGGTTGACCGGGAATTCCATGTTCACGTCGGCGAACATATTCTGCGCCTTGGCGCTGGACAGCCATTCCAGGAACTTCAGCGCGCCCTTCTCGTTCTTGGCGTGCTTGACCACGCCGGCGCCGGAGATGTTCACATGGGTGCCCTTGCCCGCCTGGTCGGCCCAGAAAATGCCCAGCGGCAGCTTGGGCGATTTTTCCATCAGGCGGCCGTAGTAATAGGTGTTGGCGATGCCCACCTCGCACTGGCCGGCGGCGATGGCTTCCAGCATCTTGGTGTCGTCCGGGAATTCGCGAGTGGCCAGATTATCCACCCAGCCCTTGACCACTTTCTCGGTCTTGGCCGGGCCCAGATCGGCCAGCATCATCGCCACCAGCGACTGGTTGTAGACCTTCTTGGACGTGCGCAGGCACAGCTTGCCCTTCCACTTGGGGTCGGCCAGGTCGGCGTAGCTGGACAGTTGGCCCGGCTTCACTTTCTGGGTGTTGTAGAAAATGGTGCGCGCGCGGATGGACAGGCCGTACCACTCATTGCCCGGGTCGCGCAGATAGGACGGGATGTTGGCGTCCAGCAGCGGCGACTTCACCGGCTTGAGCAGGCCCATCTTGGCGGCCTGCCACAGATTGCCCGCGTCCACGGTCAGCAGCAGATCGGCCGGGCTGTTGCCGCCCTCGGCGCGCAGGCGCTCCATCAGCGGACCTTCCTTGTCCGACACCAGCTTGATGTTGACGCCGGTTTCCTTCTTGTAAGCCTCGATGATGGGCTTGACCAACTGCTCGGCGCGAGCGCTGTAAACCACTACGTCTTCCGCCATGGCGTGGCCGGCGAAACCCGCCAGGATGGCGGCAAGCATCAGGTGCGTTTTCAAGGTGTGTCCCCTGTTGGGTTGAGCGATCAGAATCGGACTCTAACAAAAATGAGAATGCTTATCAATCTAGTAAACACTCACATTTTTGTTTTAATCGGAACAAATAAAAAGACCCGCCGTGGCGGGTCTATCGCAAGCTTGCCAGCCATCACGGCAAGGCTTCACACATCCTCGGAATCGCCCCAGCCGCTGCGGTCGCCAACGTTGAAAACCTTGTCCTCCGCGGCGATATCGCCGGCGCCCAGCGTCGCCGCCTCGGCCAGGCGCGCGTACAACGGCGCGAAATCCGGCGCGGTGGCGTCGAACAACTGCTGGAAGCTATCGATGACGAAATAGGTTTTCTGGAAGGTGTCGATGCGGTAGCGGGTGCGCATGATGCGCTCCAGATCGAAACCGACGCGGTTGGGACTGGCGCTATCCAGGCAGTACACCGATTCGCCCTTGCTGGACACGATGCCGGCGCCGTAAATGCGCATGCCCTTAGGGGTGTTGATCAGGCCGAACTCCACCGTGTACCAGTACAAGCGCGCCAGCAGCGGCAAGGCGCCCAGCGCCTTGGCCTTCATGCCGCCCTTGCCGTATGCCTCCAGGTAGTCGGCGAACACCGGATTGATCAACAGCGGCACATGGCCGAACAAATCATGGAACACGTCCGGCTCTTGCAGATAATCCAGCTGGTGCGGCTCGCGCAGCCACCAGGTGACCGGGAAGCGGCGGTTGGCCAGGTGTTCGAAGAATACATCGTCCGGAATCAGGCCCGGCACCGCCACGATCCGCCAGCCGGTGGCGGCCATCAATTGTTCATTCAGCTTGGCGAAATCCGGCACCCGATCCGCGTCCACGCCCAGGCGCTCCAGACCCTCCAGAAATTCATCGCAGGCGCGGCCCGGCAGCATCTCGCTCTGGCGGCGGTACAGCGTGGCCCAGGTGGCGTGATCGGCGGCGGTGTAGCGCTCCAGCGGTTGCGGCAGCGTGAAGTCCACGCGGTCGTGGCTGAGTCCGACATTCTTGCGCGTGGTGATGTCGGGCACGACGAAATCGGCTCGGTCGTTCATGATGGCGGGTCCGGAATTTAGGTGGATAACTCTAGTTTAGGCCCGGAGCGATGCGGGAAGACCGCAAAATTTGCCTGTGTGCGATTTTTTTTGCACACTTGCCGCATATAAACACCACAAAATGCTCATCATGCGCAAAATTGAATTAGACCGCTTCGACTACCAGATCCTGGACGCGCTGCAGCACGACGCCCGCAGCACCCATCAGAAGCTGGCGCAGCAAGTGGCGCTGTCGGCGTCGCAGATCGGCCGCCGCATCCAGCGCATGGAAGAGAACGGCGTGATCCAGGGCTACCAGGTGGCTTTGAAGCCGGAACAGGTGGGCTTGTCGGTGATGGCCTTCGCCCACGTCAGCCTGGAGCGCCACAGCGAAAGCGCCTTGCAGGAATTCGCCCAGGCCATCAATGAACTGCCTGAGGTGCTGGAATGCTACGCCGCCGCCGGCGAGGCGGACTACCTGCTGCGCATCGTGGTGCCGGACCTGCCCTCGCTGTCCACCTTCGTGATGAACCGGCTGATGCGGCTGTCGCTGGTGCGCAGCGTCAAATCCACCATCGCCTTGAACGCGATCAAGCAGACGATGAAGCTGCCGCTCTCGTCGGTGCCGGAATGAAGAACGGCGGGGAATGCCCGCCGTTCTTCACTTCAGCAGCCTCAGCGCTTGAGCTTGGCGAACGCCGCCGCCATCGCGGTATCGCCGGCCGGCTGCTGGCCGCGCTGACGGTCGCCGCCGCGTCTATCCTGAGCGCGCGGGCCGTCATTGCGCGGGCCGCGGCTATTGCCGGCGCCCGGCGCGTCGTCCAGCCGCATGGTCAGCGCGATGCGCTTGCGCGCCGCGTCCACTTCCAGCACCTTGACCTTGACCACGTCGCCGGCCTTGACCACTTTGCGCGGATCGTCGACGAATTTGTTCGACAAGGCCGAGATGTGGACCAGCCCGTCCTGATGCACGCCGATGTCGACGAAGGCGCCGAAGTTGGCGACATTGGTGACCACGCCCTCCAAGATCATGCCCGGCTGCAAGTCCTTGATGTCCTCGACGCCGTCCTGGAAGGTGGCGGTCTTGAATTCCGGACGCGGGTCGCGGCCCGGCTTGTCCAGTTCGCGCAGGATGTCCATCACCGTCGGCAGGCCGAAGCGTTCATCGGTGTAATCCACCGCCTTCACCGTTTTCAGGAAGCCGGAATCGCCGAGCAGCGATTTCATCTCGCGGCCGGTCTTGAGCACGATCTGCTCCACCACCGGATAGGCTTCCGGATGCACGGCGGAGCCGTCCAGCGGGTTGTCGCCGTCGCGGATGCGCAGGAAGCCGGCCGCCTGCTCGAAGGTCTTGTCGCCCAGCCGCGGCACTTTCAACAATTGCCGGCGGTTGCGGAAGGCGCCGTTCTGATCGCGGTAGGACACGATATTGGCCGCCAGCGTGGCGTTGAGGCCGGAGATGCGGGTCAGCAGCGGCGCCGAGGCGGTGTTGACGTCGACGCCGACGGCGTTGACGCAATCTTCCACCACCGCGTCCAGCGCGCGCGCCAGCTGGCTCTGGTTGACGTCGTGCTGGTACTGGCCGACGCCGATGGACTTGGGATCGATCTTCACCAGCTCGGCCAGCGGGTCCTGCAAGCGGCGGGCGATGGAGACCGCGCCGCGCAGCGACACATCCAGGTCCGGGAATTCCCGCGCCGCCAGTTCCGAGGCCGAGTACACCGAGGCGCCGGCCTCGGACACCACGATCTTGGTCATGCCCAGCTGCGGATAGGCGCGGATCAGTTCCTGCGCCAGCTTGTCGGTTTCACGGCTGGCGGTGCCGTTGCCGATGGCGATCAGATCCACGCGGTGGCGCGCGCACAAGGCGCCCAGCACCGCCAGCGAGCGGTCCCAATCGCGGCGCGGCTCATGCGGGTAGATGGTGGCGGTGTCCAAGAGCTTGCCGGTGCCGTCCACCACCGCCACCTTGCAGCCGGTGCGCAGGCCCGGATCCAGGCCCAGCGTGGCGCGCTGGCCGGCCGGGGCCGCCAGCAAGAGGTCGTGCAGATTGTCGGCGAACACCTTGATCGCCTCGGCGTCGGCGGCGTCCTTGAGCCGCGACACCAGTTCCAGTTCCAGCGACAGGAAGATCTTGGCGCGCCAGCACAGGCGCACGCCGTCCAGCAGCCATTTGTCGGCCGGGCGGCCGGCGTCGCGCACGCCGAAGCGCGCGGCGATCAACTGCTCGTAGGCGGAGCGCTCGGTGATCGGAGTCTCATCCGGCTGGTACTTCAGCGTCAGGCTGAGCACGCCCTCGTTGCGGCCGCGCAACAGCGCCAAGGCACGGTGCGATGGGGTGGAGCGAATCGCTTCGCGGTGCTCGAAATAATCGGAGAACTTGGCGCCCTCGTGCTCCTTGCCGGCCACCACCTGGCCGGCCAGCTCGCCCTCGCTCCACAGCTTTTCGCGCAATTGGCCCAGGAGTTCGGCATCCTCGGCGAAGCGCTCGATCAGGATGGCGCGCGCGCCGTCCAGCGCCGCCTTGGCATCGGCCACGCCGGCCTCGGCGTTGACATAGGCGGCCGCCGCGGCGTTGGGGTCCTGGCTCGGGTCGGTCAGCAAGCCGTCGGCCAGCGGCTCCAGCCCGGCTTCGCGCGCGATCTGCGCCTTGGTGCGGCGCTTGGGTTTATAGGGGAGGTACAGGTCTTCCAGCGTGGTCTTGTTGTCGGCGGCGTAGAGCGCGGCCTCCAGTTCGGGACTCAGCTTGCCTTGCTCGGAAATGCTGCCGAGGATGCTGACGCGGCGCTCGTCCAGTTCGCGCAGATACACCAGGCGCTCGGCCAGGGTGCGAAGCTGGGTGTCGTCCAGGCCGCCGGTGACTTCCTTGCGGTAGCGGGCGATGAAGGGAACGGTGGCGCCGCCGTCTATCAGTTCGATGGTGGCGGATACTTGCGCCTCGCGGACGGAGAGTTCCGCCGCCAGACGGTTGGAAATGCTTTTCAACATCGGTTTTTATTCTTTCGAGTTGAACAAAAACCGCTACTCTACCGCCATCGCCGACAAAATCAACCGGGACGCCGCATCGGACGTCCCGGAACCGGCATTAGGTACCGGCGGCCACCGGCCGCTCCAGCCAGGCCTGGGCTTCCTCGGCGGTGTCGAAATACTGGGTGTGGGTATTGGACAGCAGGCCGGCGATGTGGGCGGCCAGCTTGATCCACACATCGCTGACCACCAGCGCCACGCGGCCGACATGGTTTTCATGCGCGCGCATGAATTTGACCTCTTCCAGCGCCATGTCCAGCGTGAAGTCCTTCAGCTCGCTCAGGTCCAATAGCAGATCCGGCTTGTCGCACTCGGACTGGCGCTTGAGTAGCGCTTCTTCCAGCAACTTGAAATCCGCCAGCGTGAATTCGTTGTACAGCGCCACGTCCAGGCCATAGTGTTGTTCGCGTATCGAGATCATGTGCTTCTCCTTTATGCGGTGTCGCTTTCATTTTAAGGCCGGGCAGCACTGGCGCGGCAAGCTTTTTCAGGCGGTCGGCGGCAGCGTCTTGAGCCAGGCGGCGAAGCGCCCGCGGGCGTTGCGGCAGGGCGAGGCGGTGTTGAACTGAATCATCCGCCCGCGCGTCCACTTGTCGTACCAGGGGCGGCCGTACAGCGCCTCGTCGGAGTAGCTCTCCACCAGCGCCTCCACTTGGCGTTGACTGTCGTCCAGCAGCGCGCATAGCCGCGCCCAGTCTCCGATTCCTTGGTAATCGCGGTAGAACTTCTGCGCCAGCAGGCCCAGTTGGTTCCAGCGGTAGCCGGTGTCGGGAAAGTCTATCGGCAAGCCTTCCCGCTCCAGCCGGTGCCACTTCAGCACCAATGCCTGCCAGCCCAGCAGGTAGGCCAGCAGGTCCGCCGCGCTCATCTGGCTGTTCTTGGCGTGTCCGTCCAGTTCCTGAATGAAGGTACGCTCCGGCGGCACCCGCGCCAGCACCGCGCGCAAGCGCCGGTATTCGTCCCGCATCGCCGCCAGCAAGGCCGCCTTGTCCGCCGGTACCGCCATCGTCGCTCTCCCAGACTGGCCCGGTGCAGCGCCGGGTTTCGCTCCCAGCTTAACGCCGGCTGGCCAGCATGCCGCTGACGATGATCAAACCCATCGCCGCCAGGCTGGCGGCGCTGAGCGGGTCGCCCCACAGGCCGACGCCCAACAGGGTGGAAAACACCACGGTCAGATAGGACAGATTGGCGGCCAAGAGCTTGCGTCCCACTTTATAAGCGCGGGTCATCGCCAATTGGGCGATGGTGGCGGTGGCGCCCAGGCCCAGCAGCAGCCAGGCGTTCTGCAGCGTCACCGGATGCCAGCTTTCGAACAGCATCAGCAGCAGGCCGCCCAGCGTGGAGATCAGCGCGAAATAGAACACCACCTTCCACTCCGGCTCGCCCTGGCGGCCCAGTTCGCGCACGTGCAGATAAGACCAGCCGGCCAGCAGGCCGGAACCGACGCCGAGCAGGCCGGCCACCCAGGCCTCGCTGGACAGCGTGGGACGCAGCAACAGCACCACGCCGACAAAACCCAGCGCCAGGCCGGCCAACGCCTGCTTGGGCAGGCGCTCGCGCAGCAGCACCACCGACAGCAGCGCCAGGAACATCGGCGAGGTGTAGTTGAGCGTCACCGCGGTGGACAAGGGCAGATGGGCGATGGCGTAGAAATACAATAGCATCGAGACATAGCCGATCAGGCCGCGCTGCACGTGGTAGCGCAGCAAGGGCGTGGCGAAGCGATCGCGCCGCCACAGCGCCGCCGCCCCCAGGGTGACCACGCCCATCAGCGTGCGCCAGAACACCAGCTCGGTGGAGGAGAAATATTCGGCGCCCAGCTTGACGAACACCCCCATCAGGCCGAAAAACACCGCAGCCACCACCATCCAGCCCGAACCCAGGCGCCACTTTGCACTAGTCAAACCACATTATCCTTATTCATTCTTGTTGAACCCTCAAGCCCTGCTTCAACGCAGGGCCGCCATCAGGCCGGACCCCACAATCAGGGCCATCGCCGCCAGCGACCAGGCGCTCAGCGGATCGCCCCACAGCACCACGCCCAGCAGCACGGAAAACAGCACCGTCAGATAGCCAAAGCTGGCCACCAGGTATTTGCGCCCGTCCTTGTAAGCGCGAGTCATCGCCAACTGGCCCAGCATGCCGCAAACGCCGACGCCGAGCAGCGGCAAGACATTATCCGCCGTCACCGCGCTGAAGCCCGGCCCCAGGATGAGCCAAATGCCGCCGAACAGGCTGGAAATAGCGAAAAACCAGAACACCACTTTCCAGGATGGCTCCCCCATCTGGCCCAGCTCGCGCACCTGAAACACCGCGTAGCCGGCGCTGATGCCGGACGTCAGGCCGATCAGACCGGCCAGCCACTGTGCCGAGCTGAAAGTGGGCCGCAGCAGCACGACGATGCCGACAAAGCCCAGCAGCAAGGCCAGCCCGGTGCGCGGCGTCAGCCTGTCCTTCAGCTTGACCACGCACAGCAAGGCGAAGAACAGCGAGGAGGTGTAATTCAGCGTCACCGCGGTGGACAAGGGCAGCCGGGTCAGCGCGTAGAACAGCGCCACCATGGACGCATAGCCAACAAAGCTGCGCTTGATGTGGCCGCGCCAATGCGGCGTCAGCGGCGATTGCCGCCGCCAGGCCATCGCCGCGCCCAAGGTCAGCGCGCCGATGGCGGTGCGCCAGAACAGCAGCTCGGTGGAGCCAAAAGTGGCGGCGCCCAGCTTGACGAACATGCTCATCAGCGCGAAGCACAAGGCCGCCACCACCATCCAGCCGGCGCCCAAGCGGCCCTGGCGCAAACGCCGTCCCAGCGTCAGCGCGCCGTCGCGCCAGGCCGGCGTCATCGCTTCAGCCATTCCAGCGACAGGCAGATGGACTCCATCTGACGGCGGTAAGTCTTGAATTCGGACGCGTTGGCGGTGCAGCGCGCCTCGGCCACCCGCTTCTTGTCGCCCAACTGGAACACGTGCAGATTATGGCGGACGATCCACAAGCGGTTGGACACCAGGCGGCCGTCGCGGTATTCGGTGACCAGCCGGCCGTTGCGGCTGTTGCTGCGCACGAAGTTGGCGGCTTCGCGGTCGCCATCCTCGCGGCGGTATTTCTGCGCCAGCCGCGCCAGCGTGTCGCCGCGCCCGGACTTGCGCGCGATGATCTGCACATCGATGGCGGCCCGCTCGCGCTGGTCCGCCTTGGGCGGCACCACCCGCAGCACGCGCTGGCCATCCACCACGCTGGGCCGCACCTTCCAGCCCGGCGGGACGTTGAAACGCACCCGGCTGGCGGCATCGGCATAGACGGCGGCCTGCGCCAGAGGGACCTGCAAGACCAATAACAAGGGCAAACAGCGAAAAAGCGTTTTAAGCATGGAATCGGGCAAACCAGAATAAGAAAGGCGCGGACCCCGTCCGCGCCTTCGCATTATGACACCGCAAGCCGCAGCTTAACCAGCCAGCGCCGCGCCCATCTTGCCGCGGTAGAACTCGTGGAAGTGCTGCATGCCTTCCTCGGTGGGCGATTGGTAAGGCCCCACCTCGCTTTCGCCGCGCAACCACAGCGCGCGGCGTCCTTCGTGCATGCGGTAGCAGATCTCGTCGTCTTCCTTGGCGGTTTCGAAATAAGCCGCCTGCTCCGCCTCGATGAACTCCGGCTCGAACCACACCACGTCCTCCGGGTAGTAGAACTCGGTCAGCACCGTGCACTGCTCCGGGCCGCGCGGCATCACCACGCTGACCACCAGCACGTGCGGATACCACTCCACCATGATGTTGGGGTAGTAGGTCAGCCAGATGGCGCCGAACTCCGGCTGCTGGTCGGCGTAGCGGCGGCGGACTTCCTCGTGCCACTTGCCGTAGACACGGGAGCCGGAGGTGGCCAGCTTGTTCTTCACGCCCACGGTCTGCACATGGTATTGCGCGCCCCACTCCCATTTCAGGTCGCCGCAATCGACGAAATTGCCCAGGCCGGGGTGGAAGGGATCGACGTGGTAATCCTCGGAATACACTTCGATGAAGGTCTTCCAGTTGAAGTCGTACTCGCTCAGATGGCTGGAGTGGTAGGCGTAGCCGTCAAAGCGCATATGCTTGGCCACGCCCAGGTTTTCCAGATCGCGCGCCACATCGCGGCGCGCGTCGAACAAGAGGCCGTTCCAGCGCGTCAGCTCGGTCTGGTTCAGCTTCAGGCACGGCGTTTCCGGGAAATGCGGCGCGCCCAGCAAGGCGCCCTCGGCGTCATAGGTCCAGCCGTGCAGATTGCAAACGATATGGTTGCCGTTGCCGCGGCCTTTATAAATGATGGCCTGGCGGTGACGGCAGACATTGGAGATCAGCTTGATCCGGCCATCCACATTCTTGAGCATCTTGCCGTGGCCCATCCAGTCCAGGGTCTGATAATCGCCGGCGTTCGGCGTCATCAGCTCATGGCCATAGTAGATGGGCGCGTCTCCAAACAGCAGCCGCTGTTCCTGAGCGTAATAGGCAGGATCGAAATAGGTATAGACGGGTAGCTGAGCAGCAGAAGCTTGAAGCAACTGCGCGGAAGCCAGATCAGACATTATTCCCACACCTCCGTGGTAGAAGATATAAGACCAGCCGAATCTCGCTTGAAACGAGTTTGCGGGACTATCAAAAACAATCAACAAAAACAAGGCCGAACCTTGCGACAGAGGGGCGGATTATGCCCCCGCCCCCCCACCGGGGCAAGCCTTTCCTCTCTCGCGTCAGCGGGTTTTTGGCGCAAAAACATCAGCTTGCGCGATCCAAATAATATTTGGAATGATATTTTTGATAGAAATCAACGCTTTATCAATAACATTGCATTGCAACATTAGAGTCGGTTAATTCGCGGTGCTATAATCGCCGCCATGGTCGTCGCCCTTGCGCGCCAGGCTTGGCGCCAACGCCCCATCTGGACTGTAGCCGATGTGCGGCCAGTTGCAATGAGCGCCGCGCAAAACCAGCCGCAGCCATGTTTCGCGCCAGTCGCGCCCCTGCGCTGACGCGGCAGTCCGGCAATGCTATACCGATTGGAATGCCTAGGCGGCGCCGGCGGGAAAACCCTTCCCGCCGCCACGGCCGCCTGCGCGGCCGCCATGGCGGAAAAATGCGGATTTTTGCTCAAATGCCCAATTTAATGATCTCGCGCGTGTTGCGCCTACAGCCAGCCTTGCCGCCTTGTCGGTTCGCGGCAGTCTATCGCGCCCGCTCCCGCCGCGCGCCACAGGAAAGCCTCTGAAAACATGCAAACCTTCTTCCTCGCTCCCATCGGCTTCAATGCCGGCCTGACCTCGGTGGCGCTGGGCGCCATTCACAGCCTGGAACAGGCCGGCCTGCGCGTCGGCTTCGTCAAGCCCATCGCCCAGGGCGCCGACCCCAAGGAGCCGGAGCGCTCCACTCATTTCGCGCGCGCCATCTGCCGGCTCAACCCGCCGGAACCGATTCCGATGGAGCGGGTCGAGCACCTGCTGTCCAAGGGTCAGGTGGATCAATTGATGGAAGAAGTGGTCAGCCTGTACCAACAGGCGGCCAATCAGGTGGACGTGGTGCTGGTGGAAGGCCTGGTGCCGGACCAGAAGCAGGTGTTCTCCACCTTCCTCAACACCAAGATCGCGCGCAATCTGCAGGCGCAGACCATCCTGGTCAGCGCCGCCGACAATCTGGCCAGCCATGAAATCGCCGAGCAACTGGAAATGAGCATCCAGGCCTTTGGCGGCGGCCAGGGCGGCCAGATCGCCGGCTACATCCTCAACCGGGTGCCCAAGGACCAGGACGCCCAGGGCATCGCCACCGAGGTGCTGGAGAGCAGCAGCCTGATGAAAAAGGCGCGGCTGCCGATGCTGGGCGCCATTCCACACGAGCCGGAACTGCTGGCGCCACGCACGCTGGACGTGGCCAATCACTTGAAGGCGCGGCTGCTGCACGCCGGCCAATTGACCAGCCGCCGCGTGCGCACCATGGTGGTGACCGCCCGCACCGTGCCCAATATCGTGCACCTGCTCAAGCCCGGCGCGCTGATCATCACCCCGGGCGACCGCGAGGACATCGTGCTGGCCACCGCGATGGCGGCGATGAACGGGGTGCCGCTGGCCGGCCTGTTGCTGACCTGCGATTCGATGCCGGACCCGCGCATCATGCTGCTGTGCCAGCAGGCCTTCACCAGCGGCATGCCGGTGATGGCCAGCGAATCCAACACCTTCGATACCAGCAGCGCGCTCAATAATATGAGCTTGCAAGTGCCGTCCGACGACCGCGAGCGCATGGAACGCGTGATCGAATTCGTCGCCGAGCACCTGAACGTGGCGCCGCTGAAGCAATACATCGGCACGCCTCAGGAACTGCGCCTGCCGCCGCCTGCCTTCCGCTACCAGTTGATGGAAAAGGCGCGCAAGGCGAATAAACGCATCGTGCTGCCGGAAGGCAACGAGCCGCGCACCATCCAGGCCGCCGCCATCTGCCACGAGAAGGGCATCGCCCGCTGCGTGCTGATCGGCCAGCGCGCCGAAATCCTGCAAGTGGCGGAAGCCCAGGGCGTGACGCTGCCGGAGTCGGTGGAAATCATTGATCCCAACGAGGTGCGCGGCCGTTATGTGCCGCCCATGGTGGAGCTGCGCAAGAGCAAGGGTCTGAACGCGCCCATGGCCGAACAGCAATTGGAAGACAATGTGGTGATGGGCACCATGATGCTGGCGCTGGACGAAGTGGACGGCCTGGTGTCCGGCGCGGTGCACACCACCGCCAACACCATCCGCCCCGCCCTGCAGCTGATCAAGACCGCGCCGGGAGCCCGCATCGTGTCCAGCGTGTTCTTCATGCTGATGCCGGAACAGGTGCTGGTTTACGGCGACTGCGCGGTGAACCCGGACCCGGACGCCGAACAGTTGGCCGACATCGCCATTCAGTCGGCGGATTCCGCCGCCGCCTTCGGCATTCCGCCGCGAGTGGCGATGATCTCCTACTCCACCGGCTCCTCCGGCAGCGGCTCGGACGTGGAGAAAGTGCGCGAAGCCACCCGCATCGCCAAGGAAAAGCGGCCGGACCTGATGATTGACGGCCCGATGCAGTACGACGCCGCCAGCGTGGAATCCGTCGGCCGCCAGAAAGCACCGGACAGCGCGGTGGCCGGACGCGCCACCGTGTTCGTGTTCCCGGACCTCAACACCGGCAACACCACCTACAAGGCGGTGCAGCGCTCGGCCAATGTGGTATCGGTGGGCCCGATGCTGCAAGGCCTGCGCAAGCCGGTCAACGACCTGTCGCGCGGCGCGCTGGTGGACGACATCGTCTACACCATCGCCCTGACTGCGCTGCAGGCGGAGCAAGGCGAGTCCATCTAAGCCCAGCCTCCCTATCCAACCGCCTGCCGCCCGGCAGGCGGTTTCGCCATTCCGCGCAACAGCGCCCCTCCCCTGTGCCGCCCTGCCCGTTCATGCCATTGCGTTAATTCAAACAATTGTTTTACATTGGAGCGCCATAAGAGCCGCACAACAACAAGCTGCGTCCGCAGCCGCGTCTACAACGCATCAGAGGGGCACTCCATGTCGATTCAAACCATCACCGAATGGTTCATCCCGGACCGCGTCCGCCTATCTCCGGAACAGGCGATCCGCGGCCGCACCGTCGTCGGCGTCGGCCTGCTGGCCGGCCTGGTGGCGCCGCTATTCGCCGTCGAATACCTGCAACTGGGCCACCGCGCGATGGCCGCCGGCATCGCGCTCGGCGGCCTGGGCCTGCTGCTGGGGCCGCTGCTGCTCAAGCTCAGTGGCGCGGTGCGCTTCAGCGCGGAATTCATCACCAGCTGCATGTACGCGATGGTGTGCTGGATGGTCTACGTCAACGGCGGCATCCAATCCACCAGCATCGTCTGGTTCGCCGCCATTCCCTTCACCGCCGTCTTCGTCGCCACCCGCGTCTCCGGCATGGTCTGGCTGGCGCTGACCGTGGCCGCCATCGGCCTGTTCCTATGGCTGAGCGCCCAGGGCCTGCTGCCGGCCAACCCGATTCCCCACGCGGAAATCCCCAAGCTGCAGGCCAAGTCTCTGGCCGGCCTGTCCCTGGTGGTGCTGGCGCTGGCGCTGGCTTTCGACAAGGCCAAGGTCAAAAGCTTCGAGAAACTGGAAAGCGCGCGGCGCGAGGCCGAACAGGCTCAGCAAGCGATGCGGCAACTGATGGCCCAACTGACCCAGTCCATCCAGGCCGCGTCCAGCGCCAGCCGCGACATCGCCGGCAGCACCGGCAATATGGCCGACACCATGGCCAGCCAGCGCGAACGCTCCGAGGACATGGTGGTGATCGCCCAGCAGATGGCGGTGGTCACCAGCCAGAACGCCGAGCAATCGGTGACCGCCACCCAATTGGCCCATACCGCCGGCCAGGCGGCCTTGGGCGGCGGCGCGGCGATGGACCAGGCGGTGCGCCAGCTGAGCAAGGCCGGCGAGGTGATCGCGCTGGCTTCCGGCCGGCTGGAACAATTAGGCGAACGCAGCGCCGAGGTCAGCGGCATCGTGCAACTGATCCGCGACATCGCCGACCAGACCAATCTGCTGGCGCTCAACGCCGCCATCGAGGCGGCGCGCGCCGGCGAATTGGGCCGCGGCTTCGCGGTGGTGGCCGACGAGGTGCGCAAGCTGGCCGAGCGCACCCAGAACGCCACCTTGGACATAGAGCAGAAAATCCGCCTGATCGTCGACGGCACCAATCAAGCGCTGCTGGCGATGCGCGACGGCAATCAGCAGATGCAGGCCGGCCGCGACAACTCGCTGGACGCCCAGCGCAAGCTGTCCGGCATCATAGGCGAAACCGGCGAACTGGCCAGCCTGCTCAGCCAGATGTCGCAGGCGGAAGCCAATCAGAATCGCGGCTTCGCCCAGTTCGCCAGCGACATCACCGCGGTGGGAGAATCCACGCGCAGCCTGTCCGGCGAAACCCAGGCCATCGCCGACGCCATCGCGCGGCTGGACCATTTGCTGGAAGATCTGGGCCAAAGCGCGCGCCATTTGCACACGCAAAACGCCGCGGCATGAAAAACGCCGGCCCTGGGCCGGCGTCGTCCTTTGGACTGGCGAACGCCCTTACTGCGGCAACTCGCTATTGCTGAACACCTCCAACTGCACCTGCTTGACGCGCTTGTCCGCGGCCAGGCGCTGCTGCAAGGACAGCAGCTCGGCCTGGGCCGGCGCGTCGAACACCACCACGCTCTGGGTGCGGTAACGCACGCTCAGGCTGTGGTCGCGCGCCACCGCGGCCTCGTCGCGCGGCGAAGCCAGCTTGACCATCACCACGCCGCTGGCCTTGGACGGCGCCACTTCGCCCTCCGAGCGCAGCACATCGCCGCGCTTCAGCGTCACGCCGCCCTCGCTCGCCGCCGAGCGGGCGCTGACGCCCAGCGGCAGCTTGCCGGCCGGAGCCGCCTGCTTGTAATAAGTCTTGCCGTTGATCACCAGCGGCTGGCCGTCCGGCTTCTGCTTGAAGGACGGAACGTCGGCGGCCTGGGCCGCGGCGGCCAGCGCCAGCAGGCCGGCCAGAATCAGGGAATGTTTCATCGTTATGCTCCTTTGTGGCCGATGAAGCGGATGGACCAAGACCGCAGCGTGCCGGTGGCGTTGGGCAGGCTCAGCGTGCGCTGGCCTTGACCGTCGCGGTAGTCATAGAAGTACTCGGCGCCATTGGTGTCGATCACGCGCAGCCGCCATTGGCCGCGCGCCGATTCGCCGTAGAAGTGGTTGGACAGCAGACGCTGCTGATTCAAGCCATAGTTTTCATTCACCAGGCTGGTGCGCGGCGACAGCAGCACCGAGCGGGTGCCGGCCGGCGAAATCAGCTCCACCGCCAGGTCGTTGGCGCGGCCGTGCTGCGCGTCCACCAGCACCTGCACCGCTTCCACCGTCAGGTCATCGGCATGATTGTACGCGCTCTCCACCCCGGCTTCATTGGCGTCGGGAATCGCCTTCATCACCGACACCGTCTGCCAGCGCGTCTTCTCCAACGCCGTCAGCGGCGTGTGGTTGCGGCCCAGTTCCACCGCCTTGTCCACGTCGATCAGGCCAAAGCCGTAGAACGGGTGGAAAGCGAGGCCGGCGGCGTTGTTACGCCATCCCGGCAAGGCCTGGTAGCTGTGCGCTCCGCCCTTGGCGTCCTTGAACGCTAGCGTTACGCCCGGATGGTTGGCATCCACCTTGCGCGCCGATTTGATCAGCAAGTGGCGCACATCGCGCGCGCTCAGATTGGGATACGCCGCCATCAGCAACGCGAACGAGCCGGAAGCCGCCGGCGCCGCGGCGGAGGTGCCGTTCATGGTGCCGCGATAATCGCAGTTCGGGTCCAGCGTAGTGCCGCCGTGCAACTGATTGGTGGACGGACGCAGCGTGGAGTTGGAACCGCGGTCGCAACCCACCAGATCGGTGGTCACCATCGCCGGGCTGGCGGTGCCGTACTCGCCGCCGGGCGAGGTCAACAGCACGTTGGCGCCCACCGAGGAGTAGGACGAGCGCACGCCGTCGGCGTTCAGCGCCGACACCACCACGTTCCAGTAGTTGCTGTTGTCGGTGGTCAGATTGGAATCCTGCATCGGCAGGCCGTCGTTGCCGGACTTGGCCAGGATGTAAGTGGGCTTGCCATCGCTGCCGGTGCCGGACTGGAAGCTGCTGAAAGCATTGCCCGCCGACTTGACGAATACCGCGCCCTTGCCGCCGTTGCTGCGCAGGCTGACGTCCTCGTGCGCTTCGTCGCGCACCCGCAGCGTCATATCGGTGTCCGGGTTGCCCGGAATCGAGCGGATCGCCGAACTGCCATAGCTCTGGTTGAACACCCGGGAGCTGGTGGACGACTGGCCGGCGCCATCGCTCGACGATTTTCCGTGCGACAGCATCCAGCCGGCGGTGGTTTGCGCCTTCAGCCAGTTGAAACCGTTCAGGCTGGCCGACGGCGCCACGCCGCGGCCGCCCAGATTGTTGAAACCCACCGCGGCGGCGATGCCGGCCACGGCCGTGCCGTGGCTGTCGGTGGCCAGGCTGGGGGTCGGGTCGTCGCTGTTGTTGGCCAGGTTCTTGGAACCGGGCACCACATTGCCCGCCAGGTCCGGGTGGCGGATTTCCAGGCCGTCGTCGATGACGGTCACCGTCACGCCGCGGCCCAGGATATTGCGCGAGTGGCTGAGCGCCAGGTTCAGATCAATGCCGGCCACGCCGCCGCGTTGCGAAAACGCGTTTTGCCCTGTGTTTTGCAAGAACCATTGTTGGGAAACCAGCGGGTCTCCCGGCTGCAAGGGCGTGGCGGCCTGGCCGGCCAGGGACGCCAGGGCCAACGAAACCGCGCCCACCGTGATATGGATACGCATTGCATCTCCTAAGTGTCGAAACTACGGTCGATTGAGAAAAACCGCCGTGAGTCCGGGGCTGCCACCCCATCGCTCCCGGCCATCCGCAGCCACCTGCCAGCGGCCGCGAAATCGCGTGGCCCCGCCGCCCGCGCCTGCCATCGACACCTGGACTCGATGTCAAACCCTGCCAAACGCAAGCCGGCGGCGCCAATGCCGGCCCGCCAAGCGACGGACGAAGCGGAGATTCCATCCGCCTTCCTTTCGCAACATTGCGTACCGGCCAATGCAGTGAACCATCAAAAGCATAAATGCCAAAGTCCTAGCAATTTTGATCGTATATAAAATTTTCATAATGCAAAATGCAATAATTCCCATTTGCAAATATGACATAAGCCCGTAACAAAACAGATAAAACCCGGTCTAAATCAACCGCTTACTCACCAAGCCGCCGACAGGGACAGGCACTTGGCCCACGCCGGGCAAGTGCGGCGCGGCCGGCTTTCGGCCATGGGCAAGGTCAGGATTTGTCAGACAAAAGCGCTGAAAAGGGAAAGAAAAGGAACAAAAAAAACGCCCCGGACGGGGCGTTTTGATTGGAAGGCGATGCCGGCGCGGGTTTTAGTCGCGCTCGCCGGCGAAGGCCAGCAGCAATTGCAGCAAGCTGGTGAACAGATTGTAGATGCTGATGTAGATCGACAGCGCGGCGGAAATATAGCTGTCCTCGCCGCCATCCACCACCACCTTGACCTGCCACAGAATCATCAGCGAGCTGAACAGCGCGAAAGCCGCGGAGATCATCAGTTGGAAAGCCGGCATGCGCAGGAAGATGTTGGCCACCACCGCCACCATCAGCACAATCGCGCCCACGGTCAGGAAGTTGCCCAGGCCGCTCAGATCACGCTTGGTGGTGGTGGCGATGCCCGCCATCACGAAAAACACCAGCGCGGTGGCCGCGCCCGCGGTCATGATCAGCTGGCCGCCGTTGGAAAACTTGAACGCCAGTTGCAGCAAGGGCCCCAACAGCAAGCCCATCAGGAAGGTGAAGCCCAGCATCAGGAACACGCCGGCCGAGCTGTAGCGGTTTTTCTCGATGGCGAACACCAGGCCGTAAAACACGGCCAGGATCGCCAGCATGCCGATGATGGGGCTGCCGGCCAGGAAGCCGAAATTCATATTGGTGCCGACGATGGCCCCCATCACCGTGGGGATCATCGACAAGCCCAGCAAACCATAAGTATTGCGAAGAACCTTATGGCGTACCTCGGCCATACCGGTCGTCTGATAAGCCGTCTCAAGGTTCGGGTGCATAATTAAGCCTTTCTCCAAAGGGATTTTTATCAAATTGTACCGACAGTGACAGCCGCCGTGGCAATAAGTTTCCCGACGGCCCGGCTTGCGCCTCGCAAACGCTTCGGGTATTCTTGCACTCCCTTGCAAATGAGGGCTTTCGGTCTAATTTGCAAGCGGCATCAAAGCGAAAGTGGCGGAATTGGTAGACGCACTGGATTTAGGTTCCAGCGCCGCAAGGCGTGAGAGTTCGAGTCTCTCCTTTCGCACCATTAAATCTGTTAAGCCTCAATAACTTACTGATTTCAAAGGCCATTCCAGGCCAACTGCTACAGTTGTGTGCTACACTTGGCCCCATGCCAGACATGCCTAAGCATACCAATGTACTCCGCCGCACAGGCTCTTCAGTCTACTACTTCCGCATCACGATCCCTACTGATTTACGCCCCCATTTCAACGGCAAAAAAGACGTGTGGCGCTCACTGCAAACACGAGACCTCCGAGAGGCGAACCGCCTTGCCGCAAGAATACGCGTGGAGTGGGACGATCAGTTTGCCGAACTTCGCGCCAAGGACAAGGCCACTGTAGTCGTAGCCCTCTCAGACGATGACATAAGCCGCATCATTCATATGCACCAATCTCGTATGATGACGTTCGATAGCGAGTTACGATCACAGGGCCTGGACAACGCGAGATATGAACAACTAGGAGACGATCTCTCCCGGCTGGATCAAGATGCACGTGCGGCCATCGCTCGAGGAGACACTTGGTCAGTTGTAAATGCCCTTGAAGACAGCCTCCGCTTTGAAGGCATCGAGTTGGATACAAGCTCTGTCGACTACAAGAGGCTCGTCTCAGCCGCATCCAAGGCATACAAACGCACCGTAGATGCCTTGAAAGCCCGCCACGAGGGCGAAGTAGTCGACGATGTGCCTATGCCCTCTTTGGCCCCTTTACAGGCTAGGGCGGCCATAGCCAGCAAGGGAGCGCCGACTCTAGTAGATATTCTCAACAAATACCAAACCGAACGGAAGCTGAAAAGCAAATCATTTGACGATATGCTTCAAGTGGTTAACCGTTTTCATGATTGCATCGGCACCCTACCAGTCAAGCAGATACTTAAAGCACATGGCCTCAAGTACAAGGAAGCCCTCTTGCAGAAAGGCCTCTCCGCCAAAACGATCAATTCCAAGCACCTGGCGTTCTTGAAAACGCTACTGAATTGGGCTGCACAAAACGATTACATCGAACAAAACCCCATCGCCTCCGTCCGCGTCGTAGTCGGAAAAGTTCAAAAAGAGTCGCGGACCTCCTATGACCTGAAGGCACTCCAAGCTATCTTCAACAGCCCGATCTACGCCACCGAAAATGCACGGCCTGTAGCTGGCAAGGGAGAAACAGCTTTCTGGCTGCCGCTGTTGGGCCTATTTACGGGAGCAAGGCTAGAAGAGCTGGCTCAACTCAAAGTATCGGACATTGTTAAGGATAGCCTAGGGCGGCATATTCATATCACGGACAGAGACGATGAAGGTTCAGTGAAAACCAACGAGTCAAGGCGTCGAGTTCCTCTTCATTCGGAACTGGAACGAATGGGATTTGGCAATTACCTAGAGACACTGCCTCCCACTGGATACCTATTCCCAGAATTAACGCCCGACAAATATGGAAAGCGTTCATCTCTATGGTCACAGTGGTGGGGAAAGTGGTGTAGAAAGCAATTAGGAATTACAGACAAGCGCATGGTGTTTCACTCATTCCGGCATAGCTTCAAGGACATATGCAGAGAAGCTGAGGTAGATGAAGAAACACACGATGCCCTCACCGGCCACACTAACTCATCAACATCTAGGAGCTATGGGTCTGGAACCTACCCATTGAGTCCACTATTTGTTGCAATCGGCCAATTAAATTTCAAAAACATAGGACTATCACATATCTCTTGGCAAAGATCATACTGAGCACGATTGTGTTTTTCTGTTCAATAGCACAAAAGCCAAAGACAGGCGCTGAAGTTACACCTCGTTAGGTAACATCAGTGCCTATCTTTTAAAAGAATTTACTTGAACCTAGAGCAAAGCTGCTCCGTGCTCACCTTGTAAGTTGCATTGAAAAGTCACAGCGATCTTGCGTTTGATAAACCACTGTTTCACCGTGATAGTCTGCACGGGATTTATATACTTCTTTCCCGCATGCCAACAACTTGTATCCAGCCCCGCTAGATGGCTTGCCGCTTCTTGAAACCAAGGTAAAGTTGCCCCGATAGTTCCCGCTGCCCACAACTTCTACAAAGCGCACTGCATTCACATCAATATCAAAAGGGGGTGATACAAATTGACTTCTTCCTTGGCCATCCGTCCGTCCCTGCAATGAAATCGCAGGAGCTTCGCCGCTGGACTTCGGATCATGGACCTGAAGTAGATAAGGAGTATTTTTGAGCACCCTCCCCATCTCCGGGCTATGCAGCACAAAATAGCAGCCTTTATTTACACCTTGCTCGCCTTGCCCCACTTTCTCAATTGGCGATGAATGACACTGATAAGTCGCTTTCATCGCGGCGCGGATCGCCTCAGGTTCAAGCGGCCCATTAAGGGCGCAACCTGTCACAATTAATACAGCTGACAAAATCCCAAAGCGGGAAACAATCCTTGAAATGCTCATCATAAAAATTGGCTCAATTAATTATAAGACCGAAAACGAATAGATTTCACTACAGCCTCGTATAAAGCTAGAGCTTCTTTTTGAGTTATAGTTGATGGAATTGACTGGCCTGCCCCCACTTCACCTGTGCTAACTTCAAGATGCACACTTGGCTTTAAAGCATTGCCAATCTCTCCCAAAGTCTCCCAATAAAAACCGTACACCTTTCCCATTCCATCATCTGAAGGAAATATTTTTAGAGACTCTTCACCTTTATTTCCATTCACATCTCTCACGCCTGAACGCAGCGTATTTATTTTGGCTAGCACTTCTTTGGGGAATGACTTATAACGTTCATCGCTTCTATCTAGCAATGTTTTTTCCTGCCTGAAGTAAACATCACTTGATAGGCGGACGAAAACATCCGGATGCTTCTTTAAAGTAAAACTCAAACTTACACTCTCAATCTGCTGAGTCTTTCCATCTCCGGCAACAAACCCATTCTCAAAACAAAACCCAGCCTCTTTTGGTATGTCATTGCTGGAACGATATCGCAAGCTTGACATTAGTTTTTTATATTGCTCAACCGTCTGGGAGATGCTTTTCCCATCAAACCCTTCTCCCCCAGTGTAAAAATATGTTCCCGCACCGGGTCTGGTGGATGGAACCAACAGATAAGCATCAATTCCGTAAGCTGTTGTGCTGTATAAATCAGCCTTGGAGACTATGATCCTCTTATTGTTATCCCCTTCAAACTCTGATCCGGCATATTTAAAGCCTCGCTTATAATTTTCACTCTTTCTCTTCTCGAGTGATTTTGCAACAAGTTCTTTAAATTTCTGTGGGCCACGCCCAGAGTCAATAGAGCCAGAGATATATTTATTTGTTCCGCCAATCAATTCCAGCTCGAGCGGAACATCAACCACATAGCGACCGAAGCAGTAAGTTTTGCTTTTCTCAAACATCTCCCCTCCCTCTGCAATTACGTTTGAACTACCCCCTGCTACTATTAATAATGAGAGTGCAAGCATCTTCATTAGATAACCCTTTAAGGTTTTGCTGGCTCGGCAAGCTGTATTAGTCTGGCAATGCCATAAATAGTAGCTCTAATTGTAAATTTATCTCCATAGCTTTTTTGATGATCAAACCCTCTCATCTCAAAGACAGCTTGTGGAGTTGGTTGTAATTTCGCTAACACAGCACCAGAATCAAGTGGAACAGTACCATCGCCCGCTTGGTTTCGCTCATTTCTCAACTTCAATTTCACCTTCGGGCTACCCTCCTGCTGATACAGTGAAACTGTGGACTTGCCAGTCAGACTACGGCCACTATCCTTATTCAACAACAAGGGTAGCGCATCGTCATCAGGCAAACTCTCTGTCTCCCAGCTTACTTGTCCAAAAGCACGGTATTTTTTCTCATCTGCCCCATAATATCCATAAGTCTGGGGATGAGCATACAGACCAACTGTATCATGGAACAGTTCAGCCTTAGAAAGAGACGTTTCATAAACTTGTCGAGGAGGTGCAACCGTTTTGATTGTATTGGCTGGATCAATCAGATCTGGATCAAGCATTCCCCACCAACATTCGTCAGTAGTTTTACTATATATTTCTTCATAAGGATCAGCCTTTGGTAGATGAATTAACACCTCTTCTCTGGCTCCAGAACCTTTGACAACTCTTAGCCAGCCAGAAGGATAGTGCTTTGTAGGCAGCAACTCCAACGGCCCAGGAGAACAAGCTAACGTCGGAGTAACATCTGCCGCATTCCAGCCAATAATTGACGCAGTTGCCGCGCCAACGATATCGAAAAAACCACCGACTTCAGTGCCGGCCCGAAAGCGTCGATAAACTACCGGAGCACCCGCTACAGGCTGTACCCCATGTACAATCCCTAATACCTTATCCTCCGCTAGTTGAGCTGCGCGGCGTGTAACTAACCCTCCCATAGAATGGGATATCAGAATCACTTTACCATCACAATGAAAGTAATCACTTTTTTGGTAATAAGCAATGATCTCGTCAATTTTTACAATCAGAGACTGAGCAGACTCTTCATTACTTTGAAGCCAATTGTAGCCATGCGCCCAGACCGGATAGTAATAATCATCAAGTTTAAGAACATCTTCCTGAGAAAGCGATTTAGGTACTTTATTCCAGGCAGTAACTGTTTCTTCAGCCAAAAAAGAATAATCAGGCTCTCCCTTGACTCGTTTCGCTTTGGAGTGTCCTCCTGCAAGATGACTCAGTAAACCAATTTCAGGAAGCAGGAAATTGCCACGCTCTTTAGGAAGTCCTGGCTTACTATACTGATCATTCAGACTAATCTCCAATTGACTCAGAATGCCATGATAGCTTTCTGCATGAAGTGCCCCCCAACCTCTTTTTTTTGCCTCTTCAGATGTTAGCCAGAAAACATCCGAAGGCGCTTCGCAGGGGCCATCCCAATTGACCTCAGTCTCTTTCGGATCAAACAAACCTTGGCGAGTTCCTGGCGATTGCATAGCGCCTTTCCCTGCGGCACCAATGCCAGAAAATACGCCATTAGGAGGAGACCAAGCATTGCCCCGGCCCCCTCTTAATTTTAGATTTGTCCCCATAATTCCCGGAACAAAAATTATAGGAATCACCGTATGCGGCGGCTTTACACACAGAGCACATTGCTTAAAGGATTCAGGGCTTTGAGTTGAATTAAATTTAGGATTACCATTTTTATCGAACTCTAGCTTAATCCGACGAGTAGCCTTTTCATTCACCCACGCGGTCATACTATTTCCGATTCAAAAACATTGTTAATTGTTCAGTGGCTTTTCCTACAACAGTCTCTGTTGTCCCTGTAGCGTCTGTACTCCCGCCTCCAACAACAGCCCCCTGTCCATTTTTTAGCTCATGCGCAATCTGAGTTTGGGCTATACCAGAGCGGCCTGAAACCGCAAAAGTTTCATTGGTTTTAAAACTACTCTTAGGCATATTTGGCAGCTGTAGCGAACTATTCCCGGGACCTTCCATCGAATGACTAGATGCTTTCTGAGTGTGAGAACCAGAGGCTTGAGTGATGATACTACCACCACCATAAGCTGCTGAAGCACCTTGAGCCGATATTGTTATTTTGGGCGCAGAAAGGACAATCTCCTCTAAGGAGTACAGCATTAATTTTTTAGCCGCACCAATTTCAACTTCATCGTTTTGGGCTTGCAACTGAATTTTGCCAGCCGCCGCAATCAATTTCATGCCTAATTGCTGCACAAATATTGACAAGGACTGCCCAACACGAAAGCGGAGTTTTTGCCCGACACTGACATTACTATCTTTAGCTGTAACTAGATCATAGTTTGAGCCTGCCGCCATATTAATACTAGAATCCGATGAAACAGCAATACCTTGAGGAGCAGTCAACGCCAGCATTCCTTTACCTCCATTCTTACCTTCTTTAGAAGTGTTGCTTCCCGCTTCCCATTGTTTTAAATCTTCAACTAGCTGCTGTTGTAACCTTGTATCCGTAGTTTCTGCCTCATGAATCTCTGAGGTTTTAGCTAGCTCTTGTGCAATCGACAAGGCCATTTCTAACTGACTTATCAATTCATCTCGATCCAACTGCCCGCCCTGAGCCTTGGGCTGGCCATGCGCACTAACAAGAACTCCTCTAGCAGCTCGAATTGCTCCGGCTAAGTCGGATCGCAATTCGAAACCTTCACCCCGAGGTTCTGCTTTCCCGTCTTTGCGGGGATGCGTCAAAAAGCCCTGGTTCAACTGGGTCTTGCCTGGCTCACTGGAAAGCTTGGCGCGAACTTCGCCGGGGGTATCATCAAACAGCAGCTCACTGTAGCCGCCTCCTTGATGCTCTTTGGACTTGATGCCGGAGAGGGTCTTGTTCGCTGGCAAAGCCCCTGCGCCGCTAAAGTCCGGTGTGGCGTGGCTGCCGTTATAGAGCACGCCAACAACCACCGGGCGGTCAATGTCTCCTTCCAGAAAATCCACCAAGACTTCCTGACCGATGCGGGGAATGAACTGATGCCCCCAAGCCGCCCCAGCACTGGGCATCACCACTCGAATCCAACAAGAGGACTTGTCATCCATCGCCGCGCCGATGCCGGGATGTTCTTCAGCACGCTGCCAATGGAATTGCACCTTGATGCGTCCGAACTGATCCGTATGCACCTCTTCGCCGGCTGGCCCCACCACGGTAGCGGTCTGGCTGCCCAAACTCGTTGGCTTGGCATGCCGGGTATAGGCGTATGCCGGCGTCAGCGGAATGCCGCGCCGTTGAGCGGTAAAGGTGGTTTGGTAGGGCGCAGGTTCAGTTTGTTCTTTGCTTTGGGATAGATCAGGGATGGCGGTTTGAAGCAGCCGCTTCAGTCCTTGGGGAAGGTTGTTGTGAGCGATGAAGTTCTGTTTGGTCACCACGAATTCACGTTGCTCGCTGCTGTCGCCGTCATGGTTGGGATGGTTGTCCAGACGGAACCATTCGCCAGGCAGCAGCCCCCTGACCGCGCCACCGCCGCTGAACTGCTTGGCTTGTAAATCATGCGCCTGCTGCCGCAGCTGCGCGTAATGCCCAAATTGCTCCGCATCGCTCGCATAGTAAAGTGTCTGCGGCGCGTAATCCTGCAAGGTGGACTGTAAGGCCTTGCCGCTCTGCCCCTGATTGATTTGGCTTTCATCGCCCGTCATATTGCTGGTGACAGGCTGGTAATCGAAGCTCGCCAGAGCGACATTGCCGGATACGATTTGCCGGGAAGATTCCCACGCGGTTAAGCCATCCTCTTCTTCCGTCGCATCGCTACGGTGAAAGCGCAGACGCTCCATGCTGGCGGCGGGTAGCCCAAACGGATCATCAAACAGGATCAGCTGTACTTGCGGCAGCTTGTCTTTCTCAGAATGGGCAAACCGCCAGCCGTAACCCTCTTCATGCATCAAGCGCACGATAAAGTCATAGTCGCTCTCGCGGTACTGTAGGCAGTAGCTGCGCGGCGAAGCCGGACCCACTTGAATGTCCAAGGTTTGAACCCGTGCGAACTGGGCATTATTCGCCTGATGCTCCGCCAGAATCTGCTTAATGATGTCTGGCACGGTCAAGTCCTGGAACACGCGTGAAGTCCGCCGATAGCGCAGCAGCGAAAAAGGAGCTTCCACCGTCAAACCGTACTGAGCGAAACCGCCATCCGCCCCCAGCTGCTTCACCTCCGACACCACCCCGCAGCGTACAAGCTCTTCCCCGGAGGCGGCGGCAATGCCTATCTTTGCGGCCACGCCCAGCAGAGACTTCAATTCGATGGAGCCGTTGGGAGACAGGCAGGTCAATTGATAGCGATAGCTCTCTGAAACGCCTTCCTCGCCTTCCAGAGTCTGAGGCAACAGGGTTTCAGCCGCGATGCTGCCATCCCCGAGGGACAGTGTGAGCAGGCGATTGTCTTGCGTGAAGGCACTGGAAAAACTGGCAAGCAGCTGGCTGATATCCATAGAAATAGAATGTCCGCAAAGAAAAACCACTTACATAAAGTGGCCTTTTGGTGTTGGTCCGCAATGGAGAGCGGTAACATTCTATTTGGATGGGCGGTGACAGAACAAGCGACCTAGGTCAAGGTTTGGCAAGACCCCATCCTAAAGGACAGGGACACACTCTCCCAAGAGCATCGTTTCATAGTAAAAGCCCGAAAGAATAGGGCTGAATGCCTCTAAGCTACAGCCTTTAAAAAGCAACGGCAAAGCGCATTAATATAGCTCTCGGCTGTATCCAAATAATATATCCGCAATCCAGTTGCCCTATTTAATAAAGATGGCTTTCATCCGGTAAATTGCTACGATGCTACGAGTGAAGATTTTTTCTTCAAACGCGCAGTTTTATAGACACGGCTTGGCTGGATAATTTGTTAGGTGAAAGACTATAGTCATCATGGCAAGCTCAAACAGCAAACATTCCCACCTCTAATAATCTCCACCGAAATTCATTAGTTTATTTCCCAGCCCAAAGGCAACTCTGGGTAGCTGATCCAGTAGCTCAGACATTCCTTATCAAGGGTATCGCTCCATTGATAGATACCTGCCCCTGCGTAGTAAAAGACAGGCTTCCTGTCAATGTAAGCAATAATATCGGCTCGATGACGATAAAATGGAGAGGCTAACATATCACTAACAGAAACCTCATCTATACAAACCATATCAGATATCTTGCCATGCTGCCTCACGCAATGTTCAAACTGCGATAGCTCGTTATCTGGCAAAGATAAAACATGTTGCGCTACCACTTCGGCAAATGAATTCTTAAATGACAGCAACCCCATACAGGAAGGATGTTTATACGCATATTCTTCTGGATTCATAGAAAAGCACTCCAATCAAGCAAAGCTGATGGGATTTTATAAGATTTGAGAAGATTTCATGACGCAAAAACAACTGTTCACGGCGGCAAAAAAATATGCTAGGGTTAACACATTTTACAAATAGTTCAAGAAAGAACAATTCAAATGCAGCCAATTACATCTAAGCTTATTAGCAACGACTGCATAGAAGCTGTAATTGAAGAGAGCAAAAGCGCACCTAGAAAACGTACGCCAATCCTGATCCATAGCAGCTACGATGAGATCCCTCAACGCTTCGTGAACTGCATGGCATCAGACTCTTACATCAAGCCTCATAAGCATGAAAGTGATAATCAATGGGAACTGTTAACTTGGATATCTGGAGAAATGCTTGTTATCATTTTTGATGATTCTGGCAAAATACTGAACAAGGTTGAGATAAGTCAGTACTGCCACCGCGTGATTGAGATACCGCAAAATTTGTATCACAGCTATGTCCCTTTATCCGACTGTGCATACCTTGAAATACGGAACTGTAGCTTTACTTACGGACGGCCAGAGGTAGATCGTACATTTGCCGACTGGGCACCTGACGAAGGTGATCACGAGGTAAAAAACTTTACCACTTGGCTCAAAGAAGCGGATATTGGAAAATGGTATGAACAAGAGCGACAATTATTATCAGATAATCAACTATAGTCCCGTCCCAACTTTCTGGAAGAATGCAGAACGATTCTTCATGGGCTGCAACCAGAAATTTCTTGACATGGTTGAAGTCGAAGACATTGGAATCCTTATCAAAAAACGGGATATAGACCTGCCTTGGGCACACAATTGGGAACTCTTTGAAAAAGATGATAGGCTTGTTTTAGAAACGGGACAAACTGTTACTAGACTCGAGCAAATACCCTCTGGCAATGGTGACTCCATTTGGTCTGAAACTATTAAGCATCCAATTATGCGAGATGGCAAGATAGTGGGATTGGTCGGCTTTTGCAAAGACGTCACAATTGAAAGAAGGCTGCAAGAGATAGAACGTGAGCGCAGCATTGACAAACTACATTTACAACTTGCCAACTTAGTTGATAAGTTCATGAATGATGCACAGCACACTAAACTATCCATCTTAAACCAGCGCCTAGGCATAAATCATGGCGGAAACAAAACAAGCAGAACACAAATAAGTCTAAGCAATAGAGAGCAGGAGATAATTTACTATCTATCCATCTACAAATCCCCAAAAGAGATCGCAAAAATATTATCAACGATTCATGGCAAAGACATTTCAATTCGTGCGGTGCAAACAGCTATTAGCGATAGGCTTTATGTAAAGTTCGACGTAAACACGACAAGTCAGCTATTAGAGCGAGCAGCCGCATATAGTCTCATCCCTCTACGCATGCCTAGCTAGAAGCGATCTGAAATAAGTCGTTTTCAATACCAAAATCTCTTTAAAAATCATAGACTTACATGTTTTTGCAAGAACAAATTGGGGGCTTACTCAGATGGTGCTTAGAAACTTGTCAACTAAAACAATGAGAACAACTATTGAGAGTGGAGCTTGAGGGAAAGTGAGTTGACGCCATCTTCCAGACACGAAGCGGATAAACCACTCCTAGCTGATTTGAATCGCTCCAGCCTCTCCAGGCAATCTTAATTTGATGGAAATACTGCGCCTCAAACCATTCCGGCGATAGCCCATTTGCTGAACCATGCCGACGCTTCGGGTTTTAGAACATCTCGGTGTATTCGAAGATTTCTTGACGGTCTTCTAGTCGTGATAGGTTTTTCGCTTGATGCACCCATGCCTCAGCACCAGAAAGAACTCTCCGCTACGGACTTGTCGTGGCCGCTCCCCATTCTGGGCACAAACATGCCACATGCGGGCCAAGACATAGGCATACCCCACCCAAGCCCTTTGGCAAATCATGCGACGGCCTTTTTTTGAATATCACGCTCCTCGCTTATCCGGTCAACTCTGCTTTAAAATCGTGGATTTCGGTTTGCTGGGCGGAAAACTCCATCGACAGGGTATATTTGGGATCGTAGCACTTCAGCCATTGATACAGCCTGTGAGTAGAGATATCAGGAGACTGTAACTTCGATAATGGGATAACCCATTCAATGTCCTGTTTATCGGCTTCGACTTTAGAACTATTTAGGGAACCTCTATCTGCTTATGGCACATCTTTATCGAGCTTAGAATACGGCTGACTAGGTCTCTAAAAAAGTGAGAGGCAATTCACTAGGAAAGAGGAGTAATTTAACCCAAAATCACACAGGAAAAAGTGGAAGATCATTCAGTATCGATTGTGCGGAATCTCGCGGGCGTAGTGCCAAATACAGGGAATCAACAGCCTTAGTCGGAGTCCCTCCTCGAATCAAAGAGATCAGAGATGCCGCGCGGTAATGCCCTTCAACATCAGCCCCATCGAATGAGTTCAAATGCGCATAAAAGCGAAAAGCGGCACCTTTCAAGACAAACTCAATCAGATACTTAAGGATATTGGCTTCAAACAAGGGCTGATAGAGCCGATCACTTCGAGTTGTTCTCTTCACGGCAATGGCAAAGAGAAAACCCGCACCATCAATCATGTCTTCGAGGAGCCGGTGTGCCCCTTCTAGAAAAACTAGGTTCTGCTCATTCAGGCTATCAACCCCATCAAGAAAACACTTCATCGCATTTGGTAACGGATACGGCAACCTAACACCCACAATGTCCGGCGAAGATAATCCCAACTCCATGCCGCGCAAGTGCAGCGCATGATCGAATGCCTGAATGCTGCCGCGAACTTCCGGCTTAAAAAGCCGAGTTGCATCGTATCCACGAGGAAGCTTAACGATTGCGACCTTCCGTGTTGGCGTGGCAACAGCACCCTCTGGACATACATATGCCGAAGATGACCATTGGCCAGAGTCCATAAAACGATTCCATGCAGCTGCTGCATTCCAAAAAGCTCCTGCTTCAAGCAACTCAAAAACATCGCCCTCGACCTTTGCGATTGCAGAACTTTGCACATTGAAAGCAGCACCAAATAAGAGTCTCCCTGCCTCTTCAGCATTGCTTCGGAAAGTATTCAGATATGTCTCATACGTACGGGTGGGGTCAGGATCAGAATCGGTGCCAGGCATGAAGGCATCAAACGTACAGTTCATGGCAGCTTGCTGACGAAAGCGGAAAAGTGTATTACGCCCTTTCACCCGATTCATCCTACGATCTTCAAAGCACTTGCCATGTGGGCAAGTTAAGCAAACTGCACTATGGTCAAAGTCGAATGGCATCAAGAATCCTGTCTGGTTGCGATTTCTCGAGCCGTAGCAAAAAGCACGTCGAGATCAACACCTAGTCCGCGGGCGATCCTCTGCATGACATCCAAGGAAGGGTTTCGAACACCTCGCTCAACGCCGCTGATGTATGTCCGATCGATACCAGCACGCTCAGCAAGCTCTTCTTGGCTTAACCGGAGGAGCTCCCTATGCCGTCGTACGGCAGGGCCAAAGTAGTCTGCTAAATTCATGCCAATAAGCTAAATTCGAGTCGACTATGAGTCCACGGACTATCAGTCACATTTCGTACTTCCCACAGTTATATTTGACTAGCCTCCTTGGCTTTCGTAGAATTTGAAGATGTCTAAAAGTCACGTCATTCCGCCGGTCAAAATGCTTATGAATCATCAACCTACTGCACTCTCTCTTTTCTCCGGATGCGGAGGGTTCTGCGAGGGAATAGAGTCATCCGGCTTCGAAGTACGCACAGCAGTTGAACTCGACAAGTTTGCCTGCCAGACATACAAGCACAACTTTCCAAAGACTCCACTTTTTGACCAAGATGTGCACGACTTCCTTACCGAAAAAAGTGGGCATCGCGAAAAATACCGATTGAATAATATTGACTTAGTTTTTGGCGGCCCTCCTTGCCAAGGATTCAGTCAGATTGGTACACGCCGCCTTGATGATGAGCGTAACGAACTTTACAAACAGTACACTCGAATTGTGAAGACGTTAAAACCTCGAGTTTTCCTAATGGAAAACGTCCCCAATTTGGCGATGATGAACAAGGGGCATTTCAAGAATCTAATTCTCAAAGAATTTGCATCCATTGGTTACAGCAATACCATAATGCTTCGCTTACTTGCTTCTGACTTTGGTGTGCCACAAACTCGTCAACGTGTAATTTTCATTGGCACTCGAGATGAAGATAACTTTCCGTACGACCTCACCACCTTCGCTGAAGGCGTACTTGAACAATTGAAAGTAAACCGCCCCGTTACAGTACACGAAGCTCTTTTCGACCTCCCCAGCGAGGTTGTGCACAGTGGCGAAGTTATGTCGTACCCCAAAGTATCAAGGCCAAATGACTTTCTTAAAGACATGCGACTCGATTCTGATGGGAACCGCTACACCAAGACAATGAAGAAACAGCGAGGAATAGGGCGATCTAAAGCATTGCTTCATAATCACCATACCAAAGAAATTCAAGAGAAGCGTGCTCATTTGATCTCTCTACTTGAGCCTGGCATGAAAGCTAATAGCCTTCCGAAGGAAATCTGGGATAACAAGCGTCCTGAGAAATGGCGGCGACTTCACCCCGACCTTCCATCTCATACAATCTTGGCTCAAATGCATCGTGATTTAAGTGAATGGATTCATCCCCATTTGAATCGCTGGATCACAGTACGTGAAGCCGCTCGCCTTCAATCGTTCCACGATGGTTTCGTTTTCGTTGGCAGCGAGTGGCAGCAACTCAAACAGATTGGTAATGCAGTCCCCCCGCTACTTGGCTTTGCTCTCGGGAAACTTGCTCAGCGCGTTTTAAACACCCTTGATCAATCTGAATCCGCAATTGAAGAAATTGCACCGATTGGAAGTCAATCGACATTGCTTAAAGCGGAAGTTGATTAAGAATAAGCCTTCAACATATAAGCAAGCGCGGGGCCATCAAGAAAATAGATGGCCCCATCTTCTTGACCTCTATCCACCTCGGCACTTCCCCGCTCGCCCCTTCCCCTACAGCTCGCCCACCGGACTTTCCACTATTGGCGCACTACCAATTTGATAGCAACCCAACTTAATTTTGCCAAATATTTCCCATGAAATTCGACAGGAGATTAGAGAACTCAATGAACCATGGGATACAGACATGATTATAGCCCTGCCACCACGTTTCAATCGTCTATTTGGCATCATGCAAATTTATGAAAGATAGAAACTCAGCATCCCTATATCAGGTGATTACGGGCAAGGCCGTGTACCTGAAAGCAGCCGAAGCCAGCCGTGTTCTTCACCCGCAGACTGTTCTTTCCCTAGCGGCAGGCCGCTGCAGGGCTGCGGATGACCATCCGTCAACACAACCTTTGCGGCACTAGCAGGCAAGCCGCACCGTTCTCCAGCCTCCCCGGCCCTGTATGCCATGAGCCCCATCCGACATCTTCTAAACAGGGTAAAACAGCCACTTTTTGAAAATCTAATTCCTATATTTTATCCTTTATTTTCGGTGATAAAACTGGGAAATCGTGCTATTACACTCCCACATAGAAGGAGGCTCAACTTTTTCTTTCCAACTCCCCGCACTCCGACCCACCACCACGCCAGAGGTAAGGACAGCTCCATGATGACAAACGACAGCAACCGCCCCAACCCCCACGACCACATTGCACAGATCACGCCAACGATGGCAGAGCTATACCGTGTGGCCAAGAAGTTGGGCATCCCTGGACGCAGGCTACTTGAACGCATATGCGCCAGACTGCACCAGCTTGACTATATGAAGCATGGAACGCCTGTTCACATCACGGTGAGCGACTACGCCGCCACCTATGACATCAGCCTTGATACCGCCATGGCCGAGATACGTGAAGGCATCGCCGCGCTACACCGGCCCGGCAAACTCAGAAAGACCCAAAAGCAAGATGGGGATGGTACGCCAGCACGCTATTGTGAACTTTGGTTTAGCTGGGTGGATTCGATCCAACTGGATTCTGCCCTACTCAATCAAGGCACCATCTTCAAGAAAGAAGCAAAGGAAAATCTGAGCAAGCCAAAAGGAGATGCAACGGTTTCCGTATGGATATCCAAAAACGTGCACGCAAACAAATCCGCTCTTCTGAAAAAGATAAAAAATGACTTTAAGATAAAAGAACCGGCCCCGCTCTCTTTTAAAGAGGGCGTAAAGAGTGTAGGCATGTACGCAGAGACATTACGAAAAATATGCGATGTCCAAGGATCGGATTTTTGGAGTAGGAACGAGATCAGAACAAAAGATATTTCGATAGTGGAGTTACACAAGAAAATGCAAAGCTGCCATTCTTACCAAACCAACTTTAAAGATTTCAGACGGAATGTACTAACACCGGCCATCCAACTATTAAATGACAAGCGGGAGCATTACAGGGCAACCCTTTCAATGGAGCCAATCAAGACAGGGAAGAAAGTCACTTCGATTCGCTTTACCGTGACAGATGTTGAGATCAAGCCGAGAACATCGAAAATGGGCTCAGCAAAAAATGACTGGAACTATAAAGAGCCAAACCTTGAATAATACTTTAAAAAGGAGACCACCAGAAATCATATGGCAAGACCAACCATTCAATTCAACAATGAGGACGTGCAAACCTATCTGACAGTGTATTTAACCCTGAATCACTTCATGAATGACTCCGGCTTACCGCGTGTTATCACCACTGCCGTTGATGATATATTGGAAGGAGTATCCAGATTGGACTATGGCGGCAACACCAGACCACTGAGCAAGTCCAAGCTCTACACGCTGTTATCGGCCCTTTCCATCGTCTCCACCGCCACCGTTCAAGCGGCCACAGGACAATCTAGCAGGCACTCACGCAACCTCTCACAGGCGCTTAGAGTGGCTTCAACGGCCATTCTGAATACGCTGGTGAAACATGGTGAACCGTGCTCTCTCTGGAATGCGAAAGCACCATTTAGTTAAGCACTTACGAGTTATGGCAACCTATATAAAGGAACTTGAATTTTGCTTCGCAAGTCACCATTCTTGTCAAGAGACAGATACCATATTAGTGCCCGATTCAAGGTTATTTTTCAGAACCTTTAAGGCTCTGGGACACAGACTTAAATAGGGGTACCAGCTTGGTTTGATGATTCATTTTGAACCTATCTTCAAACCATCCCTTAAAGAACCTTTCAAGAAACTGAAACAGAAGGATGAAGTGGTATCAAGATGATTCCTTCAGGTTCTTTAAGAACATTAACCCTTGGTACCCCCTTGTACCTCGAAGTATCCCGTCAGCGTAGCCATACGCGATAGCACGCCATTTACGGGCTTCCCAGCCCTTTAAAACACCCACACCACCACTCACGCCCATTCAAGCTTGTCGCTTCGAGTGCGCTTCATGCTGCCTACTGGTTTAAGGCGCGTGAGGGCATGAAAGCGATGGGACACTTGAGGCGACAAACTTAAAAGGAAATAAACCAAATGACTCAATCCAATAAGCGTACCGGCTCCAGTCTCATTCACACCGTTACCGACTGCCCCAAGGCCCTGATGCTGACTTTGGAGTTCTCCGAAGAGCAAGCAAGCCGCATGATGAACGTACGACGCATCCTGCCATTCGTGGAGAACCGCAAAGAACCGTGTATTGATGCCCGGAAGCTGTGGGAGCGCCTTGGTAAACCTCACAAGCGTTTCCGCGACTGGGCCGCTCACTACATCAAACCACTCGCAGCGGAAGGCTCTCGGAGAAAAGCGGAAATTTCCGCGATTCTCACACTCGGCAAAACAAAGCCTCAGCAAGACTACCTGCTCTCTCGTGACGTAGCCGCCCACCTAGCCATGCAAGCCAATACCGATGAAGGGGAAGCCATCCGAGAATACTTCCTAGACATGGAGGACTTGGTACTCAAGCTGGCTCGTCATGGCTATCTGCGCGCGGCCACCATCGTCAAGACCGATAACGAGCTAAGCAAGGCAACCATAGTAAAGGTGCATGAAAGCGCAAAGGCCATCGGACAGAAACTGTCTTCTTACCAAGTGAAGCAGCTAGCCCTCATAGATGAACGCGCCATCAAATCGTTGGTGGCCAAGGCATTGACGGGCATTCGAGCCAGTCGATGGAGAACCTACGCAGGAAAAGGTGTCCGGGATGTTCTGCGCGTTGAACACCTTGACGTCTACGCGAAGGCCTACAATGTCGCTTTGGCGCTCTGTAAGGCGGGTATGCCGATTAAGGAGATTGAACGCGTCTTGGAGGCCAGCTTCGGCATGACCATCTGCATGGCGGAATATCTTGATGAACAACAAATTGAATGGGCCATTGAGGATTGGTGTCAATCTGCCTATCCCTATTCTGATACTCCCCGTCCCCGGCACTCGTTGGCTTTGGACCTTGACTATTGATGAACGAGATTAGCCAAGCCCATTGACGCTAGCCCCGCTTTGATACGCTGGAGATAAGACACATCATCAAAGCTGGGTTAGCGCGGCACCGCTGGCAGGTGTTGTCACTGTCGTTGATGCGCAGGGAAACCACCTCAAGGGCTAGACGTTGTAAATCATCATTGACACATGACGTCATGTGAACTAGACCTAAGATTAGGTGACGTCACCTGACGGGAGAAACTTATGAAACGCATCATCGATGGTAGAGCCTACAACACTGCTACAGCCATAGAAGTATTCTCCGAAGAGGAGTGCTACGGCTCAGGGGCATGGTGGGGACTATATCAAACTCGCTTTGGAGAGTTCTTCAAGGTCAAGTTCGACCATGGAGGTGAAGAAGTGCTTGAGTTTGGCCCCATAGCTGACACCGAGGCTCAAGAGTTGCTTGAAGAACATGCAAACCATCTCGTTGAGCAATATTTTGGTGAAATGCCTGAAGGTGGCATGGCAGAGCGCCGACTAACGATTCGTCTCCCTGGTAATCTCGTTGAACGAATGGAAGTATCTGCCACATGTTTGGGCCTTTCCTTAAATAGCTATGCGATGCGCTGCTTCGAGCAGTGTGTTTCGAAGGATGGGTTTCCTCCCATGCGAGCCTGAAATTACCGCAAAAATTTAAATGGGTATCTGAGACAAGAAGGACGCGGAGTGTCCCCCGTGGGGTGCAGAGAAGAGCCGACAAACCGAAAAAACCCCTGTAAGCGCTCTTGAAAACTCGTGGGTAGCCCCTTTGTACCCAAAGGCATACCAAATGCTATTCCCGGCCTTCCATGGGGCGGCAAGGCGTCTTTGAGGATGGCTCTTTGAGTACACCCTATGAGCCACAGGTCATGGCTAAGCCTGATTATGGATCAAAACTGTTGATTTAATTCTGAGCCATCGTTATCATGTGAGCCATAGTTTATGAGCCACACGGAAACATCATCATGACCCAGACCATCGCCTACCTTCGCGTCAGTACAGACGAGCAGGACACGGCAGCCCAGCGCAAAGCCATTGAAGACCGCTACAAGGTTGAGCGCTTCTATTCGGATGATGGTGTCTCTGGCGCGGTAAAGGCCATGCAGCGGCTCGAGTTCAAGGCATGCTTCGACTATGTACGGGAGGGTGATACGCTTGTGGTAGCTGCCATAGACCGCTTAGGGCGCGATACGATTGATATCCTGTCCACTGTCGAGGCTTTACAAGGTAAAGGCGTGTCTGTGGTATCCATGCGGGAAGGCTTCGACCTGTCAACGCCAATTGGCAAGGCCATGTTGACCATGCTGGCAGCAGTCGCGGAACTTGAACGGGGAAACATCAAGGCTAGGCAGATGGCAGGCATAGAGCGCGCCAAGGCTGAAGGCAAAGCACTAGGCCGGGTAAAGACAATTGATGATGCAGCAGTAAAAGCATGGCGGGCCGAGCATCAAGCCAGCATCAAAGCAACCGCCGAACACTTCGATATCTCCCCTGCCAGCGTGAAACGAGCGTGCGCGGCATAAGCTCACCCCTAAATCAGACTAACTATCTGTAAAACCATCACGAGTACATGGTAGACTTCACAGGTGTTCAACTGCTCGCCAGTGAGCTACAACCGCAGCAGAACCGCAATCGATAAGCCATTGATTTAACTTACAATTAATGTCGAACAGGACGAGTTCGAGTCTCTCCTTTCGCACCATTAAATCTGTTAAGCCTCAATAACTTACTGATTTCAAAGGCCATTTCAGGCCAACTGCTACAGTTGTGTGCTACACTTGGCCACATGCCAGACATGCTTAAGCATACCAATGTACTCCGCCGCACAGGCTCTTCAGTCTACTACTTCCGCATCACGATCCCTACTGATTTACGCCCCCATTTCAATGGCAAAAAAGACGTGTGGCGCTCACTGCAAACACGAGACCTCAGAGAGGCGAACCGCCTTGCCGCAAGAATACGCGTGGAGTGGGACGATCAGTTTGCCGAACTCCGCGCCAAGGACAAGGCCGCTGTAGTCGTCTCCCTCTCGGACGATGACATAAGCCCATCGTTCATATGCACCAATCTCGCATGATGACGTTCGATAGCGAGTTACGATCACAGGGCCTGGACAACGCGAAATATGAACAACTAGGAGACGATCTCTCCCGGCTGGATCAAGATGCACGTGCGGCCATCGCTCGAGGAGACACTTGGTCAGTTGGAAATGCCCTTGAAGACAGCCTCCGCTTTGAAGGCATCGAGCTGGATACAAGCTCTGTCGACTACAAGAGGCTCGTCTCAGCCGCATCCAAGGCATACAAACGCACCGTAGATGCCTTGAAAGCCCGCCACGAGGGCGAAGTAGTCGACGATGTGCCCATGCCCTCTTTGGCCCCTTTACAGGCTAGGGCGGCCATAGCCAGCAAGGGAGCGCCGACTCTAGTAGATATTCTCAACAAATACCAAACCGAGCGGAAGCTGAAAAGCAAATCATTTGACGACATGCTTCAAGTAGTTAACCGCTTTCATGATTGCATCGGCCCCCTACCAGTCAAGCAGATACTTAAAGCACATGGCCTCAAGTACAAGGAAGCCCTCTTGCAGAAAGGCCTCTCCGCCAAAACGATCAATTCCAAGCACCTGGCGTTCTTGAAAACGCTGCTGAATTGGGCTGCACAAAACGATTACATCGAACAAAACCCCATCGCCTCCGTCCGCGTCGTAGTCGGAAAAGTTCAAAAAGAGTCACGGACCTCCTATGACCTTAAGGCACTCCAAGCTATCTTCAACAGCCCGATCTACGCCACCGAAAATGCACGGCCTGTAGCTGGTAAGGGAGAAACAGCTTTCTGGCTGCCGCTGTTGGGCCTATTTACGGGAGCAAGGCTAGAAGAACTGGCTCAACTCAAAGTATCAGACATTGTGAAGGATAGCCAAGGGCGGCATATTCATATCACGGACAGAGATGATGAAGGTTCAGTGAAAACCAACGAGTCAAGGCGTCGAGTTCCTCTTCATTCGGAACTGGAACGAATGGGATTTGGCAATTACCTAGAGACACTGTCTCCCACTGGATACCTATTCCCAGAATTAACGCCCGACAAATATGGAAAGCGTTCATCCCTATGGTCACAGTGGTGGGGAAAGTGGTGTAGAAAGCAATTAGGAATTACAGACAAGCGCATGGTGTTTCACTCATTCCGGCATAGCTTCAAGGACATATGCAGAGAAGCTGAGGTAGATGAAGAAACACACGATGCCCTCACCGGCCACACTAACTCATCAACATCTAGGAGCTATGGGTCTGGAACCTACCCATTGAGTCCACTATTTGTTGCAATCGGCCAATTAAATTTCAAAAACATAGGACTATCACATATCTCTTGGCAAAGATCATACTGAGCACGATTGTGTTTCTCTGTTCAATAGCACAAAAACCAAAGACAGGCGCTGAAGTTACACCTCGTTAGGTAACATCAGCGCCTATCTTTTAAAGGAATTTACTTGAACCTAGAGCAAAGCTGCTCCGTGCTCACCTTGTAAGTTGCATTGAAAAATCACAGCGATCTTGCGTTTGATAAACCACTGTTTCACCGTGATAGTCTGCACGGGATTTATATACTTCTTTCCCGCATGCCAACAACTTGTATCCAGCCCCGCTAGATGGCTTGCCGCTTCTTGAAACCAAGGTAAAGTTGCCCCGATAGTTCCCGCTACCCACAACTTCTACAAAGCGCACTGCATTCACATCAATATCAAAAGGGGGTGATACAAATTGACTTCTTCCTTGGCCATCCGTCCGTCCCTGTAATGAAATCGCAGGAGCTTCGCCGCTGGACTTCGGATCATGGACCTGAAGTAGATAAGGAGTATCTTTTAGCACCCTCCCCGTCTCCGGGCTATGTAGCACAAAATAGCAGCCTTTATTTACACCTTGCTCGCCTTGCCCCACTTTCTCAATTGGCGATGAATGACACTGATAAGTCGCTTTCATCGCGACGCGGATCGCCTCAGGTTCAAGCGGCCTATTAACAGCGCAGCCTACCACTATTAACACAGCAGGAAAGACTCCAAAGCAGACAGCAATCTTCGAAAGATTAATCATAAACAAACAAACCCTATCGATTACAATATCGAAAACGAACTTATTTAACTACCGCCTAGCATAAGGCTATAGTATATTTTGAGTTATGCATATTGACACAGATTGATCGATGCCATCACCTATTATGCCTCATAAACTTATTGAGCTATCGGGCGAACTCGGATGGACTTAATCACGCTTTCATAGAGGCGTTGCATTTGTGTTGCATTTAAGGATGACTCCCCCGTAACACCGGCTACGCCTTCACCAGAGGTAAGCTGTATCGAGACTTTTGGATTGAGAGGATCATCAAATCCGCCCTGAGCTTCCCACATAAAACTGTGCGCAACACCCATGCCGTTGTCCGAGGGGAACTCATTTAGAGATTCCTCGCCTTGCATTCCGTTTACCGTTCTGGCTCCCTTCCTGATCACCTTTATCTTGCCAGGAAATCTCTCATCCAATTTCGCGGCCTTTTGTCTTTCCAGCAAGGATGGCTCTGGCTTTGACAGTGTGAAGCTGTCTATACTGAACCAAACATCCGGATTATTCTTCAAGGCAAAAGTGATTGAAGCCATTTCAAACTGTGGCGATTTTCCAGCATTGGCTACAAAGCCATTTTCAATGCAAAATCCTGCCTCTTTCGGGGCCTCACGATCCGAGCGATAGCGCACATTTTTCAGATAGCCATCAAACCTCTCCAATATTGAGTTAATTTTTCCGGGGCTGTAAGGTGCCTTTGAGGTGGTAAAAATCCACCCCTTATCTAACTTAAATGAGTCAATGCTGTACATCGGGCTACCAAATGCCACCTTATACCCTAGCAACAAATTGCCAGATGCAATTGAGCCGATCTCTTTTTCAAATTTAAATAGCCCAGAGGCAGACTTTCCATCCTTTAATTCACCAATTCTTTTTTCAATCACTCCCTTGTATTGACCCTCCCCTCCACGCACCGACTTGATAGATGCCCCTTGGTAATTATTACCCTGGCCTTTCAGTTCAGCTTCATAAGGAATATCAACCAAGTAACGACCAAAGCAGTAAGTTCTCATTTTGTCAAACATCTTATTCTCCGCAGCATAAAGAACAGGACTGGCCATCAATAGGGTAAGTAATAAAGCAAGTCGATTCATCGTGGCAGTCCTTTAGTACGCCTTGGGCGGCGGGGCTTGTTGAACGATTTTGGCAATACCATAGACTGTAGCTTGAATCGCATATTTGTTTTTGTAGCTCATTTGATGGTCGAACCCCGACATGCTAAATACTGCTTTGGGTGTCGGTTGCAGCTGGGCTAGCACTTTCCCAGAATCTAGAGGAACCGTGCCATCCCCTCCCTGGTCACGCTCATTGCTTAGTTTGAATTTAACTTTTGGCGAATATTCACCTTGATAAAGTGGAACGGTACTTTTCCCCGTCATGGTTCGCTGACTATCCTTTTGATAGATTAATGGCATGACATCGTCCCCTGGAATACGTCCTGAAGCCTGCCAATGGATATGGCCAAAAGTTCGGAACTTCTTTTCGTCAATGCCATAATAGCCGTATGTTTGTGGATGGGCGTAAAGACCGAGAACATTGTGAAAGTCTCTCGATTTATCTAAAGCATTTCGATGCGCCTCAAGCGGTGTGTTATCGGCTGTAGTTAACTTATTGGCGGGATCAATCAACTCAGGATCAAGCATACCCCACCAGCACTCATCCGTGGTCTTGCTGTAAATTTCCTCATAGGGATCAGCCTGCGGCAAGCTAAAAATCACATCGCTACCGCCTTTCTTAACAACTTTCAGCCAGCCCGGTGAGTAGTGCTTGGTCGGCAACAACTCCAACGGTCCAGGCGAACATGCCAGAGTCGGCGTAATGTCCCCAGCATTCCAACCAATGATGGCAGCCACGGCGGCGCCTTCAATATCTAAAAAGCCGCCTACCTCAGTCCCGGCGCGGAAACGGCGATAGACCACTGGCGCGCCTGCTACCGGCTGCACACCATGCACTACCCCCAATATCTTGTCAGGAGCCATCTGAGCTGCCCTACGTCCCACCAAGCCACCCATGGAATGGGTGACCAAAATAACTTTGCCATCGCAATCGAAATAGTTGGTATTTTTGTAATGCTCAATGATTTTATCAATCTTCTCGATCAGGGATTGCGCGGATTCTTCATTGCTTTGCAGCCAGTTGTAACCATGTGCCCATACCGGATAGTAATAATCATCCAACCGCAGTACTTCGTCTTGACTCAGTCCCTGTGGGGTCAAATTCCAAGCTTTTACCGCCTCCGCTGCGGCCTTGGCATAGTCCGGTTCCTTCTCAGAGCGAGGAGCAGTCTGCTTACCGCCATTGAGATAGGCCAGTAGACCAATTTCCGGCAACAGAAAATTACCACGCTCCTCAGGATGACCCGGGCTGCTGTACTGGTCATTGAGTATGACTTCCAAGCGCTGCAAAATGAAGTGGTAACTGTCGGCATGCAATGCGCCCCAGCCACGTCGCTTCGCCTCTTCGGTGCTGACCCAATGCAAATCATCCGGAACTTGGCAAGGGCCATCCGGGTTGACTTCGGTACTATTAGGGTCAAATAAAATTTGACGCTCCGCAGGCGATTGATTAGCTCCGTTAAGAGCCGCTCCTATACCGCCTAGCTTCCCATTAGGCGGAGCCCATGCTTTTATTTGCTTCTTATCCCGTAATCGTAAATTCGTTCCCATTATCCCCGGCACAAAAATCACCGGAATAACGGTATGCGGCGGTTTTACGCATAAAGCACACTGCTTGAAACTGTCCGGGCTTTTGACGGATTCAAAATATGGGTTGCCTTTCTTGTCGAATTGCAAGGATACGCGGCGGGTTGCGGTGCTTAATACATCGGCCATTATCCGTTCCGTTTCAGATGCATTTTCAGTTGATCAATGACCTTGCCGGTCAGCGTAGAGGTTGCGCCGCTGCCATCCGTGCTGCCTGAGCTTTCCAGCTTGTTCTGACCATTGCGGACTTCATGCTGTATCTGGGATTGCGCCTTGCCGGAGCGGCCTGCTATGCCAAACTGTTCATTCGTCTGAATGGCGCTTTGCGGCAGGTTGAGCATTTGCGGGCTGACACTGGCCGGTCCCGTCATTGCGTGGCTGGCGGCGTGCTGGGTATGCGTGGCCGATGTCTTCGTGGTGATCCCGCCCCCATACTCCGCGCCGGCATTCTGCGCGGTGATATTGACCTGAGGCCCTTCAATGCTGACAGCCTTCAAGCCCACCAGACGTAAGCGCTTGGCGGCGATAATTTCAATGTCGTCATCCTGCGCTTGGATGCGAATCGTGCCAGAGGCGGAGATGAGCTTCATGCCCAACTGCATCACGAAGATGGACAGGGACTGTCCCACGCGCATGCGCAGATGCTGGCCTATGCTCTGGTTGCTGTCCTTGGCGGCAATCAAGTCGTGTGTGCTGCCCGTCGCCATCGAGATGTTCGATTCGCTGGCCAGGGCAATGCCTTCCGGTGCGCCGAGGGCCAGAATGGCTTTGTGCCCACTCTTGGCTTCCTTGGCGGTATTGCTGCCACCTTCCCATTGTTTAACGTCTTGCGCCAGTTGCTCTTGCGGTTTGGTGTCGGTCTCATCCGCATGATGCACTTCCGCCTGCTTGGCGAGAGACTTCGCAATGGACAGCGCCATCTCCAACTGGCCGATCAACTCTTGTCGGTCCAGTTGATTGCCGCCAGCGCCTTCACGGCCATAGGCGCTGACCAGAACCCCTTGAGCGGCCCGGATCGCGCCTGACAAATCCGTTCGCAACTCGAAGCCGTTGCCGCGTGGCTCCGCTTTTCCGTCTTTGCGGGGATGCGTCAAAAAGCCCTGGTTCAACTGGGTCTTGCCCGGCTCACTGGAAAGCTTGGCGCGGACTTCTCCAGGCGTATCATCAAACAGCAGTTCGCTGTAGCCGCCGCCTTGATGCTCTTTCGACTTGATGCCGGAGAGGGCCTTGTTCGCAGGCAAAGCGCCTGCACCGCTAAAGTCCGGTGTGGCATGGCTGCCGTTATAGAGCACGCCAACAACGACAGGGCGGTCAATGTCTCCCTCCAGAAAATCCACCAAGACTTCCTGACCGATGCGGGGAATGAACTGATGCCCCCAAGCCGCCCCGGCGCTAGGCATCACCACTCGAATCCAACATGAAGACTTATCATCCATCGCCGCGCCGATGCCGGGATGCTCTTCAGGGCGCTGCCAATGGAATTGCACCTTGATGCGTCCAAACTGATCCGTATGCACCTCTTCGCCGGCCGGTCCCACCACGGTAGCGGTCTGGCTGCCCAAACTCGTTGGCTTGGCGTGCCGGGTATAGGCGTATGCCGGCGTTAGCGGAATGCCGCGCCGTTGAGCAGTAAAGGTGGTTTGGTAGGGCGCAGGTTCAGTCTGTTCTTTGCCCGTGGCGGTTTGAAGCAGCCGCTTCAGTCCTTGGGGAAGGTTGTTGTGAGCGATGAAGTTCTGTTTGGTCACCACGAATTCACGTTGCTCGCTGCTGTCCCCGTCATGGTTGGGATGATTGTCCAGACGGAACCATTCGCCAGGCAGCAGCCCTCTGACCGCGCCACCGCCACTGAACTGTTTGGCCTGTAAATCATGCGCCTGCTGCCGCAGCTGCGCGTAATGCCCAAATTGCTCCGCATCGCTCGCATAGTAAAGCGTCTGCGGTGCGTAATCCTGCAAGGTGGACTGTAAGGCCTTGCCGCTCTGCCCCTGATTGATTTGGCTTTCATCGCCCGTCATATTGCTGGTGACAGGCTGGTAGTCGAAGCTCGCCAGAGCGACATTGCCGGATACGATTTGCCGGGAAGACTCCCACGCGGTTAAGCCATCTTCTTCTTCCGTCGCATCGCTACGGTGAAAGCGCAGGCGCTCCATGCTGGCGGCGGGTAATCCAAACGGATCATCAAACAGGATCAGCTGTACTTGCGGGAGCTTGTCTTTCTCAGAATGGGCAAACCGCCAGCCGTAACCCTCTTCATGCATCAAGCGCACGATAAAGTCATAGTCGCTCTCGCGGTACTGTAGGCAGTAGCTGCGCGGCGAAGCCGGACCCACTTGGATGTCCAAAGTCTGAACCCGTGCGAACTGAGCATTATTCGCCTGATGCTCCGCCAGAATCTGCTTAATGATGTCCGGCACGGTCAAGTCCTGGAACACGCGTGAAGTCCGCCGATAGCGCAGCAGCGAAAAAGGAGCTTCCACCGTCAAACAGTACTGAGCAAAACCGCCATCCGCCCCCAGCTGCTTCACCTCCGACACCACCCCGCAGCGCACCAGCTCTTCCCCGGAGGCTGCGGCAATGCCTATCTTCGCGGCCACGCCTAGCAGAGACTTCAGTTCGATGGAGCCATTGGGAGACAGGCAGGTCAATTGATAGCGATAGCTCTCGGAAACGCCTTCCTCGCCTTCCAGAGTCTGAGGTAACAGGGTTTCAGCCGCGATGCTGCCATCCCCGAGGGACAGCGTGAGCAGACGATTGTTTTGCGTGAAGGCGCTGGAAAAACTGGCAAGCAGCTGACTGATATCCATAGAAATAGAATGTCCGCAAAGAAAAACCACTTACGCAAAGTGGCCTTGTGGTGTTGGTTCGCAATGGAGAGCGATAACATTCTATTTGGGTGAGCAGTGACGGAACAAGCGACCTAGGTCAAGGTTTGGCAAGGACCCATCCTAAAGAACAGGAGTAGCGCATTCTCAGCCTTGAAGAGGATGCTCCATGACATAACGCATATCGTCGTCAGCAAAAGAACAAGAGGGCAGTGGCCTCGCCTTTCCAAAACACGGTAAACGCAAGCCATGGCGGCACCATGGAAAACGCCCCCGAAGCGGTTCCGCTTCGAGGGCGTCAAGCCGGACTCCGGCTTCGCGGGCATCAGCCGTCGGATCAGCTCGTGGCGGCCGCCTGCTTGTCCATCATGATTTTCAGAATCTGCACATCGGTCTGCACCATGCCCTGGCTGGCCAGCTTGCCAAGATTGGCGATGGATGCGTCCAACTCGCATTCGACGATGCCGTCGCTGCCGGCCACGCACACCCCGTCCAAGGCCATCAGCACCGCCTTGTAGGCCGAGCCGGCCGAGGTGGACACCTTCATCGCGCAGCTATTGGACGCGCCATCGCAGATCATGCCGGCCAGATCGCCTATCATGCTCGAGATGGCCATGCCGGCCACCGCATAGCCGCCGCCCAATAGATGGGCCATGCCCGCCGCCGCGCCCATGGATGCGGTGGTGACCGCGCACAACGCGGACAGCTTGGGCAAGCGGGCGTGGATGTAGATCGCCATCAGGTGCGACAGCATCAGCGCCCGCGTCAGCGTTTCCCGGTCCGCGCCGACATGCTCGGCGACCACCACCACCGGCATGGTGGCGGCAATGCCCTGGTTGCCGGAACCGGAATTGCTCATCGCCGGCAGGGTGGCGCCGCCCATGCGGGCGTCGGACGCCGCCGTGGTGCGAGTGAGAATCCGGGTCAGCAGGTTGTCCGACAGCAAGCCCGCCCGCACCTGCTTCTGCAGCGTCGCGCCGATGTGCAGACCGTACTGGCCATCCATGCCTACCCGCGACAAGGCCTCGTTCAAGGTGGCCGCCTCGTGGATGAAGTCCATCATATCCAGCGGCGCCTGGGTGGCGAAGTCATAAATGTCCCGCGCTTTTGCGTCGGAAAAATCGTAGCCGATGCCGGCCTGGCCCGTGCTTTCCGGCTGAGCGCGGAACAGTGCCTCGCCATTGTGCTCGATCAGCACCACATGGGTGTGCGAGTCGGCGATGCAGACGCGGGCCTCCTCGCCGCCGGCGAACACCCGGGCTTCCGAGTACAGGATATTGGGCACCTCGGCGATGCTCAGCTGTACCCGGTGTTCGGCAAGCATGCGCTTGGCGGCGTCCACCACCTCCGCGCGCAAACCCTTGAGCACTTCCAGCTTGCCGTCCGGATCGCCGCCCAGCGCGCCCACCGCGGCGGCGATCTGCAGGCCGACGGTGCCGGTGCCTGGCACGGTCACGCCCATGCCGTTCTTCATCAAATTGGGTGATACCCGCGCCTCGATGCGCTCAGGTGCGCGGCCCAGCGTCTTGGCGGCGATGGCACAGGCCAGCGCCAGTGAAATCGGCTCGGTGCAGCCCAGCGCCGGCGCGACTTCAGCGCGTGCCGCCGTGACGAAACGCGGCCATAAATCGGTGTTGAGAGTCGATGCAGTCATGGTTGTTACACTTTCAAATCAAGTCAATGCCTTGCCGCTGCCCGCCAGGCGCGCAGCGGCTGAAATCAGGAGAAGGCCAGGAAAGGCGACACGCACAGCAGCAGGCCGGTGGCGATGATGATCTTGAGCGCGCCGCCCTTGTATTTGTGCAGGAAAGGCACCTGGTAAACCAGGTAGGCCGGAATCAAGCAACCCACCAGGCCGAAGACCGGGCTGCAGATCGAGGTGAAGCTCAGCACCGGCGCGTTCAACACGATGGCGCCCCAGGACAGCAGCACGGTGAACACCATGATGCCCTTGGCCACCCATTCGGGACGGATGCGCTCCTCCGGCATCACCCGGCGCAGCAGATTCATCGCCAGGCCCTGGCAGGCCTCGCGAAAGCCCAGATAGACGCCGAAATAGGCGGTCATCACCGCAAAAATGTTCAGGATCAGGCTGAACAGCTTGACCATGTCGCCCGGCATGCTGCTGGCCACCATGGCCAGGGCCGAGATGTTTTCATGCGAGGCCTTGACCGCCTGCTCATGCCCCATCGCCAAGGTAAAGGACACCGCATAGAAAAACACCGTGACGAAGAGGATGCCGAAGGCGATGTTCATCGCGCGCATCGCCTTGTACTGCGCCACCTTGCGCGACTTTTCCCGCGCGCGATAGGAAATCACCATCGGGCTCAGGCTCTGGATGAACAGAATGGAGGTCAGCGTGAACGGCAACATGATGATGGCGTCCTTGATCAGGCTGCCCACGGACGGGAAGGCGCCGACATTTACCAGCTTCCATTCGGACACCATGGCCAGGCCCAGCACCGCCACCACGCCCAGCTTGGTCAGCACCATGCCGGTGGAAATCTTGAACAACAGCTGCTCGCCGCGAGACGCCAGCGCCACCAGCAGGCAAATCAGCCCCAGGCCGTAAAAGGGATTGGCGGACAGCAAGGTATCGGTGACGCCGAAGCTGTGCAGGAAGGAGGCGCTGTCATTGGTGATGGCCGTCGAATACACGAATACCCAGATCACCAGCATGATGAAGTAGAGCGCGCCCAGCAAGATGCCCCAGTTCTTGCCCAAATAGCCGCTGATCACGCTGGGGTAGTCCTTGCACTCCGGCGACTCCGCCAAGGTATTGATGAACAGACGCTGGAACAGATACATCGCCGGGTAACCGATAATGGACGACAGCAGAAACACCCACAGCCCCATCAGCCCCACCTGCACCGGCAGGAAAACAATGCCGGCGCCTATCGCCATGCCTATGCTCATCACCACCCAACCGCGGTCGGTGCTATCGAAACGTATCGCCTCCCGCCATTCCGTCTCGCTCATTCCCGCGCGCTGGGCAGCGCTTGCCCTGGGCTTGACGCCCACCTGGCTGATGTCCATACTGAATGTTCCTTTAGTAGTTTCATGTACTGTTTCAAGCAATCCGGCGCCAACCGGGTGCTTGGTTTTCCCGGACGCGCTGCGCCAACAGCGCGGTACGGGAGCTACGGATGCACATCAAAAGCCGTCATTCACGGCACTGTTTCAGATAGCGGTAAAGCGTGGGCTCGGAAATCTCCAGCGCCTGCGCGGCCTTGCCGACGAATCCCCGGATAGAAAACAAGCCGCGTCGATTCAACTCCCTGATCACCTCCAGTTTCTCATCGCCGGACAAACGCGCCGGGTCCATCGGGTACTGTTCCAATACGTTTTGCATGATGCCCACGCCAACATCGTCTATTCCCAGCGACAGCGTTTCCTGGTGCGGATCGAGGGACAGCTCGGCCGGCAGCAGCGCCTGCACCGCCTCCAGCGCGCGCTGGTAGCGGCTATCGTCGGAATTGACGCAGAACATCGCCTGCACGCGGCCGGCATCGTCCTTGATCACCAGCGTGGACGAGCGCAGCGACACGCCGCCCCTGGTCTTGCTGTGGTAGTTCAAGCGGTAGTTCTCGCCGCCCTTGCCGGAACACTCCCGCGCCATGCTCAAGGCGAGATCCGTGGCCGGCGCGCCCACGCTGCGGCCGGACAAATGCCCGTTGCGGATGATTTTTAGCGAGGCGCTGGGATCGGAAAGATCATGCACCGCCACTTCGCTGTCCAGCCCCAACAGGGCCGACACAAAGTCGGCGAGCACTTCGGCGTCGAGATATAGTTTCATGGCGATGACAAAAAATTTATCACGGCGAGATTCTATCCATCACATTTCCGGCATGTCATGCGCAACCGCGCGCGCATTTGACGCGCGTCAAACTCGGCAAAACCGCTAGATCCCGCCCAGGCGGCGCCCAATGAAAAAACCCGCCGAAACGGCGGGTTCAAGATTGGGCCAGGCCTTGCTGGCTATTGTTTTACAAGGGCTCCTCGGCCAATAAGCGCCTGGCGAACACATCCACCGGCGTGTCCGGGATAAAATCCAGGCGCACCCGGCTTTCCACCGCGAAACCCAGCTTGCTCAATACCCGCGCCGATCCGGCATTGTCCGGATGCACCAGGCCCACCAGCCGGTCCAGGCCATGGACGTCGCGCGCCAAGCGCAGACAGGCGCGGCCGGACTCGGTGGCCAGGCCCAGGCCCCAATACTCCGGCAGAAAGCGATAGCCCAGCTCCACCGCGTCCACCGCCGCCATGTATTTCAGGCCGCTGAAGCCTATCACCTCGCCGCTGTCCTTCCACACGCAAGCCACTCGGCCGAAACCATGCCGCTCATAGTCCACCAACGGGCCGTCGCGCATCGCCTGCAAGGCTTGCTCGCGCGAGCCGAACGGCGTATTGCCCACATAGCGGATGGCCTCGGCCACGGTGCCGAGCCGGTAGAAGGCGTCCAGGTCATCCTCCTTGAAAGGCCGCAAAATCATGCGGCCGGTATCCACTGCTTGCATCGCTATCTCCCAGCTATTCGCAACATCATGACAATGGAAACAATCTGCCAGCAATAATCCATTTACGCCATATTTTTTGCATCGCAACAAAAACGCCAGTCAGCCGCGTCCGGCGGATCAACTGATATACTGTCGCTTTGATTTTCCCCGCCGCAGAACCCCGCCATGAACGATCTGTTTGCCAATGAACCGAAAAAACCGCTGGCTGAAGCGCTGCGTCCCGGCCGCCTCGACGAGGTGATCGGCCAGCGGCACCTGATCGGCCCCGGCAAGCCGCTGCGGCTGGCGGTGGAAGCGCGCACCCCGCACTCGATGATTCTGTGGGGCCCGCCCGGCGTAGGCAAAACCACGCTGGCGCGCATACTCGCCGCCAGTTTCGATGCCGAGTTCATCCCGCTGTCGGCGGTGTTCTCCGGCGTCAAGGACATCCGCGAAGCGGTGGAGCGCGCGCATGCCGCGCTGCAACGCTCCGGCCGCCACACCATTCTGTTCGTCGACGAGGTGCACCGCTTCAACAAGAGCCAGCAGGACGCCTTCCTGCCCTTCGTCGAATCCGGTCTGCTCACCTTCATCGGCGCCACCACGGAAAACCCCTCCTTCGAGGTCAACTCCGCGCTGTTGTCGCGCGCCCAGGTCTATGTGCTCAACAGCCTGGACGAGGAAGAACTGCGCCAGCTGTTCGAACGCGCCGCCGCCAACGGCGCGCTGGACGGGCTGAGCTTCGACGATGCCGCCATCGACACCCTGACCGGCTACGCCGATGGCGACGCCCGCCGTTTCCTCAACCTGTTGGAGCAGACCCGCACCGCCGCCTACGCGCGCAAGGCCGGCCAGATCGACCGCGACTTCCTGTCCGAGGTGCTGACCGTCAACGCGCGCCGCTTCGACAAGGGCGGCGACGATTTCTACGATCAGATCTCCGCGCTGCACAAATCGGTGCGCGGTTCCAATCCCGACGCGGCGCTGTATTGGCTGACGCGGATGCTGGACGGCGGCGCCGACGCGCGCTATCTGGCGCGCCGGCTGGTGCGCATGGCCTGGGAAGACATCGGCCTGGCCGATCCGCGCGCGATGCAGATCGCCAACGAGGCCGCCGCCACCTATGAGCGGCTGGGCAGCCCGGAGGGCGAACTTGCGCTGGCTCAAGCCGCGCTGTATTTGGCCGTGGCCGCCAAGAGCAATGCCGGTTACAAGGCGTATAATGAGGCCCGCGCCTTCATCAAGCAGGACAAATCCCGGCCGGTGCCGGTACACTTGCGCAATGCGCCCACTCGGCTGATGAAGGAATTGGGCTACGGCCACGAATACCGCTACGCCCATGACGAACCCCATGCCTACGCCGCCGGCGAGACCTATCTGCCGGAAGGAATCGAAGACATGCGCTGGTATCAGCCGACGCCGCGCGGACTGGAAAGCAAAATAAGGGACAAGCTGGATTTCCTGCGTCAACTCGACGACGACGCCCGGCAAGACTCCGAATAAGTGAAAGAAACAGGACCAACCTAACCATGCTCGACATCAATCTGCTTCGCAACGACATCGAAGCCGTCGCCGCCCGTCTGGCCGGCCGCGGCTATACCCTGGACACCGCCGCCTTCAATCAGCTGGAGTCCGACCGCAAATCCCTGCAAACCCGCATGCAGGAACTGCAAGCCAAGCGCAACGCCTCCTCCAAGCAGATCGGCGTGGCCAAGGGCAAGGGTGAAGACGTGTCAGCCATCCTGGCCGAAGTAGCGACGCTGGGCGATGAGCTGAAAGCCGCCGAGCAAGGTTTCGACGCGGTGCAAAAACAGCTGGACGCCTGGCTGATGTCCATCCCCAACCTGCCGCACGAATCGGTGCCGGTGGGCAAGGACGAAAACGACAATGTGGAAGTGCGCCGCGTCGGCGTGCCGCGCCAGTTCGACTTCGAAGTGAAGGATCACGTCGATGTCGGCGCGCCGCTGGGCCTGGATTTCGACACCGGCGCCAAGCTGTCCGGCGCGCGCTTCACCGTGCTCAAGGGCGATATCGCCCGCCTGCACCGCGCCATCGCCCAGTTCATGCTGAACACCCATACCGGCGATCACGGCTATGTCGAGCATTACACCCCCTACATCGTCAACGACAGCGCGCTGCTGGGCACCGGCCAACTGCCCAAGTTCGCCGAGGACATGTTCAAGGTGACCAAGGGCGGTGAAGAAGGCAATGTGGACCAGTACCTGATCTCCACCTCGGAAATCACCCTGACCAACACCGTCAGCAACAGCATCCTCAAGGCCGAGGAACTGCCGCTGAAACTGACCGCGCATTCGCCCTGCTTCCGCTCCGAAGCCGGCAGCTATGGTCGCGACACCCGCGGCATGATTCGCCAGCACCAGTTCGACAAGGTGGAAATGGTGCGCATCGAGAAGCCGGAAGACTCCTACGCCGCGCTGGAAGAAATGGTCGGCCACGCCGAGAACATCCTCAAGGCGCTGGAACTGCCCTACCGCGTGATCACGCTGTGCAGCGGCGACATGGGCTTCGGCGCCGCCAAGACTTACGATCTGGAAGTCTGGCTGCCGGCGCAGAACACCTATCGCGAAATCTCCAGCTGCTCCAACTGCGAGGCCTTCCAGTCGCGCCGCATGATGGCGCGCTACAAGGACGAGAGCGGCAAGAACCAGCTGGTGCACACATTGAACGGCTCCGGCCTGGCGGTGGGTCGCACCCTGGTGGCGGTGCTGGAAAACTACCAGAACGCCGACGGCAGCGTGACCATCCCGACCGTGCTGCGCCCCTACTTCGGCGGCCGCGACAAGATCGGCGGCTAAGGCCCCGGTTCAAGCTCCGCCGCTGGAAAGACAACGGCGCCCCTTATGGGCGCCGTTTTTCATGCCCGCGCCGCCAGCAGCGCTTCGAACTCGGCTCGCGGCAGCGGCTTGCTGAACAGATAACCCTGGCCCAGCCGGCAGCCCTGCCGCAGCAAGAACGCCCGCTGCGATTCCAACTCCACCCCCTCGGCCACCAGTTCCAGCCCCAGGCTGCGGCCTATGGAAATGATGGCGCTGGTGATGGCGGCGTCGTCCCCGTCCTGGTGCAGGTCCATGATGAAGGAGCGGTCTATCTTCAAGCCCTTGACCGGCAGCCGCTTCAGATAGGACAGCGAGGAATAGCCGGTGCCGAAATCGTCGATGGACAGATAAACGCCCAGCTCGCGCAAGCGCTGCAGCGCCTCCACCATGCCGCAGTCCTCGTCCATCGCGACGCTTTCGGTGATCTCCAGCTCCAGTTCGCCGCTATCCAGCCCATGCTGCAACAAGGTGCGCGCCACCGTGGCGGCGAAACCGCCGTACTTGAGCTGGCGGCCCGACACATTGACCGCGATGCGGCCGGGCTCCAGTCCCATGGCGCGCCATTGCGCCCAATCGCGGCAGGCGGTATCCAACACCCACTCGCCTATCGGCACCATCAACGAACTATCCTCGGCGATGGGAATGAATTTTCCCGGCACCATCAGCCCCAACTCCGGATGACGCCAGCGCAGCAAGGCCTCGGCGCCGACGATGCGCCGCGTGGCCAGCTCCACCTTGGGCTGATACCACACCTCCAGTTCCTCCTGGGCCAAGGCGCGGTGCAGGCTGTACTCCAGCTTCAGCCGCTCCATCGCCCGCGCGTTCATGTCAGCGGTGTAGAACTGGAAATTGTTCTTGCCGCGCTCCTTGGCCTGATACATCGCCGAATCCGAGTTGACCAGCAGCGCGTCCGCGCTGACGCCGTCTTCCGGGTACATGCTGATGCCTATGCTGGCCGAGATGAACAACTCGTGGCCGGTCAGGCCGGACTGCTCGGTCACGCCGTCCAATAATTGCTGCGCCAGCGCCGCCACCTGGGTGACGCGCTCCACCACCGGCAGCAGCAGGATGAATTCGTCGCCGGACAACCGCGCCACGGTGGAATGCTGCGGCGCGTATCTCAGCAGCACCGAGGCGATGCGCACCAGCAATTCGTCACCGGCATGATGCCCCAAGGTATCGTTGACCAGCTTGAAACGGTCCAGATCGACGAATAGCAGCGCGAATTGCGAACGCGCCGGCTGCGCGCGCTCTATCGCCTCCTGCAAGCGCTCCAGGAACAGCGTCCGGTTGGGCAAACCGGTCAAGGCGTCGTGATTGGCCAGGAAATGCAGCCTCTCCTCGGACTGCTTGCGCTGGGTGATGTCGGAAAACACCGCCACATAGTGCAGGCAAGCGCCGTCGGCATCGCGGATCGCGGTGATGCTCAAATGCTCGGTGTACAGCAAGCCGCCCTTGCGGCGGTTGACCACCTCGCCCTGCCACAGCCCGTTCTCCTTCAGGCTCTGCCACAGCTGGCGGTAAAAATCAGGCGACTGCTTGCCGGACTTGAGCAAGGCCGGCGTCTTGCCCAAGGCCTCCTCGCTGCCATAGCCGGTGATGCGGCTGAACGCCGGATTCACCATCTGGATCACACCGTTGCCATCGGTGATCAGAATGCCTTCCAGTGTCGATTCGAACACCTTGTCCGCCAGCAGCAGGCTGTGGCGCGAACGCAGCAGCGCGTCGTCGCGCTCGCGCAGCGCAGAATGCAGCTCATGCAGGAACTCCTGCTCCACCATCTGGATGATGTCGCAAAAACCCAGCAGCTGCAGCAGGCTGCCGTCGGCGTCGTAAACAGCCAGGTGGCGGATCTTGTGCTGCAGGATCAACTGCCGTGCTTGCAGCAGGCTGCTGCCGTCGCGCACGCCCAACAGCGGCCAGGAGCAGGCTTCGGCCAGCGTCGCCGGCGCCCGCCCTTCCGCCAACAGCCGCAGCAGGTCGCGCAGGGTCAGGATGCCGTAATCGCCGTTGTCGAAGCGCACCGCCAAGGCGGTGGCGCCCTGGCGCCGCATCATGGCCAGCGCCTGTTCCGGCGCCGCCTGCGCGCCCAGCAGACACAAGGGCGCCGCGCGGTCCGCCACCACCCGCCGCACGCCGAGAAACGCTTCACTGCCCTGGCTCAACACGATATCAGTCAGCGACACCACGCCGCAGATCTGGCCATCCTGCTCCACCAGCGCATGGCGGAGGTCGCGGTTACGGAACAAGGCCACCGCTTCGCTCACCGGCAAATCATGCGGCAGCACCACCAAGGGCGCATTCATCGCCTCGCCCACCGGCCGAGCGCCGGCCGCGCCGTCCAGCCGGTCCAGCGCCAGCGCATCGGCCTCGGTCCAAATGCCCAGCGGCCGTCCAGCCTCGTCCTGCACCACGATGGAGCCGCAGCCCGCCAATACCATGCGTCGCGCCGCCTCTGCCAGCGGCGTATCCGCCGCGCACGCCAGTATGTCCGGGGTAGATATCTCTTTTATGCACTGTTTCAAGTAATTCATTAACAATCCAACCCGGGCTCATCACGGAAAAATTCCAAATGGCATTATAACGATGCCAACCACTCTGATGTAATCGGATTGCAACAGCAGCGCGCCGGCGCGCCTCGCCGCCGATGGCTTGTCTTCTGCGCACCGGGCAAGCATCCTTTTTGCATACAGTAAATCGTCAAATACTCATATACATGATCTAGGACAAAGCCTTGGGGCGGTTTCTACTGCTAGGCTGTCAACAGGATCGGTGAGATCACCCTTGCCATAGCAATGACATAGGAATAGCGTGGCGCGTCATCCTCCTGGCGGTAGCGCCACGGCGAGGCGCGCAAGCTGTCCAACCACCCGCACGGCGGCATCGCGACGCCGGCACACAGCGACACAAACACCATGAACCCACAACGCATCCACCTATCGGTTCAGGGCCGGGTCCAGGGCGTCGGTTTCCGTCCCTTCATCTGGCGCACCGCCAGCGAGCATGGCCTGACCGGCTTCGTCCGCAATACCGGCGAAGGCGTCACGCTGGAACTACAGGGCCAGCCGCAAGCGCTGGACGCCTTCCGGCAAGCGCTGAAAACCCGGCTGCCGCCGCTGGCCCACATCGACGCGGTGCAAGAGTGCGAGTTGCCGGTGCTCGCGGATGAGCAACGCTTCCAGATCGAGGCAAGCAGCGGCGAAGTCACCCATGCCCGGCTGCCGGCGGATGTGGCCACCTGCCCGCAATGCGTGGAAGAGCTGTTCACTCCCGGCGACCGCCGCTACCGCTTCCCCTTCATCAACTGCACTGACTGCGGGCCGCGCTACACCGTCACCCACCGCCTGCCCTATGACCGCGCCAACACCAGCATGCTGGCCTTTCCCTTGTGTCCGCTGTGTCGTCAGGAATATCAGGACCCGAGCAGCCGCCGCTTTCACGCCGAGCCCACCGCCTGCCCGGTATGCGGGCCCAAACTGCAGCTGACCGACCGTTTCGGCCAAAGCCTGAACGGGGACCCGGTGATAGGCGCGGTGCAAATCCTCAATATGGGCCGCAGCATCGCGATGAAAGGCCTGGGCGGCTTCCACCTGGTCTGCGACGCCGCCAACCCCACCGCGGTGGCGCGGCTGCGCCATCTCAAGCATCGCCCCGGCAAACCGCTGGCCATCATGGCCTTGAACGTGGAATCCATCCGCGCGCTCTGCCATGTCAGCGACGAGGAGGCCGCCTGGCTGCAGCGACCGGAGCGTCCCATCGTATTGTTGAACAAAAAGCCGGAAGCCGACCAATTGCTGCCCGATGTCGCGCCCGGTCTGTCCGCGCTGGGCGTGATGCTGCCCTATACCCCGCTGCAATGGCTGCTGTTCCATGAAGCGCTGGGCCGCCCGGCCGGCACCGCCTGGCTGCGCCAGCCCTGCGCGCGGCTGTGGGTGATGAGCAGCGCCAACCTGTCCGGCGAGCCCATCGTCACCGGCAACCAGGAGGCGCGCGAGCGGCTGAACCAGGTGGCCGACGTCTTCCTGCTGCACAACCGCGCCATCGTCACCCGCTGCGACGACAGCGTGGTATCGCTGCAGCGCAGGCGGCCGCTGCTGTTCCGCCGCGCGCGCGGCTTCGTGCCGGACCCGGTGCCGCTGGCGCTGGACGGCCCGCCGGTGCTGGCGCTGGGCGCCTATATGAAGGCCACCGCCACCGTGCTGCGCGGCAAGGACGCCTTCGTGTCGCAATACATAGGCGCGCTCAACCACCCGCTGACCTGCGAAGCCTTGCAACAGGCGTCCGACCACCTGCTCGACCTCACCGGCGTCACCCCGCAGGCAGTGGCCTGCGACCTGGAAACCGGCACCTATTCCAGCCTGCTGGCCGAACATCTATCCAAGCAATGGAGCGTGCCGCTGATCCGGGTGCAACACCATCACGCCCACCTGGGCGCGGTGCTGGCTGAGCACGGCGTGGCCGAGCCAGCGCTGGGCCTGGCGCTGGACGGTTATGGCCTGGGTCACAACAACGGCGCCTGGGGCGGCGAAATGATGCTGGTGGACGGCGACGCCTGCCAGCGCATCGGCCACATCACCCCGCTGCCGCTGCCGGGCCAGGGCCGCAGCCGGCTGCAGCCATGGAAGCTGGCCATCGCGCTGTGGCAAACCCTGGGCCTGGGGCCGCTGCCGCCGCATCTGGCGGAGCAGGCGGGCGCGGCCATGCTGGAAAAACAGATCGCCATGCGCCGCGACTGCCAGGACAGCACCAGCCTGGGCCGCTGGTTCGGCGCCATCGCCGGCCTCACTCGCCAATGCGGGGTGGAAACCTTTGAAAGCGAAGCCGCGCAACGGCTGGAAGCGCTGGCGGAAGTCATGGAGCCGCTGGCCGACGGCTGGGCCACCCAGGCCAATCTGCTGGATTTGACGCCGCTGGCGCGCCACCTGTGCCTGCTGGACGACGACCACGTTATCGCCGGCCTGTGGCACGCCACGCTGGCGGCGGCGCTGGCGGATTGGGCGACCAAGGCCGCGCGCACCACCGGCACTCGTATCGTGGCGCTGGCCGGCGGCTGCTGCGGCAACCGCCAATTGATGGCGCAGCTGCTGCCGCGTCTGGAACAGGCCGGCTTGCGTCCGCTGACCGCGGAACAGCTGCCGCCCAATGACGGCGGCCTCAGCCTGGGACAGGCCTGGGTAGCGCGCCAGCGCCTGCTGCGCGACGCCTGAAATGAAAACGGCGCGCCGCCCGCAGGCGACGCGCCGTCTTCGGCACCGGAATCCCTAGATCAGGACGGCTGGCGCTCGCCCCACAGATCGTGCTCGCTGCAGTCGACGATCTTCACCGAATAGAATTCGCCGGCACGCATGTCGGCGGCGTCCTCGACGAACACCATGCCGTCGATCTCCGGCGCGTCCGCGTAGCTGCGGCAAATCGCCGTGCCTTCGTCGTCGATCTCGTCCACCAGCACTTGCATGGTCTGGCCGACGCGGCGCTCCAAACGGCGCGCGCTGATCTCTTCCTGCACCGCCATGAAACGCTCCTTGCGCGCTTCCTTCACCTCTTCCGGCACCGGATTCGGCAAGTCGTTGGCGGTGGCGCCCTCCACCGGCGAATAGGTGAAACAGCCGACGCGATCCAGCTCCGCCTCGCGGATGAAGCTCAGCAGTTCTTCGAAGTCTTCCTCGGTTTCGCCGGGGAAACCGACGATGAAGGTGGAACGGATCACCAACTCCGGGCAGATCTCGCGCCATTTCTTGATGCGCGCCAGCACATTGTCGCTATTGGCCGGACGCTTCATCAGCTTCAGCACCTTCTGGCTGGCGTGCTGGAACGGGATGTCCAGATAAGGCAGGATCTTACCGTCGCGCATCAGCGGAATCACTTCGTCCACATGCGGATACGGGTAGACGTAATGCAGGCGCACCCAGATGCCGTGACGTCCCAGTTCCTCGCACAGCTCGGTCATGCGGGTCTTCACCGGGCGGCCGTTGTGGAAGCCCAGCTTGTACTTGGTGTCCACGCCGTAAGCCGAGGTGTCCTGAGAAATCACCAGGATTTCCTTGACCCCGGCCTTGGCCAGGCTCTCCGCCTCGCGCAGCACGTCGTGAATCGGCCGGCTTTCCAGATCGCCGCGCATCGACGGAATGATGCAGAAGGTGCAGCGATGGTTGCAGCCCTCGGAAATCTTCAGATACGCGTAATGCTTGGGCGTCAGCCGCACGCCGATATCCGGCACCAGGTCGACGAAGGGATCGTGCGGCTTGGGCAGGTGGGCATGCACCGCGCTCATCACCTCGTCGGTGGCGTGCGGGCCGGTCACGGCCAAGACCGACGGATGCGCGTCGCGCACCACATCGCCCTTGGCCCCCAGACAGCCGGTGACGATCACTTTGCCGTTCTCGTTCAAGGCTTCGCCGATCGCGTCCAGCGATTCGGCCACGGCGGAATCAATGAAGCCGCAGGTGTTGACCACCACCAGGTCGGCGCCGGCGTAGCTGCCGGAAATATCGTAGCCTTCGGCGCGAAGGCGGGTCAGGATCTGCTCCGAGTCGCTGGAGGCTTTGGGACAGCCCAGCGACACGAAGCCGATACTTGGAATCTTGTCTGCCATGATGATGGCCTTGCTGAAGAAAAACGCGAGAGTATACAACGATTTGACAGGCGATGCGCAGCGTTGCGAGGGGTTTGGGCCATGGGCTCGCCGATTCGTTTTCACTGGCTCCCGCGGTGGGCTGGATGCGGATCAGCGCAGCTCCTCTTTCAGACCTCACTTGATAGTAAAATCCGACGCCTCCATATAGGCCTGAGAACCTGTTCAAAGTCCCGCCAGCTAGAGCGAAACCAGGCGAAAACAGCTGAGAAAGCGGAATCTACTCGTGGTGCATGGACATTTCGAAGGTGTACTCACCGTGTCGCGCTCCACTACGCGCGGCAGACTTAGAACAGGCTCTGAGCCGTCAACCCCTCACACAATACCGCTATGAAAACTCTTGTCTCACGCATGGAATCCCTGATCTTCGCCAGCCGCTGGCTGCAAGCGCCCTTATACCTGGGCCTGATCGTCGCCCAGGGCGTCTATGTCTATAAATTCCTGGTGGAGCTGATCCATCTGGTCGCCGACGCCTCCAGCATGACGGAAACCCAGATCATGCTGATCGTGCTGGGCCTGATCGACGTGGTGATGATCGCCAATCTGCTGATCATGGTGGTGGTGGGCGGCTACGAGACCTTCGTCTCCAAGATCGACAGCCTGAATACACACGAGGACAGGCCGGAATGGTTGTCCCATGTCAACGCCGGCGTGCTGAAGACCAAGCTGTCGCTGGCGCTGATCAGCATTTCCTCCATCCATCTGCTGAAAACCTTCATCAGCGCGTCCAATCTGGGCAGCCCCGGCAATCCGCTCACCGAACAGGGCGTGATGTGGCAGGTGGTGATCCATTGCACCTTCCTGCTGTCCGCGCTGGTGATGGCCTGGACCGACAAGCTGATGCAAAGCAAGCACTGAGCGGCGGCCCGGCTCAGCGCATGCGCTCGGCGCAGTAGAAAGCGCCGGGCACCGGGCAGCCGGCCTCTTCCCGCAACATCATGTCCCGCCTTTCCTCCAGCCGCAGCCCATAGTCCGCCAAGCAGGCCTCCACCCAGTCCGGATCGTGCAGATAGCGTCCGCAGGGCTGCAGCCGATGACCATCAGGCAAGGGCTGCAGCGCGCGCTCGATGCTGAACAGCAGCAGGCCGCCCGGCTTGAGCGCGCGCGCCATCCTACCCAGAGCAAGGCGCAGATCGCCAAAATAGCTGAGCGTGTCCAGGCAGCAGATCAGATCACAGGGCGGCGGGGCCGCCATCAGGAATTCGATGATGTCGCCTTGGGTCAAGGCGTCGTACACGCCTTTGTCCGCGGCGCGCGCCAGCATCTCGCCGCTGAGATCCACCCCGAGCAAGCGCTGCGCGTACGGCCGCAACGCCGCGCCGGCCAGGCCGGTGCCGCAGCCCAGGTCTAACACCTCCAGCGCGGATGCCGGCAGCGCCAGCCGCCGCAGGCATTGCGCCAGCCATTGCGGCCCCTGGTAGCGCAAGTCGGCCAGGCTTGCGTCGAAGGTCGCGGCATTGGCATCGAAAGTCTGTTGGATGAAGGCTGGGCTGCACTGCGGCGGAGGCGGCGCGCCACCGCAGGCGGCCAGCAGATGCAAGGCCACCGCATCATCCGGCGCCTGCGCCAGCCAGCCATGCAACAGCGCCAACGCGGCGTCGTGCTGGCCCAGTTCGCAATAGGCCTCGATACGCGCGATCGGTCCATGCGCGGCGGGCTGGGCCACGATGCCCGCAGCATTGTGCCGCCGCGCCTCGGCATGGCGCTCCTGGCGCAGGCACAGTCCGGCCAGCAGAAAATGGGCATCGGCGCAGCCGGCATCCAGCGCCAGCGCCTGCCGGCAGCAATGCTCCGCCGCCGCGAGGTCTCCATCCTGCTCACTGGAGGCGGCAAGATTGGTCCAATACATCAACTGGCCGGCATCCAGCGCCACCGCGGCGGCAAAAGCCTGCCGCGCCCGGCCGGCGCGGCCCTGGCGCGCCAGCGCCATGCCCAGGTTGAAATGCCAGTCCGCATGCCCCGCCTCGGCGGCGATCGCCGCCTGCAGCCAGGTTTCAGCCTCCTCCGGCCGCTGCGTCTGCAATAACAGAAAGGCCAGCAAGGCCTGAGCCAGGGCGCAATCCGGCCAATCCCGCAGGCAGGCACGGTAGCGGCGTTCTGCTTCGGCCCAGTCGCCGTCAAGATGGCAGCGCTGCGCTTGTCGCAGGCTGAGGCTCAGTTCCGTGGCGGACATGGGAAAACAGGAAAGAAAAAAGATGGGATGGCGCCCGCAAAGGGCATCACGGCGTCGCGAACGGCGGCGCCGGGAATCAAACCGAAAAGAATCGGCATGGCGGGCTCCCGGACGGCGCATGGACGCGGAGCAAGCGCCGCGTCCGCTGGCCGCAGGCGTTTACGACTTGTCCTTGTCGTCTTCGCCGCCCGGCTTGTAGCCGGGGAAACCGAAACCACCGAACAACTGCTTGGTCTGTTCCTGCATCCGGTTCTGCATGTCCAGGAACATGCTGGTGCTCTGCTCCATGTAGTTGGCCATCATGTTCTGCACCGCCGGACCTTGGAACTTCATGAACTCGCCCCATAGATTGGAGTTCAACATGGCGTTGTCGCCGTAGATCGCGCGGGTCTGCTCCTGCATTTTCTGTTGCAGTTGGGCAAACAGTTGCAGATTGTTCTCCAGAAACGGTCCCATCATGCCCTGCATGGCCTGGCCGTAGGAGCGGATGAACTGAGTCAGCACTTCATAGCTGAACATCGGCATCCCACCGTTCTCTTCCTCCAGAATGATTTGCAGCAACACGCTGCGGGTGATGTCCTCCTGGCTCTTGGCGTCCACCACCTGGATATCAACATTATCCAGTACCAGTTGCTTCACATCCCCCAAGGTGATGTAGGAACTGGTGGCGGTATCGTACAGCCGGCGGTTCGGGTATTTTTTGATGACCCGCTTCTCAACACTCATGTAACGCTCCCGGTTTATTTTGTTACGGTGCCGTGTGCCCGCAATTTATCATAAATACAACACGCTAGAGTAAATCTTCAGTCAATGCTCCCAATTTTGCTGCATTGCATGATACATTTAGTCGTCATTGTGCAGTGCAAAATTTTTGATTAAGACTATCTCCTTAAGGTCTCACCCCACAGCGGAGGAATACCCCATGTCCATCAGCAATGAGCAACTGAACAAGCTGTCCCTCAACGGCCTGGAAACCGTTTTCCGTTTTTCGCAGATCACTCTGGACAGCGCCGAGCGCCTGGTCAAGCTGAATCTGGAAATCTCCAAGCAAACGCTGGAAGACAACGTCAAAGTCGCCAAGCAACTGAGCGGCGTGACCGACCCGCAGGAAGCCGTCACCCACCTGAACAAGCTGACCACCCAGAGCATAGACGCCGCGCTGGCCAACTCGCGCAATCTGTACGACATCGTGTCCGCCGCGCAGAGCGAGCTGACTAAGCTGGCCGAGGAAAACCTGGGCAGCTTCAACAAGTCGCTGATCGGCGCGATCGAGTCCGCCGCCAAGAACGCCCCGGCCGGCTCCGACGCCGCGCTGAACGCGGTGAAGAGCTCGGTGGCCGCCGCCGCCGCTGCGGTCAACACCTTCAGCAAGGCAGCCCAGCAAGTGGTTGAATTCACCGACAGCAGCGTCAAGGCCGCCACCAGCGCCACCGCCGACGCGGTGAAGACCGCCAGCAAACGCGCGCCCACTGCTTAACAGAGAAGTTTCCGGCTAAAGCACAACCCCGTCCCGCCGACGGGGTTTTTCTTTGCCGCGCGCCAGGATGGCATGTGAGCGGCGACAGGTTTACAATCTCCGCCTTAAGCACGTTTCAGGAAACCAATAGGTTCAGCGCATGAAAATCAGCAGCAATTTTGACGCCGGCAGCATCGAGATCGTCTCCGCCGACAACTACGAAGACATCCAACTGCGCATCCGTCGCGACAATGCGGCCGAGTTCGCCCAGTGGTTTTACTTCCGCGTGCAAGGCGCCGCTTATCAGCACTGCACCTTCAATTTCCTGAACGCCAGCGAAAGCGCTTACCCGGATGGCTGGATCGACTACCAGGCGGTGGCCTCCTACGACCGCATCAACTGGTTCCGCGTGCCCACCCATTACGAGAACGGCGTGATGACGATAGATCACGTGCCGCTGTCCGGCAGCATCTACTACGCCTATTTCGAGCCCTATTCCTACGACCAGCACCTGAATTTGATCGGCCAGGCGCAAGGCTCCGGCCTGTGCCAGGTCAGCGACCTGGGCTTTACCGTGCAGCAGCGCGACATCAATCTGCTGACCATAGGCCACGAGGTGGAATCCGATCTGAAGATCTGGATCATCGCCCGCCAGCACCCCGGCGAAACCATGGCCGAATGGTTCATCGAGGGCCTGCTCAACCGCCTGCTGGATCCGCAGGATCCCACCAGCCGCGCGCTGCTGGACCGTGCCACCTTCTACGTGGTGCCGAACATGAACCCGGACGGCTCGGTGCTGGGCAATCTGCGCACCAACGCCGCCGGCGCCAACCTGAACCGCGAATGGGCGGCCCCCAGCGCGGAAACCAGCCCGGAAGTGCTGGCGGTGCGCAACAAGATGCAGGAAACCGGCGTCGACCTGTTCCTGGACATCCATGGCGACGAGAACATTCCCTATGTGTTCCTGGCCGGCACCGAAGGCGTGCCGTCGTGGAACGAGCGCCTGGAAACCCTGGCCGACCAGTTCCGCCACCATCTGCTGCTGGCCAGCCCGGATTACCAGACCGAGCACGGCTACCCGCGCAACGCGCCGGGCAAGGCCAATATGACCATCGCCACCAACTGGGTGTGCGAGAACTTCGGCTGTCTCGCCTTCACGCTGGAAATGCCGTTCAAGGACAATGCCAATCTGCCGGACGACGACTTCGGCTGGAGCGGCCAGCGCAGCCTGCGCCTGGGCGAGGCGGCCTTGTCGCCCATCTATGCGATTGCACAGAACCTGCGCGCCTGAGAACCATCAGGCCGAAACCAAAAAAGCCACGGAAACCGTGGCTTTTTTCATTCCCGCCGCCGCTCAAACGTGATCGAGCAATTGCAGCGGATGGTCGATGGCGATATCGGCGCCCCACTCCGCCGGCCGGTCGCTATCGGCGATATAGCCCCAATTGGCCAACACCGTCTTCATGCCCACGCTGCGGCCGGCGGCGATATCCCGCTCGGCGTCGCCCACGTACAGGCAATGCTCGGGCGCGATGCCTATCCGCTCGGCGGCGAAACGCATCGGCCGCGGATCCGGCTTGGGCACGCCAACGGTGTCGCCGCTGACCGTCACCGCCGGGCAGGAGATGAAGGGCAGCGATGGCACCAATCTATCGGTGAAACGCATCGGCTTATTGGTGATGATGCCCCACAGCAGCCCCTTGTCCATCAAGCCCTGGATCAGGCCGTTGACGCCATCGAACAACACGGTCTCGTCGGCGAAGCTGTGCTCGTAATGGTCCAGGAAACGCAGGCGGTACTCCTCGAAACGCGGATGCTCGCGGTCGATGCCGAAGCCCAGGCTGACCAGCCCGCGCGCGCCGTGGCTGGCGATGGGCCGCACCGCCGCGTACGGCTGCGGCGGCAGGCCTTCCTCGGCCAGCAAGCGGTTGAGCGCGGCGCCCAGATCGCGCGCGGTGTCGGCCAGAGTGCCGTCCAGATCGAATAGAACTGCCTTGATCATGATTCGCTTCAAAGAGGTGGCACAGCGTCAGGCTGCCGACCACGAGCAGCCCGCCGGCCCGGTTCAACGTATGGTCTTGCCCAGGAACAGCTTGTAGGCCGGGTTCTGGGTTTCCTCGACATAGGGATAACCCAGATTGTCGAGGAAGCGCTGGAACTCCGCGTCGTCGCTGGCCGGCACCTGAATGCCCACCAGCACGCGGCCGTAATCGGCGCCGTGGTTGCGATAATGAAACAGGCTGATGTTCCAGTCCACGCTCATCGCCTCCAGGAAGCGCATCAAGGCGCCCGGCCGATCCGGAAACTCGAAGCGCAGCACCCGCTCGTCCTTGAGCTGCGGCGCGTGGCCGCCCACCAGGTGGCGGATGTGCAGCTTGGCCAATTCGTTGTCGGTCAGATCGATGCTGCCCAGATCATTGGCGTTCAGGCTGGCCAGAATGCTTTCCAGATCCGGCTTGCCGCTGATCTGCACGCCGACGAAAACATGGGCGGTGCCGGGATCGGCGAAGCGGTAATTGAACTCGGTAATGTTGCGGCCGCCTATCACGGTGCAGAAGCGCTTGAAGCTGCCGGGTTTTTCCGGGATGGTCACCGCGATCACGGCTTCCCGCCGCTCGCCCAGCTCGGAACGCTCGGACACGTGGCGCAGACGATCGAAATTCATATTGGCGCCACAGGAAATCGCCACCAGCGTCTGATCGGCGCAACCCTCGCGCTCGATATAAGCCTTGGCGCCGGCCACCGCCAAGGCGCCCGCCGGCTCCACGATGGAGCGGGTGTCTTCGAAAATGTCCTTGATCGCCGCGCAGATGGCGTCGGTGTCCACCAGGATGATCTCATCCAACAGCTCGCGGCAGATGCGGAAAGTCTCCTCGCCCACCAGCTTGACCGCCACGCCATCGGCGAACAAACCCACATCCTTCAACTCCACGCGCTCGCCCTTGGCGATGGATTGGCGCATCGCGTCGGAATCCACCGGCTGCACCCCTATCACCTTGACCTCGGGCTTGAGCCGCTTGATGAAGCTGGCGACGCCGGAGGCCAGGCCGCCGCCGCCGATGGCGACAAAGACCGCGTCCAGATCATCCGGATGCTGACGCAGGATTTCCATGCCTATGGTGCCTTGGCCGGCGATCACATCCGGATCGTCGAACGGCGGGATATAGGTCATGCCGTTTTGAGCGGCCAATTCAGTCGCGTGGTGGAAGGCTTCGTTGAAGGAATCGCCATGCAACACCACCTGGCCGCCGTATTGCTTGACCGCATCTATCTTGATCTGCGGCGTGGTCACCGGCATCACGATGGTGGCGGCACAACCCAGCTTGCTCGCGGACAAGGCCACGCCCTGGGCGTGGTTGCCGGCGCTGGCGGTGATCACGCCGCGCTCGCGCTGTTCCCGGCTGAGCTTGGCCATCTTGTTGTAAGCGCCGCGCAGCTTGAATGAAAACACCGGCTGCAAATCCTCGCGCTTGAGCAGAATCTTGTTGCGGTAGCGGCGCGACAGATTGGGCGCCAGCTCCAGCGGCGTTTCGATGGCGACGTCGTATACCCGCGACGTCAAGATGCGTTCCAGATAGTCTTGCTTCTCTTGCATGGCAAAGCCTTTGTCCCGATCATTATTGTGCTTGAACTGCCAGAGTAGCAGGAACTCCAAGTCTACGGGAAGCCTTGATAACATTGGATTGTTGCATTGCAGTATCGAGAAGCCGCCCGCAGAAAATCCCCACTTTGCGGCAACCGGTCGGCAATCCGCGTGTATAATCAACGGCTACTATTAGGCCCTCAACCCCCAGCGTTGCCCATAGGAACAATGAAAACATTCACCAGCATTCTCACGGCAGCGGCGATTGCGCTGCCGTCCGTCTCCTTCGCCTCCGCCGCCTTCCTGCCGCCCGCGCCCGAGATCGCCGGCAAGGCCTATTACCTGACCGATTTCAACAGCGGACAAGTGCTGGCCGAGCGCGACCCGGACTCCCGCGTGGAGCCGGCTTCGCTGACCAAGCTGATGACCGCCTACCTCACCTTCAAGGCGCTGAAGGAAAAACGGCTGACGCTGGAACAGACGCTGACGGTGTCGCAAAAAGGCTGGAAGACCGAAGGCTCGCGCATGTTCCTGGATCCTAAGGTGCCGGCCAAGGTCGACGACCTGATCAAGGGCATGATCGTGCAATCCGGCAACGACGCCTGCGTGACGCTGGCCGAAGCCATTGCCGGCAGCGAAGAAGTGTTCGCCCAGGTGATGACCCAGCAAGCGCAGAAACTGGGCATGAAGAATACCCAGTTCCGCAACGCCACCGGCCTGCCCAACCCCGAGCACTACACCACCGTGCATGATCTGGGCATCCTGGCCGGCGCGCTGATCCGCGACTTCCCGGAGTTCTACCCGATCTACTCGATCAAGTCCTTCACCTACAACAATATCAAGCAGCCCAACCGCAACCTGCTGCTCTACCGCGACCCCAACGTCGACGGCATGAAGACCGGCTACACCGATAGCGCCGGCTACAATATGATCACCACCAGCCACCGCGACGGCCGTCGCGTGATTTCGGTGGTGGTGGGCACCGCCAGTCCGGAAGCGCGCGCGGTGGAAAGCTCCAAGCTGCTCAACTACGGCTTGCAGTTTTACGATACGCCCAAACTGTATAGCGGAGCCAAGCCGGTATCCGAACTGCCGATCTACAAGGGTGCGACCAAGACCGTGTCCGTCGGCTTCGCCAGCGACGTCTACGCCACCGTGGCCAAGGGCCAGGCCGCCAAGCTCAAGGCCGACCTGACCACCATGCAGCCCTTGATCGCCCCGGTCAAAGCCGGCCAGGTGGTGGGCAAGCTGGTGGTGTCCCTGGACGGCAAGCCGCTGTTCGAGCGCCCGGTTGTGGCCTTGAAGGCGGTGGAAGAAGGCGGTTTCTTCAGCCGGCTGTGGGATAGCATCAAGCTGATGCTGGGCTGGAAATAAACGGCGTCCGCCGTTGATCGCGGCGCCGGGCATCGCCCGGACGCCGCGGCTGTATTATGATGTGGCGTTTTAGTAATAAAGACGACCGTAAAATGTATTGGCGCGGGCGGCCCGGTTTGCAGTACAACTGGCTGCTGCGCCTTTGCCCGTTTCGGGTTCGGCGTCTTTAGAACCTGTTTACGATCTGCTGCGCTTCGGCGATACAGCGTTGAAAACCGCTTCGAAATGCTCAGGTACCGTGTGTACACTCCGCTTTCTCAACTGTTTTCGCCTTGTCTCGCTCTTGCTCGCAAAATCGTAAACACGTTCTTAGCGGATTTGATTGAATATGTCTGAAAAACAGGAACTCATGGAATTCCCCTGTCGCTTCCCCATCAAGGTGATGGGCGAGCGTCACGAGGAATTCGTCGTCACCATCACCGAGGTCGTCCGCGTCAACGCGCCCGACCTGGCCGACCACGACGTGACGCTGCGCGAAAGCTCCAATGGCCGCTTCTACGCGCTGACCGTCACCGTCACCGCCACCTCGCGTCAACAGCTGGATAATATCTACCTGTCGCTGACCGGCCATCCGATGGTGAAAATGGTGCTCTAAGCACCAGGAGATTGCCGTGTCGCGCATCGTCAAACATCTGGGCCGGGTCGACTACGAGCCAACCTGGCGCGCCATGCAGGCGTTCACCGACGCCCGCAACGCCGACACCCCGGATGAACTGTGGGTGGTCGAGCACCCGCCCGTCTACACCCAGGGCCTAGCCGGCAAGCCGGAGCATCTGCTGCACGCCACCGCCATCCCGGTGGTGAAAACCGACCGCGGCGGCCAGATCACCTATCACGGCCCCGGCCAATTGGTGGTATACCTGCTGGTGGACTTCAAGCGCATGGGCATAGGCGTGCGCGAGTTGGTGCGCCGTATCGAACAAGCGGTGATAGACACGCTGGCGGAGCTGGGCATCCACGGCAATGGCGATGTGGACGCCCCCGGCGTTTACGTTGCCGGCGCCAAGATCGCCTCGCTGGGCCTGCGCATCAAGAACCACGCGGTCTACCACGGCCTCAGCTTCAATGTGGACATGGACCTGGCGCCTTTCGATTCCATCAATCCTTGCGGTTACGCCAACCTCAAGGTCACCGACCTGAAACAACTGGGAGTGGAGCTGAGCCTTGCCGCCGCCGCCGACACGCTGCTGCCGCATCTGGAGCGCCTCCTGAACTGCACCGAGGAACTGACATGAAGCCGGAAAACCAGGCTGGGGTCAAACACAAGGGCGCGGCCAAAACCGCGCGCATCCCCATCAAGATCGTCCCGCTGGACGAAAAGCTGAAAAAGCCGGAATGGATCCGCGCCAAGCTGCCCAACGGCCAGCGCTTCCACGAGATCAAACAGATCTTGCGCGAACAGAAGCTGCACACCGTCTGTGAAGAAGCCACCTGCCCGAATATCGGCGAGTGCTTCAGCAAAGGCACCGCCACCTTCATGATCATGGGCGACATCTGCACCCGCCGCTGCCCATTCTGCGACGTGGGCCACGGCCGCCCCAACCCGCTGGACGCGGACGAGCCGCGCCATCTGGCTGAAAGCGTCGCCGCGATGAAGCTGAAATACGTGGTGGTGACCTCGGTGGACCGCGACGATCTGCGCGACGGCGGTGCCCAGCATTTCGCCGACTGCATCAGCTCGGTGCGCGAAATGTCGCCCAACACCCAGATCGAAACCCTGGTGCCGGACTTCCGCGGCCGCCTGGACCTGGCCGTCGACATCCTGAGCCAGACGCCGCCGGATGTGATGAACCACAATCTGGAAACCGTGCCGCGGCTGTACAAGCAGGCGCGTCCGGGCTCGGATTACGCGCACTCGCTGCAACTACTGAAGGACTACAAGGCCAAGAACCCCAATGTCCGCACCAAGTCCGGCCTGATGGTGGGCCTGGGCGAAACCGACGAAGAGATTCTGGAAGTGATGCGTGATCTGCGCGCCCACAATGTGGACATGCTGACCATAGGCCAGTATCTGCAACCTTCCGACGGCCATCTGCCGGTGCTGCGCTATGTACACCCGGACGTGTTCAAGATGTTCGAGACCAAGGCCTATGAAATGGGCTTCGTCCACGCCGCGGTGGGCGCGATGGTCCGCTCCAGCTACCACGCCGACGTGCAGGCACACGAGGCCGGCGTGTAAACGCTTGTCCCGCTAGACCCAGGGAGCCCCAGGGCTCCCTTTTTCATTCCCTGTCTTTGGTACAGGCATGTAGCGGCAGTGGATCGGCTATACCATGGCATGCGCCCACTGGGGCGCCAGCACACGTTTCATCCCGCAAACCGCGCGGACGCAGCCACGCCCGCCTGCTGATGGAGCCGCGCCATGCCCACCCGTCCTCGCCTGCCGGCCCTGCTGCCACTGCTACTGCTGGCCGCCTGCGCCACCCCACCCAATAAGCCCTTCTCCGATTTCGACCAGGCTACCCGCAAGGTTCAACTCAGCACCGGCAATACCCTGGAGCGCATCCAGCACAACGCCCGCCTCAATGCGGTGCTCACTGCGCCCAACGCCCCGCTGAACCCGGACACATTCCGACTTCAAACCGGCAGCGGCGCTAGCTACGACCTGGCACCCGCACTGGGGCAGCTGCAGGCCACGCTGGACACGCTGGCACTGTACGCGCGCACCCTGAACGGCCTAGCCGGCGACCGGGAGGCCGAAGCCCGGGTCGATGCCGCCGCCCAGGATCTGGCCGACAGCATCCAGGATCTCAAGCGGCAAGGCGGCAACGAAGATGCCGCCAAAATACTCGCCACCGCCGCCGACGCGCTGGGCAGACAACTGACAGCCGCGCAACGCCAAGCCGCGCTGCGCAAGGTCATGGCGACAGCCCAGCCCGGGCTCGAACTGCTGGCCGACAACAGCCACCGCGCTCTGAGCATGCTGCCCGCCTATCTGACCGTGATCCGGGACAGCCTGCTGCGCCACGCCAACTTCAGCCGGCCGCCCTACGGCAGCTGGCAGCGCTATCAGTTCGACCTCGCCATCGCCAACAGGCTGCGCGAGCTCGAGCGGATAGAAGCCGCGCTGCAGGCCAGCGACCAGGCGATTCAGGGCTTCCCCGCCGCCAATCGCCAGTTGCTGCAAAACCTGGACGCGCCCGCCTCAAGTCTGCAGGCGCTACGCGCCTTCGCCGCCGAAGCGCGGCGGCTGCGCGATTTTTATCGCGAGCTGCCCGACAAATAATGAGCGAGCACCACTTCGAAATGCTCATGCACCACTGCAGCACATTCCGCTTTCTCGGCCACTTTCACCTTGTTTCGCCCTTGTTCTCAAGACCTTGAACGGGGCTCCAAGCATGGAGAACGAGCATGGACCAACACACAGCAGTCGAACTCGTCGGCGGACTGGCGTCGCGCATCAATAATCTGGCCGTCGCCAGCCTGGGCGCGGACAGCAGGACGCTGTTGGCGCAACAGGATGAACTGGCGAACCAGACCTTGGCGCTGATCGCCCGCGAACTGAACGCCGACACCGCCGACTTCCAAACCGCCATCGCAGCGCTGCAGGCGGCCATCGCCGCCGCCGACCAGGCCGCGCAGCAACTGCAACAGGTGGGCAGAGCCATAGGCCTGACCGCCAAGGCCATCTCCGCGGTCGCCAAGCTGCTGACCTGAGCTCCCTCATTTCGTCCAGCCATGAAAAATGCCGCCCCTGTTACCAGGGGCGGCATTCCAAACTGTTCGCAGCTTTACGTCTAGCCCGTAACGCTTAGAACTTGTGTACGACGTTCAGACCGAAGGCCTTAACCTTGTCGGTGTTCTGGCCGTTGCTGTTCAGGAACGCGCTGTCAGCCTTGATTTCGCCGTACTGAGCGCCAACCACGGTGCGCTTGGACAGGCTGTAGTCAACACCCAGCAGGTACTGCTTGTAGCCGGTGTTGTCTTGGGTAGCGCCGTCAACTTTGTAGTCTTTGCCCTGAGCGTAGGTGAACTTGGGCATGAAGGCGCCGATCTGGTAACCAGCGGTCAGCGCGTATTCTTGCGATTCGTACTTACGGCCATCGTTGATCACGACGTCGGAAGCACCCTTGTTCAGGAAGCTGTACGGGGTAACGGAGTAGTCACCCTTGTCATTGCGGTAGCCCAGCGCCACGAAGATATTGTTGGCGTTGTAGCCAGCTTCGATGCGGTGCTTGTTATTGGCCTTGCTGCCAGCGTCAACGGCAACGGCAATCGGGCTTTCGTGGATGAACTGGTACTTGCCGAAGAAGCCGCTGTTCTCGTAGGACAGGCCCAGGTTGTACATTTCACGGTCGGCGCCGTTGGTGTTGCCAACAGCTTGCTTGTTCTCTTTGGTGCCGTACAGGAAGGCAGCCTTGAAGCCAGAGAATTCCGGGGTGTCGAAACGCACGGCGTTCTTAACATAGCCGTCGTCGCGGGTGAAGGCGTTCAGTTGCAGCGCGTTGCTGCTGCTTTCCCACGGGTTAACCTGAGCCATGTCGGACTCGCCGTAGGTGGACAGGTGGCCCAGACGGAAAGTACCGAAGTTGGAGGACAGACCAACGAAGGATTCGCGGCTAGCGAAAGTGCCGCTGCTGTCGCCGGTGCGGCTTTGGCCGTCAATGCCGAAGCCGGTTTCAACTTGCCAGATGGCCTTCAGACCGTTGCCCAGGTCTTCATTGCCTTTGAAACCCAGGCGCGAGCCCAGATCATCGATATTGGTTTGCTTGGTAGCGTTGTTGCTGTCGACGTATTCAACGCCGCCTTTGATGGTGCCGAATACGGTTACATCGGCGAAAGCGGCTGCCGGCAGGGTGGCAACCATCAGGGCGATCAGACTTTTTTTCATGATTTGGCTATCCTTCTGTTTACTTAGGAAGTGAGCGAATACTAGTTCCTGTGTTTCACATTTGCAACTAGGCTTGCTAACTTGTGGTCATTAAACAACAGGTCGTGTCAAAAAAACAACAGATAACATCAGGCAATCAGACTGTAACGCAGCAGGAAAGTTGCAGCTCACAATTGTTAAAATCCATTAACTGCAAGCATTTGAGCAAAAAAAAAGCCCGCTCGCGGCGGGCAAAGATTGGATAGACTTGACTCGAATTCAGAGAATCGAAAAAGAATCTGGAATCAGTGAATTCTGAACACGATTGTAATCGATCACTTTGTAAATGTCCATTTACAATAGCCTTATATTGTAAATAGAGTGTGAATACATCCCAATATTTAAGAATATCTGCGGCCATAGCCCCGGCGGCACACAATACGGCAACATCGCCACGCCCAAAGCCGGGCACAAAAAAAGCCGCTACCGCGGCTGTTTCGACACACAACCCTCTTCAACACCGCAAAGGCAAACTCAGCAGCACACACAAGCCTCCTTGCGGACGATTGCTCAACACCAAGTTCCCGCCATGATCGCGCGCGATGGCGCGGGCAATCGCCAAGCCCAGGCCGCTGCCGCCGGTATGACGCGCGCGCGACCCTTCCAGCCGCACATAAGGCTCCATCACCCGTTCCAGATCGGCCTCGGCAATGCCCGGCCCATTGTCCTGGATCTTCACCTCGACGCATTCCGCCCGCTGCCGCAGGCTGACCTCGATCGCATCGCCGCCATAACGGCGCGCATTCTCCAGCAGATTGCCCAGACAGCGGCGCAGCGCGCTGACCTTGCCCATCACCGGCGGCGCCGGCTCGCTGTGTAGCTGAATATTGGAGCCCAGGGCCTCCATGTCTTCCACCACGCTCTCCAGCAAGGCGTTGAGATTGAGCTTCACCACGCCCTCGCTGCCGCAGCCGCCGCGCAGATAGGTCAATGAGTCATTGATCAGTTGGTCCATTTCCAACAAGTCGCGCTCGATCGCCTGTTTCTCCGCGGACTCTTCCAAGCCTTCCAGACGCAGGCGAATGCGGGTGATCGGCAAGCGCAGATCATGCGACACTCCCGCCAGCATCTGACTGCGGGTTTTCAGCAGACGCTGCAACTCGGTCTGCATGCGATTGAAGGTCCTGGCCGCCTCCGCCACTTCCTCGGAGCCGGTCTCCGGCAATGGTTTCTGGTTTAGATTGCTGGCCAAGCCTCGAGCCGCGCGCGAGAACAGGTCCAGCGGCCGGATCAATTGCCGTACCGCCCACGCCCCCAGCAACGCGGCGGTCAAGGCCACCAGCAGCATCCAGGCCAGGATGCGGGCCGGCTGATCCGCCAGGGAGATCGGCCGCGAAGCGTTGAAGGTCAAGATCGTGCCGTCACTCAACCTGGCTTGCACCGTGGCCAGATGCGTCTTGAATTCAGCCAGCGGCCCCAGCGCGCTCAATTCTTCGCTGACGATGGAGCCGGCGGCGCCGGCCTCGCGCGTGGGCGAGAAACTTTGCAGGCCGGCCCCGGCATGGTCCATCCAGGTGGCCCGCCCGCCTGCCGACGAGTCTTGCTGCTTGGACAGCACTTGCAGCGGATAGGGCTTGATCAGGTCGCGCCTGATCAATTGCTGAAACGAACGCCCATGCAGGCTCAGAGGCTGGTCCTGCGATTCCCAGAACCGGTCCATGCGCACCAGCAGCGTCGGCTGATTCAACGTGGAAATCACTTGTTCGCGATAATTGCTGGGACACTCGTCCAATAGATTGACGATGTCGGCGATATGCTGAGCGGTGTATTGCACCCGCAAGGAATTACTGAGCCGGTCGCGGTCACTGAGGATGAAGTAGATGCCCAAGGCGTTGGCCAACAGCAACCCGCCAACCAGGGTCAGCAGGATCTGGCCGTAAAGCGTGCGCGGCAACCACTTCATCGCAAGGCTTCCACCTCGCAGGCCAGCATATAGCCGCCGCTGCGTATGGTCTTCAACAAGGCCGGCTCGCGCGCGTCCTCGCCCAGGCGGCGGCGCACCCGGCCTATCATCACATCCACGGTGCGGTCGAAGGGCCCGGCCTCCTTGCCATTCATCGCTTCCATCAACTGATCGCGCGACATCACCGCGTTGGCGTGCTCCGCCAGGGCCTGCAGCAGCTTGAACTCGCCGCCGGACAGCGGCGTGACCACGCCGGCCTCGTCCAACAGGTGCTGGGCGCCCAGATCCAGCGTCCAGCCGGCGAAACGCAGCCGGCGCACGCTGGCGGCATTCGCCGGCTGATCCGATACCCGCCGCAGAATGCTCTTGATCCTGGCCAACAACTCGCGCGGGCTGAACGGCTTGGTCAGATAATCGTCGGCCCCCATTTCCAGACCGATGATGCGATCCAGCTCATCGCCACGCGCGGTCAGCATCAGTATGGGCATGCAAGAGCGCTCGCGCAGATTGCGGCACAGAGTCAGGCCATCCTCGCCCGGCAGCATCAGGTCCAGGATCAACATATTGTAGTTTTGCGCGGCGATCGCCTGTTGCATCGCCTGGCCGTCACCGACGGCATCCACGGCGAAACCTTGCTTGCCCAGATATTCGCACAGCAGTTCGCGCAGGTCCGGATCGTCATCCACCACCAGCAGTCTTGGTAAATCGACAGTCATAACAGCTCATCTCCATTGCGGCTTTATTATTAGGATACCGCGCCCACCCGCGGGAGCCATGGAGAAATCGTGGCGAAATAGCCTGGGTTTACACCGGGTTTACAAAAAACGGCCCGACGCAAGCGCGCCGGGCCGGCAAAAGGCGGCTAGACCGTCTTTCAATCGTTGGGGTTCTGATCCCGCGTCTTGTGCAGCGAGTACAGCACGCCGGCCAGCAACAGGCCCAACGTCGCCGCCAGGGACCAGGCGGTGGGAATCTTGAAGCTAACCCAGCCCACATCGTTGAAGAACACCAGCCCCACCTTGATGCCGATCAGCACAAGTACCAGCGACAAGGCGTACTTGAGGTAATGGAAGCGATGCACCATCGCCGCCAGCGCGAAGTACAGCGCGCGCAGGCCCAGAATCGCGAAGATGTTGGAGGTGTACACCAGGAACGGGTCCTGGGTAATGGCGAAAATAGCCGGAATGCTGTCCACCGCGAACACCAGATCGGCGCTCTCCACCATGATCAAGGCCAGCAGCAGCGGCGTCGCCCACCATCCACGCGCCAGGCCGTGCGCCTCGCCGCGCACCAGGAACTGCTTGCCGTGCAGGTCCGGGGTCAGCCGCAGATGGCCACGCAGCCATTGATACATGCGGTTTTCCTGGATAGGCGCGTGTTCGTCATCGGAAAACAGCATCTTGACCCCGGTGACGATGAGGAACAGGCCGAACAGCACCAGCACCCACTGGAACTCCGCCACCAGCGCCGCGCCCAGGCCTATCATCAGCGCCCGCATCACGATGACGCCGAGAATCCCCCAAAACAGCACGCGGTGCTGGTATAGCCGCGGCACCGCCAGGCTGGAGAAGATCAGGGACATCACGAAGACATTGTCCATGGACAGCGACTTCTCCACCACGTAGCCGGTCAGATACTGCATGCCGGCATCCGCGCCCTGATACCACCAGATCCAGCCGCCGAAGGCCAGGCCGACGCCGATGTAGAAAGCCGACAGCATCAGGCTTTCCTTGACCCCGATCTCTTTTTCTTCCTTGTGCAAAACGCCCAGGTCAAAAGCCAGCAGCGCCAGCACAATGGCCATGAACATCAGCCACACCCACAAAGGATAGCCGGCAAAACCGGCGCTCAACCATTCCATACGCATTCCTTTTGGCAACAGAAAGGCCCCGGGCCGAGCAAACCGCCCCGGGGCCTGAATTCAAACCATCCGCCGCCGCTATCGCGACGGCGAATCAAGACTTAACGACCGTGTTCCAGCGCGCCGATGCGCTCCTCGATGCTGGGATGGCTGGAGAACAGCGCCATCAGGCCACCGCGCCCGCCGGAGATGCCGGAAGCCGCCATATTCTGCGGCAGGTCGCCGGCGGCGACGCCGCCGAGGCGGCGCAAGGCGTTGACCATGGGACGCGCGCCGCCCAGCAAGGTAGCCGCGCCAGCGTCGGCGCGGAATTCGCGCTGACGCGAGAAGTACATCACGATGGCCGAGGCCAGGATGCCGAACACGATCTCACAGACGATGACGGTGACCATATAGCCTATGCCCGGGCCGCTGGACTGTTCGTCATTGCGGCGCAGAAAACTGTCCACCAGATAACCGACCACGCGCGCCAGGAAGAACACGAAGGTGTTGACCACGCCCTGAATCAGCGTCAGCGTCACCATATCGCCGTTCTGGATATGGGCGACTTCGTGCGCCAGCACCGCTTCCACTTCTTCTTCCGTCATCGAGGCCAGCAGGCCGGTGGACACCGCCACCAGCGAATTCGACTTGCTCGGGCCGGTGGCGAAGGCATTCGGCTCACCCTCGTACACCGCCACCTCCGGCATCGGCAGATTGGCGCGGCTGGCCAGCTTCTGCACGGTATACACCAACCAGCGCTCGGTCTCATTGCTCGGAGTTTCGATCACCCGCGCGCCGGTGCTCCACTTGGCCATGGTCTTGGACAACATCAGCGAGATGAAGGCGCCGCCGAAGCCCATCACCGCGGCAAAGCCCAGCAGCGTGCCCAGGTTCAGACCGTTGCCGGTCATGAAGCGGTTCAGCCCCAACAAGCTGGCCACAATGCTCAGCACCACCATCACGGCGATGTTGGTGGCGATTAATAGGATGACTCGTTTCATGGTGTTGGCCCTTGCGTTTAATTCGACGACATTCCGCGGAACGCCCGACACAGTGCATTCTAGACGCTGCATTCCACAGAAAAAATCAAATATAATCAGAAAATACATCAAGTTTTTTCGAACAATCATGTCCGAACAGATCAACTTCAAGCATCTGCATTACTTCTGGGCGGTTGCCCATGCCGGCGGCGTCACCCGGGCTGCTGAACAGCTGGGGGTCAGCACCCAGACCGTCAGCGGCCAGATTTCACGGCTGGAGCAGAGCCTGGAGCGAACCTTGTTCCGACAACAAGGACGCCAGCTGGTTCTGACCGAGGCCGGCCACGTGGCGCTGCGCTACGCCGACCAGATTTTCATGCTGGGGGAGGAACTACAGGAAACGCTGGAAGACGCCCAACTGGATAAAACCATCCGCCTGGCGGCCGGAATCTCGGACGTACTGCCCAAAACCATCGCGCTGCAACTACTGGAACCGGCGCTGAGGCTGGATGCCAAGGTCAGACTGCAATGCGGCGAAGGCGATTTCGACGAACTGCTGGCCGATCTGACCCGTCACCGGCTGGATGTGGTGCTGGCCGATCGGCCGCTGCCCGCCGGCGGCACCCAGGCGTTTCAGTCCTGGCTGCTGATGCGCAGCCCGGTGATGATAGCCGGCGCGGCCGCGCTGTGGCAGCGCTACGCCGCCGGCTTTCCCGACAGCCTCAATCAGGCTCCCATATTGCTGCCCAGCCGCCATCATGTGCTACGCAGCCAGTTGGACCAATGGTTCGAAGAACGCCGCATCAAGCCGGACATCGTCGCCGAGTTCGACGACGGCGCCTTGCTCGACGCCTTCGGCCTCCAGGGCTTCGGCCTGTTCCCCTCCACCGCCCATACCGGCGGCGACGCGCACATGCCGCAGGCGCTGGGCGAGATCGACGGCGTCTGGGAGCATTATTACGCCATTGCCAACCGCCGTCGGCTGCAGCATCCAGGCGTGCAGGCCATGCTGCAGGCCGCCATCGAGGCAGCCCCGCTCTGAGCCGTTCAAACGAGACAAGACCTTATGGCTGAGAAAGCGGCATGTACGAATGCTACATAAGCATTTCGAAGCCGCTTTCAACGCCCTTGCCTAAAATTCCGCCGATACGCAGCAGACATTGAACAGGCTCTAAAAGCAAAAACCCCGGACCAGTCCGGGGTTTGACGACGCGGCGCTGGATTACTCGCCCAGATAAGCGTTGCGCACCCGTTCGTCGTTCAGCAGATCCTTGGCCGGGCCGCTCATGGTGATGCGACCGCTTTCCATCACATAGCCACGTTGCGACACTTCCAGCGCCAGCTTGGCGTTCTGCTCCACCAGCAGCATGGTGACGCCCTCCTTGGCCACCATCTGGATGATCTCGAAGATCTTTTCCACGATGATGGGCGCCAGGCCCATGGACGGTTCATCCAGCAACAACAGCTTGGGCTTGGACAGCATCGCGCGGCCCATCGCCACCATCTGCTGCTCGCCGCCGGACAGGGTGCCGGCCAATTGCTTCTGTCGCTCCTTCAAGCGCGGAAACAGCTCGTACACCCGCTCGGCTTCGCTCAGGATCGCGGCCTTGTCGTCGCGATAATAAGCCCCCATCAGCAGATTCTCCTCCACCGTCAGCTTGGCGAAGATGCCACGGCCTTCCGGCACCATGGCCAAGCCATGACGCACGAAGTTGTGCGGCGCAATACTGGCGATATCCTTGCCATCGTACTGGATGCTGCCGCCGGATTTCTTCACCATGCCCACCAGGGTTTTCAGCGTGGTGGTCTTGCCGGCGCCGTTGGCGCCGATCAGGGTCACCAGCTCGCCCTGTTCGATGTGAAAATCGATGCCCTTGACCGCCTGAATGCCACCATAGGCCACTTGCAGGTTTTTGACTTCCAGAATGCTCATGCGTGTGCCGCTCCCAGGTAGGCCTCAATCACTTTCGGGTTTTTGCGCACTTCTTCCGGCACGCCCTCGGCAATCTTCTTGCCGTAGTCCAGCACCGCGATGCGGTCGCACAAGCCCATCATCAGCTTGACGTCGTGCTCGATCAGCAGCACGGTCACGCCGCCGTCCCGAATCTTGGACATCAGGGCTTTCAACTCTTCGGTTTCGCGCGGATTCATGCCGGCAGCCGGCTCGTCCAGCGCCAGCAGCTTGGGCTCGGTGGCCAGCGCGCGGGCGATTTCCAGACGGCGCTGATGGCCATAGGACAGGTTGCGGGCGCGCTCATGAGCGACATCGGCGATGCCGACATACTCCAGCAACTCCCACGCCTTGTCGGTGATGGACCTCTCCTCCGCCATGGTGCGGCGGTCGCGCAGCACCGCGCCCAGCGCGCCGGCCTTGGAACGGATGTGACGCCCCACCATCACGTTTTCCAGCGCCGTCATTTCGGCGAACAGACGAATGTTCTGGAAGGTGCGGGCGATGCCGGCGGCCACCACCACGTGCGGTTTCTGCTGGAACAGATTGTGGCCGTCGAACTCGAACGCGCCCTCGTCCGGCACATACAGGCCGGTCAGCACATTGAACAGCGTGGTCTTGCCCGCGCCATTGGGGCCGATCAGGCCGTAAATCTCGCCCTTGTTGATGGTCAGCGCCACATTGTTGAGCGCGTGCAGGCCGCCAAAGCGTTTATGGATGCCTTCTATCTTCAGCAAAACTTCAGCCATGGCTCAACCTTTCTGCCCAGCGGTTTCTCTATCGTCACGGAACTCGGCTTTGCGACGCTTGGACGGCCACATGCCTTCGGGCCGCACCAGCATCATCACCACCATCGCCAGGCCGAACAGCAGCATGCGGGCGTTTTCCGGATCGATCAGCATTTTGCCGAAGGTTTTCATCTGCAACGGGCCGATCACGTCGCGCAGGATTTCCGGCGCGATGGTCAGCACCACCGCTCCCAGGATCACCCCCGGGATATGACCCATGCCACCCAGCACGATCATCGCCAGAATCATGATGGATTCCAGCAGGCTGAACGATTCCGGCGACACGAAGCCCTGGAACGAGGCGAACAGGCCGCCGGCCACGCCGCCGGACAAGGCGCCCAGCGCAAAGGCCAGCAGCTTGATATTGCGGATATTGATGCCCATCGCCGCGGCGGCGATGTCGTCCTCGCGCAGGGCCACCCAGGCGCGGCCGATGCGCGAATGCTGCAAGCGCCAGGCCATGATCACCACGCCCACGGTCAGCACCAGGAACAGGTAGTAGTAAAGGTAGACGCTGTGGAAGCTGAGGCCGAACAACTCCATGGTATCGCCCAAGGACACGCCGCCCACCTTGATCGGGTCGATCAGGTTGATGCCCTGCGGACCGTTGGTGATGTTGACCGGGGTGTTCAGGTTGTTCATGAAGATGCGCACGATCTCCCCGAAGCCCAGCGTCACGATGGCCAGGTAGTCGCCCTTGAGCCGCAACACCGGCGTGCCCAGCAAAATGCCGCAGAAAGCGGCCAGCACCGCGCCCAGCGGAATACTGATGTAGAACGGCAGATGCAAGCCAAAGTGCGGAGAACCCAGCAAGGCGAAAGCGTAAGCGCCCACCGCGTAGAAGGCGATGAAGCCCAGATCCAGCAAGCCGGCAAAGCCCACCACGATGTTGAGGCCCAGCGCCAGCATCACGTAGAGCAAGGCGAAGTCGACGATGCGGACCCAGGAATTGCCCAGCACGCCGCCCACCAGGAAGGGCAGCACCGCCAGCGCCACCGCGGACAGCACGAACAGGCCGACTTTCTTGCCGGTGTCCATCTTATTGATATTGAGTGCCATGGTCATGATATGTCTGCTCCGGGATCAGGCACGATCGGCCATCTTTTCGCCCAGCAAGCCGGACGGACGGAAAATCAGCACCAGGATCAGCACCATGAAGGCGATGATGTCCTGATAGTTGGAGCCGAGGAAGCCACCGGTCAATGTGCCGATATAGCCGGCGCCCAGGCTTTCGATGATGCCCAGCAGCAAGCCGCCGGCCACCGCGCCGCCCAGATTGCCGATGCCGCCGAGCACCGCCGCGGTAAAGGCCTTCAGACCAATCATGAAGCCCATGTAGTAATGGGCCTGCTCATAATTGGTGGCGACCATCACGCCAGCCACCGCGCCCAGGCCGGAACCGATGACGAAGGTGGCGGAGATGATGGTGTTGACGTTGACGCCCATCAGGCCGGCCACCGCCGGGTTCTGGCTGGTGGCGCGCATCGCGCGGCCCAGTTTGGTGCGTTCCACCATCAGCAACAGACCGGCCATGATCACCAGGCACAGCACGATGATGGTGATCTGCAGCTTGGTGATGCTGGCGCCGAAGAAGGACACCACGTCGTGGTCAAGGATTTGCGGAAACGGAATATAGTTGCGTCCCCAGATCAGGATGGCCACCTGTTGCAGCACGATGGACAGGCCGATCGCGGTGATCAGCGGAGCCAGCCTTTGCTTGCCGCGCAGCGGGCGGTAGGCGATGCGCTCGACGGTGAAGCCGAGCAGCATGCAGGCGACAATCGCCACCAGCAGACCGATCAACACCAGGGCCGGGCCGGGCAAGCCGGTGCCGGACAAGGCGTTGATGACGGAGATGGTGACCATGGCGCCGAACATCACCACTTCGCCGTGGGCGAAGTTGATGAGCCCCATGATCCCGTACACCATGGTGTAGCCCAATGCGATGAGTGCATAAATGCTACCCAGAACGAGACCGTTCAGGATTTGTTGCAGAAAAATGTCCACGTTGGGAGATCTCCTTTGTATTGACGACCGACAGCTTGCGGGGCTTCCCCTCTTATGGCTGCTGCCTGTTCTTAGTGCCCGGACGAGCCTTGATTATTTGGATTCTGTCAGACAGGCGAACGGATTATGGAGGCGTATTCAAGCGACTGTCAATCTTAAAGATTGGTTAAAACGGCACAAAATCAAGCTCATTTAACACAAACACAAGCATTTGATTTTATTGTGTTTTTTATGAAAATACGCGATCGACACCCAAAGAACTTTTGAATTTCTTTGGATAAAGAAAAACCCTCAGTCAGTAAGCCGTTTTTCAGATTTTGATCATGCCCCGACGCAAACCATGTTCACTTTCGAAAAGACAATAATCAAATAATTCGAATTGCAACATTCAAGCGCGCCCGCGATTCGAATGAATACAATCTCCTAAATTTAAAACATGCGCAAGGCAAAATAGGCAATGCCGACACGCTTGCGCATCAAGCAAGAACGAGGCCATCCAAAAGCGCCCATCCGACATTTCAACTCTAGCCCTTTTATGGCTGAAACATAGTCGATCCGCTTGCTCTTGGCTGTAACAGTCTGCACGCCCCTTCCGCAAAAGCAGAGCCGGCAGCACCCACATCGCTGCCATCAAGCGCGCCTTCACTTCACTTGATCGTTTCAAGCAACAATCTAGTACGATTTAGATGGTTTATCATGATAACGCGCAGCCGCTATAGTGAGGCCTCGATACCCCCTCCCGGCCTGCTGCAGGCGCGGGCTTCATGGAGAATGACACGATGTTCCGCCCAACCCTGATCGCCGGCGCGCTAGCGCTGAGCGCCGCCGCCAGTCACGCCGCAGAACCGCTGCAACTATCCATCTACAATGCCGACGGCAATAGCTTCAATGTCAGTTCGGTGCTGGTCAGCGGCGCCAAAGACGCCATCCTGATCGATACCGGTTTCACCCGCGCCGACGCCTATCGCATCGCCGCCAAGGTGCTGGACAGCGGCAAGCAGTTGAAAGCCATCTATATCAGCCAGGCCGATCCCGACTACTATTTCGGCGCAGCCGAACTGAAGAAAATCTTCCCGCGCGCGGCCGTGCTCAGCAACAGCCCCACCCTGGCCAAGATCAAGGCCAATATCCAGGGCAAGCAGGCCTATTGGGGTCCCAAGATGGGCGACAACGCGCCAACCACCGCGCTGCTCCCAGAAGAGCTGAAAGGAGATCGCCTGGAACTGGAAGGCCAGGCGCTGGAAATCAAGGGAGCGCGCGGCGTGCTGGCGCACCGCGGCTATGTGTGGATTCCATCCATCCGCGCGATTGTCGGCAATGTCGGCGTCACCGGCGCCAGCATGCATGTCTGGACCGCGGACACCCAAAGCAAGGCGGAACGCCAGGCCTGGATCAAGCAACTGGATGAAATAGAAGCGCTGAAACCGGCCACCGTGGTGCCCGGCCACATGCAGGCCGGCGACAAGACCGACCTGAGTGCCGTACGCTTCACCCGCCTGTATCTGCAACGCTTCGAAGCCAATCTGGCCACCTCGGCCAATAGCGGCGAACTGATAGCGGCGATGAAACGGGAATTTCCGCAGGCGGGCGAGGACATGTCGCTGGACATCGGCGCCAAGGTCAACAAGGGCGAAATGAAATGGTAAGCGTCGCCCCGCTCCGGCTGCACTATTTTTACGACCCGCTGTGCGGCTGGTGCTATGGCGCCTCGCCGCTGCTGCTGGCCGCGGCGGGCTTGCCGGAAATCGAACTGCTGCTGCACGGCGGCGGCATGCTCAGCGCGCCGCACAACCGCCGCGTGAACATGGAATGGCGCGGCTATGTGATGCCGCATGATCGCCGCATCGCCGCTATCAGCGGCCAGCCCTTCGGCGACGCCTATTATGAAGGCCTGCTGCGCAGCGAAGCGTGGCTGGACTCCACCCCACCCATCGCCGCCATCCTGGCCGCGCCCGAACTGGACATTGCGCCACAGCGCATGCTGGCCGCCGTGCAAGCAGGCCACTACCTGCACGGCCTGGAAATCGCCGACCCCGCCGTGCTCGCCGGCATCGCCGCAGAGCTGGGCGCTGATGCCGGGCGCTTCGCCGATGCCTATGCCGCCGCGCTGGAACGCAGCGCCACCCATATTGCGCACAGCCGTCAACTGATGAACCAGCTGGAACTGCGCGGCTTCCCTTCCGCCGTGCTGGAACGAGACGGTCGCTTCGAGCAGTTGGATCTGGGCGCCTACCTGGGCCGGCCGGAAGCGTTCCGCCAGTCTTTACAGCAAAACGGCGCCGCCCGCGCCGAAACCGGCCAAGCGCCGCAGTGCGGGCTGGACGGCTGCTAAACGCTGACAAGCAGCCCGAAACACGGCGGCCCTCATCGAGGGCCGCCGTTTGCTTTTCCCCGCCGCGCGGCCATTGATGACAAACGGATTAACGGACGCTACAGTATTCGGTCAAACCAGAACAAATCGATTGTCTACACACCATTATGACTTGCCGAAATAGAGGGAATCTTTAGCGATGAAAATCATGGGATGCGTGCTCTACCTCAGCCTGCTCGCCACTGCGGCCCACGCCGCCGCCGGCGAAACAGACCCTTATCTATGGCTGGAAAACATCCAGGGCAAGCAGGCGCTAAGCTGGGTTGGAGAACAGAACGCGCGCACGCGCGCCGATCTGGGCCGGCAGGCCGACTACCCGGCGCTACGCCGGGACTTGCTGTCCATACTCGACTCCAATGACCGCATACCCGGCATCGAGAAGATAGGCGTGCTCTACTACAACTTCTGGCGCGACAAGGACCACCCGCGCGGACTGTGGCGGCGCACCACGCTGGATGAATATCGCAAGGCCGCGCCGCAGTGGGAAACCGTGCTGGATCTGGACCAACTGGCCAGGAAGGAACAGGAGAACTGGGTATGGCAAGGCGCGGACTGCCTGCGCCCCAGCCAGGAACGCTGCCTGCTGCGCTTGAGCCGCGGCGGCGGCGATGCCGCGGTGGTGCGCGAGTTCGACCCCGCGGCCAAGGCCTTCGTCAAGGATGGCTTCCAGCTGCCGGAAGCCAAGAGCGAACTCAGTTGGCAGGACCGCGACACCCTGTACGTGATGAGCGACTTCGGCCCCGGCTCCCTCACCGACTCCGGCTATCCGCGCATCGTCAAGACCTGGCGCCGCGGCCAGCCGCTGGCCCAGGCGCAGACCGTGTTCGAAGGCCAGCGCACCGATGTCTCGGTGCATGCCGCGCGGATAGAAACCCAGGGCCGCCGCTACGATGTGATCACGCGCGCGCCCACCTTCTTCAGTACCGAGGCGCGGCTGCTGGTGGACGGGGAGTGGCGCAAGCTGGACAAGCCCGACCATGTCGGCATCGACTTTTTCGGCGACTGGCTGCTGCTGACGCCCAAGCTGGACTGGAAAATCGGCGATAAAACCTGGCGCGGCGGCTCGCTGCTGGCGATAGACAGCCGCGCCTATCTGGCCGGAGCACGCGACTTCAGCCCCCTGTTCGAACCTAGCGACACCGTATCGCTGGCGAACCAGACCGCAACCCGCGACAGCCTGCTGCTGACCACGCTGGACAATGTCAGCAGCCGGCTGCGGGAGTGGAAAGTCATTGACGGACACTGGCAGTCGCGGCCGGTGGCCACGCCGGCCTTCGGCAGCCTCTCGGTCAGCGCCGTCGATCCCGACCACGACAATCGGTACTTCTACAGCTTCACCGACTTTCTGACGCCGCCAACGCTGGCCTTGGCCGAGGCCGGCAGCGATCAGCGCCAGGTGCTGAAACAGCAGCCCGGCTTTTTCGACGCCAGCCCTTACCGCGTCCAGCAATGGTTCGCCACCTCGCGCGACGGCACCCGGGTGCCCTACTTCCTGATCAGCCGCAAAGACCTCAAGCTGGACCGCACCAACCCGACGCTGCTGTATGGCTACGGCGGTTTCGAAGTCTCGCTGACCCCGCGCTACAACGGCGCGCTGGGCAAGGCCTGGCTGGAACGCGGCGGCGTCTACGCGCTGGCCAATATCCGCGGCGGCGGCGAATACGGCCCGGCCTGGCATGAGGCGGCGCGCAAGCAGCGGCGGCAGAACGCCTACGACGACTTCGCCGCCATCGCCGAGGACCTTGCCAAGCGCGGCGTGGCCGATGCTCGCCACCTCGGCATCAAGGGCGGCAGCAACGGCGGCCTGCTGATGGGCGTGATGCTGACCCAGCGCCCGGAACTGTTCAATGCCGTGGTTTGCCAGGTGCCGCTGCTGGACATGCGCCGCTTCAATCAACTGCTGGCCGGCGCCAGCTGGATGGACGAATACGGCAACCCCGACCAGCCTGAAGACTGGGCCTATATCCGCCGCTATTCGCCCTACCACAATCTGAAGCCGGACACGCGCTACCCGGCCACCTTGTTCATGACTTCGACGCTAGACGACCGCGTGCACCCCGGCCATGCCCGCAAAATGCACGCGGCCATGCAGGCGATGGGCGCCGACGTGCGCTACTTCGAACGCACCGAGGGCGGGCACGGAGCCGCGGCCAACCATCAGCAGGAAGCCGATATCGCGGCGATGGAATACGCCTTTCTGCTACAGCAGTTGCGCTAAAAACCCGTTTACGTTCCGCTGCGCGTCGTGGGACGCTGAACGCGCTCTTTAAAACGGCGCCAGCCAAGAAAAACCGCCTGCGGCCGAAACGGCGGCAGGCGGTTTGCGTTTGTAGCGTCGACGCGTCAATCGTCGCCGGATTCGGCCCAGCTCGGATTGCGCTTGGCGATGAAGGCGCCCACGCCTTCCAATTGCTCGGCGCCGCCCATCAATTGACGCACCGCGGCGCGCTCGCGCTCCAGGTGCTGCGCCAAGGTCAGATTGGAGCTGTCCTCGATCAGCCTGCGCGCGGCGGCCACCGCGCCCGGAGCCTGGTTCGCCACCTTGTTGGCCAGGCTGATCGCCACGATCTTGGCGAAACCCTGGTCCACGATTTCTTCGATCAAGCCTATGCTCAGCGCCTTTTCCGCGGCCACCACCTCGCCGCCGAGAATGATGCGCTTGGCCCAGGACACGCCCACCTTGTCCGCCAGCGTCTTGGTGCCGCCCGCGGCCGGAATGATGCCCACCTTGGTTTCCGGCAGCCCGAGCTTGGCGCCGCGTTCGGCCACCATGTAATCACAGGCCAGCGCCAACTCCAGGCCACCGCCCAAGGCATAGCCGTTGATGGCGGCCACGGTGACGCCACGGTATTGCCGCAAGGCATGCAAAGCGCCGGCGAAGGCATCGAACACCTTGTCGGCCTCGGCCGCGTCGCCGGAAGCGAATTGTTTCAAGTCGGCACCGGCGGAAAAGAAGGTCTCTCCGGCGCCGGTCAGCACCAGCGAGCGCACTGCGGGGTCCGCATCCAGCGAGCGCACGGTGCTTGCCAGTTCATTCAGGCTCTCCGTGGTCAGCAGATTCGCCGGCGCATTCTTCAGCGTCACGATCGCAGACTGGCCCAGCCGCTCCAGTGTCAGATACTTGGCCATATTTTCCTCACTCTATCCCCATGGATTGCATCGCTGATGCATATGTTTTAGCCAGGCCGGCTGCCTGGATCCTTATGTGGAACCCATTGCGCATAGGTCCAAAGCCAAAGCAGCATTTTCTTTGCAAACTGACCTTTTGACCAGTAGTCAGTCAACAAGACCATCATTTTTTTTATAACTTTCTTTAAGACAATGCCAAGTAAAATTTTGTCAAAGTCCATAAATGCCAAAAGCAAATAACAGGCGCTTCAGCGCGGCCCGAATCGCCACTCTGTTACCATAGAGCTTTCTGCGACAGGTTGCGGCATGATTGAAACGAGCGGATGGGTATTGTTTCTGGCGGGCTTGCTGGGCGGCGGCCACTGCATGGGCATGTGCGGCGGCATCGTCGCCGCGCTGACGCTGAACCTGCCGCCCGACGCCAGCCGCTGGCGCATCATGCTGGCCTACAATCTGGGCCGCATCGGCAGCTACGCGCTGATCGGCGCGCTATTGGGCGGTCTCGCCGCCACCGGCCTCGCATTGCTGGACATCCGCGGTCTGCAGCTTGGACTGGCGCTGCTGGCCAATCTGATGTTGGTGGCCATGGGCCTCTACCTCGCCGGTCTGTCAGGCGCCGTCAACCTGATAGAACGTCTGGGCGTACCGATCTGGCGGCGCTTGCAGCCGCTGCTGGGCCGTCTGCTGCCGGTGCGCTCGGCGCAGGCCGCCTTGCTGGCCGGCATGCTGTGGGGCTGGCTGCCCTGTGGCCTGGTCTACAGCGCCTCGCTGTCGGCGCTGGCCAGCGGCAGCGCGCATGGCGGCGCGCTGACCATGCTGGCCTTCGGCCTTGGCACCCTGCCCAATCTGCTGCTGATGGGCGCCTTCGCCGACAGCTTGCGCCGCTGGATGCAACAACGACCAGTCCGCCTGACGGCGGGACTGGTCGTTGCGGGCATAGGCGCCTGGCAGTTGCTGTGCGCGCTTATTTGAACGACTTCAGAATGGTGTCCACATTGTAGCGGAATAGCGCCAGGTAGCTGGGCGCCGGACCGGACGGGCCGGACAGCGCATCGGCGTACAGCTTGCCGCCGATTTTCACCTTGGCCTCGCGCGACAGCTGCTCCAACAGGCGCTTGTCGGTCATGTTCTCCATGAAGATCGCCGCCACCTTTTCCTGACGCACTTGGCGCACCAGCCGCGCCACGCCCTTGGCCGATGCCTCGGACTCGGTGCTGACGCCCTGAATCGCCAGCACTTGCAGCTGGTAGCGCTCACCCAAATAACCGAAAGCGTCGTGCGAGGTCAGCATCTTGCGCTTGGCCGCGGGCACGGCGGCGAAGGCCTTGGCCGCCCAATCGTCCACAGCCTTGACCTTGGCCGCGTAGTCGGCGGCGCGGCGCGCGTATTCCTGCCTGCCGGCCGGGTCGGCCTGGCTCAGGCCGGCCTCGATGTTACGGATGTAAGTCAGCACGCGCTTGGGATCGTGCCAGGCATGCGGATCGATGGCGCCATGATCGTGGCCCGCATGACCATGCTCGTGATCGTGCCCCTCTTCTTCCTCGGCTTCACGGACCTTGATGCCCTTGCCGGCTTCCACTTGCACGCCCTTGAAATGAGCGGCCTTGCTCAGTCTCACCATCCAACCTTCCAGCCCCAGGCCATTGGTGACCAGCACCTTGGCCGCGGCCACTTTCTTGACATCGGCCGGCGACGGCTGGAACACGTGAGCATCTTGATCCGGTCCCACCAGCGAGGACACTTCGACGCGATCGCCGCCGATTTCCCGCGTCATGTCGGCCACGATGCTGAAGCTGGCCACCACCGGCAGCTTGGCCCAGGCGGATAAAGGCAGCCCCAGCAGCAGCAGGGCCATGATTGATTTCTTCATCGACGACTTCCTTATCTAAGGGTTCAGGATTCCAGATGCCGGGCGCGGATATAGCGCGGCAAGGCCCCGCCCACCGGCGCCAGCAGCAGCGACAGCAGATAAACCAGCCCGGCCAGCAAGATGATGGCCGGCCCGGAAGGCAGTTCGAAGTGATAGGACAGCAAGAGGCCGCCCAGGCCGGACAGGAAGGCGATGGCCACCGATAGCCCCAGCAGGGCCTCGATGCGCTCGGTCCATAGCCGGGCAGTGATCGCCGGCAGCATCATCAAGCCCACCGCCATCAGCGTGCCCAAGGCCTGGAAGCCGGCCACCAGATTCAAGACCACCAGCATCAGGAACAGCATGTGCCACAAGCCGCCGCGCGCGCCCACCGCGCGCAGGTAGACCGGGTCCAGGCTTTCCAGCAATAGCGGGCGATAGATCAGCGCCAGCGTGGCCAGGGTGAACGAGGCCACGCCGGCCACCAGGTACAGCGCGGCGTCGTCCACCGCCAGCACCGAGCCGAACAGGATATGCATCAAGTCCACATTGCTGCCGCCGCGCGACACCAGCAGCACGCCGATGGACAAGGACAGCAAATAGAAGGCGGCGAAGCTGGCGTCCTCCTTGATGCTGGTGAAACGCGTGGCCAGGCCGGCCAGCAAGGCCACCAGCACGCCGGCGAAGAAGCCGCCTATGCTCATCGCCGGCAGGCTGAGGCCGGCCATCATGAAGCCGACCGCGGCGCCGGGCAGCACCGCGTGGCTCATCGCGTCGCCCATCAGGCTCATGCGCCGCATCACCAGGAACAGGCCGATGGGCCCGCTGCCCAGGGCCAGGGCCAGGCAGCCCACCAGTGCCCGGCGCATGAAGGCGAATTCGGCGAACGGAGCCACCAGCAAATCATATAAGTGCAACATCAGGCAGGCGCTCCATCCACTTCGCAGACCGCAGCCTGGGATTGCCAATGCGCGGCGATGTCCACCGCGCGCTTCAGATTGGCGTCGCACAGCACCGTGGCGGTATCGCCCCAGGCCACCACTTCGCGCGCCAGCAGCAAGGTATGCGGAAAATAGGCGCGCACCTGCTCGTAATCGTGCAATACCGCCACCACGGTGCGTCCCTCTTCCCGCCAGTGGCGAACAAGCTCCAACAGATCGTAGGTGGTTTTGGCGTCCACCGCGTTGAACGGCTCGTCCAGCAGGATCAGTTGCGCGTCCTGCACCAGGATGCGGGCGAACAATACTCGCTGGAACTGTCCGCTGGACAGCGCCGAGATTGTCCGCAAGGCGAAATCGGCCAAGCCCACCTGCTCCAAGGCTTGCAAGGCCTGGTCGCGACCGCGGCGGCTGACGCCGCCGAACACACCGGTGTCATGCCACAGCCCGGTACACACCAGATCCAGCACGCTGACCGGCAAGGAGCGGTCGATTTCCGACTGCTGTGGCAGATAGGCGATATCGCGACGCCGGAAGCCGCCCAGCTGCACGCAGCCGGCATCCGGTTTCAACGCGCCTATCATGGTTTTGAGCAAGGTGCTCTTGCCGGCGCCGTTGGGGCCGAAAATCGCGGTGGCGTCGCCGGCGGCGAAACTGCCGCTGACATGGTGCACCGCCGGGTGGCGCTGGTAGGAAACGGTCAGGTTTTGCAGGCTGATGCTCATGCCGCCTCCTGCAAGGCCCAGGCCACCAGCAGCCACAAGGCCGCCAGCGCGACGCTGACCAGCGCCAGCCGCTGCCAGGCCGACATCGCCAGCAGGCTGAACGGCGCCTTGAAATTGGCCGGCGTCAGATGTTGATGCGCATGGCCATGGCTATGCTTGGGCGTCATTCGAAGCACTCCCGCAGCTTGGCCTCGACCACGGCGGCGTCGAAATCCTCGGCGATCAGCTCGAAGCGGCTATCGCGCCGCCAGGACACCTGGGCCGCGCCCCACTGCCCTGCCGCCCAGTTCAGCCACACCCAGCTGTCCAGCACCTTGAACACGCCCTTGGCGCGCACCAGGCCCGGCACCAACGCCGGCAGGCCGTCGAAGAAGCGAGTCAGCCGTTCGCCGTCGAAAGCCTGTTCCGGCGCGAAGGTCCAACCCATCGCGCGCCATTGCGCGGCGGCATCCTCCGGCACCGCCGGCCGATAGCGCGGCTTGGGGACGGCGGCGGCATTCAGCCAGGCCGGATCCAGCTCGCCGTTGCGCACCTCGCTGATCAGCGACTTGGGCGGGAACAAGGCCGCCGCCTGCAGGCGGAAAGCCTGCATCGTCGGCACGTCGGCGGTATCTATTTTATTGGCCACCAGCACATCGGCGATCGAAATCTGATCCCGGTACAGCGGCTGGCGATGGTAGTCGGACTGGATGAACTGGCGCGGATCCACCAGGGTCACCACCGCGCCCACTTCCAAGGCATCGCCCAAGGGCTTGGCGCGCAGTTCGTCGATGACGCCGGCCGCGTGCGCCAGGCCGCTGGCCTCTATCAGCAAGCGGTCCGGGCGCTCGCGGCGCAGCAGGGTCGCCACGGTGGCGGTCATTTGCGGCCCGGCCACGCAGCACAGGCAGCCGCCGGCGATTTCCGCCACCGCCAGGTCGTCCTGGCTCAGCGCCGCGCCGTCGATGCCGACTTCGCCGAATTCGTTGACGATGATCGCCCATTTCTCGTGCTCGGGACGATGCTCGATCAAATGGCGCAATGCCGTGGTCTTGCCCACCCCGAGAAAGCCGGTGAACAAGTTGACTATGGTTTTTTTCATGGGTAAGGGTGTTCGGTAGATTCAAGCGCTGCAGGCCTGGCAGCGGCCGGCCAGCACCAGATTTTGCGGACACAAAGAAAAAGCCACCGCCTGCGCCGCCTGGCGCAACGCGCTCAAGGCCGGCGTGGCGTCGATTTCCTGGACTTGACCGCACTCGCCGCACACCAGGATCAGTCCTTCGTGCTGGCACTCGAAATGGTTGCAGACGATGAAGCCGTTCAAGGCGTCCACCTTGTGCAGCAGACCGTGCTCCACCAGGAAGTCCAGCGCCCGGTACACGGTGGGCGGCGCGGCCGCGCCGCGCTCTTGCTGCAGATCCGCCAGTATCTGGTAAGCCTTGACTACTCCGCGGTAGCGCAGCACCAATTCCAGCACTTGGCGGCGCAAGGCGGTGAGCTTGCTGCCGCGCTGTTCGCAATGCCGCTCCGCGGCGGCCAGATAGGCGAGATGGTCCATGCCGGGCGCTCGTCTCAATGAATCAAAATACAATGTTACTGTATAACATCTCACCTTCACAAGGATTAATCATTCATCGGTTTATCATGCAGAACCATCGTGATAGCTTTGTGCTCCGGAATGTCCATGATAGTCTTATGGCCTATCACCCATCGCTCATATAAGGAAATGACATGAAAAAGCTGTTGATGCTCGCCGTTGCCGCCACACTCGCCGGTCAGGCCTTTGCCGCCGACCCGATCGCCCAGCGCAAGGACGTCTTCAAGCAATACAAGCCGGTGGTAGGTGGCATGGGCAAGATGGTGAAGGGCGAAACGCCCTATAACAAGGATGAATTCGCCAAGCTGGCCGGCGAACTGGAAGCCCTGTCCCAGAAGCCGTGGCAGTATTTCCCGGCCGGCAGCGGCACGGGCAAGACCGATGCCAAACCGGAAATCTGGAGCAAGCCCGCCGACTGGCAGAAAGCCGTGGACAACCACAAAGCGGCTACCGCCAAGCTGAAGCAAGTGGCGGCTGGCGGTGACCTGGCGGCGATCAAGGTACAGTTCGGCGCCACCCAGAAAACCTGTAAAGCCTGCCACGACGCCTTCCGCAAGGATTAAGCGCGGCCTTTCCAGCCCGCCATCCGGCGGGCTGTTCACCTTCAGGTGACGCCAGCCACCCCCGCCCGTATAGACCGTGAAATGAAAAAACTGCTGACCGTATTGCTGCTGGGCGCCATCGCGACGCCGCTCGCCCTGGCCGACACCCCGGCCGAAACCCGCACCAAATCCTTCAAGAAGATACTGCTGAGCTTCGAGCCCATGGGCATGGTGGTGCGCGGACGCGATCCCTACCAGAAGGATGCCTTCATCCGCCAGGCCGACACGCTGAAGCAGCTCGCCGCCGAGCCGTTCAATCACTTCCCCGCCAACAGCATCAGCGGCAAGAGCCGCGCCAAACCGGAGATCTGGAGCCAGCCGGCCAAGTTCCAGGCCGACAAGGACGCCTTCCTGAAAGCGGTGTCCGAGCTGAACCTGGCGGCGCACCGCGGCGATCTCGCCGTCATCAAGAAAAACTACGGCGCAGTGGCGCAGAGCTGCAAATCCTGTCACGACGCCTTCCGCGGCCCGGAAAAATAATTGGTGGCATGAAAAAAGGGCGGATACCCGCCCTTTGCTCCACAACCATGCGCCTGACGCTTACAAGCGCGTCAACAACACGTAGATGCCGCCGCTGGACACCAGCAAGGCCACCAGCGCGATGATGGCGGGCACGAATTCCAGCCGCGGCACCTCGCCGGCAATCGGCTTGCGCCCGGTAATCATCGCCTGGACCAGATTGTTCTTCTTGAACACCCGGTAGGCAACGATGGCCAGCAGATGCAGGCCGACCAGGCCCAGGATCACATTGAAAAAGTTCTTGTGAAACCAGGTCGCCGTCTCGGCCATATCGCTGCTCAACAATTTGGCCAGTGGGCCGTCGTACAGATAACTGTCGACATCAGCGGCGAACAAACCGCTGCTCACCTGGGCCAGCAAGGCCAGCAGCATCGCCAGCACCATCAGGCCGCCCAGCGGATTATGACCCGGCTGCTCATTCTCGCTCAGTTCGCCGCGCAAATAGCGCAGAATGCTGCGCGGCCCCTTGATGAAATTGCTGAAACGCGCGGTCTGGCTGCCGATCACGCCCCAAATCAGCCGGAACAGCAGCAGGCTGGCAAGGCCGGCCCCACACCAAATATGGTATTGCAACCAATCGCCGCCCTGCTCGCCGCTATACCACATGCCGGCAAACAAGATCACCAGCGCCCAGTGAAACAAGCGGGTGGGAACATCCCACACTTTTACCATTTGCGTCATTGCGCCCTCACTCCCCTTCACACCTTAAAATCCTGAATACCCTGCGTTCAAGCCACCCCGGCATCCCGCATCGCAGCATGACAAGCCCTTGCACCGCGCAGCGCCCATGACACCAATGGGGTTTTATTCCGATTTTACCGAGAAAAAGCGCTCAATAACCATCGATTTTCGGTTAATATCATTGACTGGACTCGCTCGGCGGGTCCGGCTACGCCGCCCGCAACGGGCGGCCTAACTTTTTGCGGCGACGCCTTGCACGCGTCATTGGCCGCGCGTCACGATTTTGTTGGAGACCCGATAAATGAACCATGCCCCCCTGATTCAGGATCTGCAGGCCCGCGGCCTGATTGCGCAAACCACGGATGCCGTTGCGCTGGAAGAACTTCTGAGCAAGGAGCAGGTGACCCTTTATTGCGGCTTCGACCCCACCGCCGACAGCCTGCACCTGGGCCACCTGGTGCCGGTGCTGATGCTGCGACGCTTCCAGCTGGCCGGCCACCGCCCGGTGGCGCTGGTGGGCGGCGCCACCGGCATGATAGGCGACCCCAGCTTCAAGGCCGCCGAGCGCAAGCTGAACACCCCGGACGTGATCCAGGGCTGGGTGGAGAAGATCCGCGGCCAGGTGGCGCCCTTCCTCAGCTTCGAAGGCGACAACGCCGCGTTGATGGCCAATAACTACGACTGGTTCGGCCAGATGAACACGCTGGACTTCCTGCGCGACATCGGCAAGCACTTCTCGGTCAACGCGATGATCAAGAAGGAATCGGTGCAGCAGCGCATCAACCGCGACGACCAGGGCATTTCCTTCACCGAATTCGCCTACAGCCTGCTGCAAGGCTACGACTTCGCCGAGCTCAACCGCCGCTTCGGCTGCAAGCTGCAGATCGGCGGCTCCGACCAGTGGGGCAATATCACCGCCGGCATCGACCTTACCCGCCGCCTGCAGCAACAGCAGGTCTTCGGCCTGACCGTGCCGCTGGTGACCAAGTCCGACGGCACCAAGTTCGGCAAGACCGAATCCGGCGCCATCTGGCTGGACGCGAGCAAAACCTCGCCTTACGCCTTCTACCAGTTCTGGCTGGGCACGGCGGATGCCGATGTCTACAAATTCCTGCGCTACTTCACCTTCCTGTCGCTGGAAGAGATCGCCGCGATCGAAGCCGCAGACCAGGCCCGCGACGGCAAGCCGGAAGCCCAGCGCATCCTCGGCGAGCAAATGACGGCGATGGTGCATGGCCAGAGCGCACTGGAAGCGGCGCAGCGCATCACGCAAAGCCTTTTCAACAACGATCTGAGCAGCCTGACCGCCGACGACTTCGCGCAACTGGCCCAGGACGGACTGCCCTGCGTCCAGCTGGAACGCGGCGCCGACAGCCTGATCGACGCGCTGGCCGCCGGCGGCCTGGCCAAGTCCAAGAGCGAGGCGCGCACCTTCATCCAGAGCGGCGCGGTCAGCGTCAACGGCGACAAGGCCGACAGCCTTGAGCATCAGTTCGGTGACGCAGAACGCCTGTTTGGCCGCTACACCCTGCTCAAGCGCGGCAAGAAGAACTACGCGCTGCTGGAATGGCGCTGAGCGCGGTGAATGCCTAAGACAAAGCGGCCTTCACGGCCGCTTTTTTATTAGCCGCGCCTCACTTTTCCACCTCGAAGGCCTCACCGGTAGCGAAGAAGGCACCGCCGGCGATGTAATGCAGACTACGCTTGGCCTCATCATCGAAATGCCAACGCCCATCTCCAAACACTTCCTCATCGGCTTCCGCCGCCACAACTTCCCCGATGAACAGATCATAGCGCTGCTGATTATGCGGCTCGCTGATCACCTTGCACTCCAGATAGGCGATGCAGCCATCCACGCGCGGCGCAGCCACTTTTTGCGCCAGGCGCCGGCTCAGCCCGCTGTAGGCGAACTTGTCCACCAGCCGGCCATCGGCGCCGCCGGCGCGCAGCACCGCCGCGGCTTGGGCGCGGCACGGAATATTCAGCACGAATTCGCCGGAGGCTTCGATCAACTCACGGGTATGGGTGGCCTTGTCGATGACGACCAACACTTTGGGAGGGTCGAAATCCAGCGGCATCGCCCACGCCGCCGCCATCACATTGCTACGCTCCCCCGCCGCGCTGGACACCAGCACCGTGGGGCCATGGTTCAATAAACGGTAGGACTTGCTCAGCTCAACGGCGCGTAAACGGGACATGGATGGACTCGGCTTAAATCACGATGGCCATTCTAGCGAGAGGTCACAGCCGGCGTCTGCAAAAAAAAGCCCGGCTCAAGCCGGGCATATGGATTGCTAATTTCAACAAAGGAGAAGTCATCGAGATGACTATCCAGATATAGGATGCTTTATATTGCGTTGCAAGAAGCCTTGCATCTCCAATCAAAACAGGAACATAGGCCCGCCACCCAAGGTATTGCTGCTCCCTTCCAGGCCAATATAGACATTGCGTCCGTAAAAGAACGGCAAGCCCCAATCAAAGTAATTACTGAGGCCGCCACCGGCAGGCGCGCCCAAGCCCGGCAAGGCGGAATACCCCTGCGACAACAGCGTGCCGCCATTACCCAGGCCAAAGGACACCACGCTGCTATTGCTATTGCTGGCATTGCTCAGCGTAGCGCTGAGCGCCAGCGTGCCGGCCGGGCAGAACCAGGTGCCACCTCCCACCGTGCAGGTATTGATCGTCGCATCCGGAAAGAACAGGCCGTTGGAACCACTGTCCAGAAAGCTGCCGTAACTGGACGATTTATAACTGGTCGCTATCACCGCCTGCCCATTGCCGTCCAGCGTGGTGGGAAAGGCTTTGGCCGTGCCCAAGGCATTATTGCTCTGCGTATCCACGCCGAAGTACAAGGTACCGGTGGCGCTGGGCGCGCCGCTGACGGCCACGGCGGGCAGTTGCAGCATCACGCCGTTATTGTCGCCGCTAAAGCCGATCACGGGGTTGGATACTTGCAGCGAAGCCGCCACCGTCGCCGGCTGACAAGTCAGCGCCGTCGGGCAGGCGTAATAGAAACCATTATTGCTGATGCTGCTGCAAGCGCTGCCGCAATCCTGCCGCCATAAGCCGACGCCGAGAACGCCATTGGCGCCCAGGACAGACTGGCTGCCGATATTGGTCCCGGTATTGCTGCAGGCGGTGGGAATCGTGCTGTAGGCGGAATCACCCACGATCTGAATAGGCAGCGAAGACGCCGTCTTGGACGCCATCTTGACATCGGCGTAGCGCACGCTTCCCCAGGTAAAACCGCTGGCGAACTGCATGCATTCAAGCACTTGCCGGCTGTTTGTCGCCACGCCAGGCAGGCTGGACAAGGTAGCGCCGTTCACGGCGCTGGCCAGCAAGCGCAGCCCACTGGAGCCGGTATCCACCAGCACCCGGTCTATGGTCTGGCATTGGCCGCCGCCTGGAGCGCACACCGTGACCGACACATAAGGCATATTTATTTGATAGACATTGGCCACCGGCCCGCGGTCTATCGTCATCGTCACCGAGTTGGCGGTCGAGCCACCATTATTCGGCGGCGCAATCCCGCCACCACCGCCTCCGCCCCCCCCTCCGCATGCAGTCAACACCACCGCGCACGCCAGCGCGAGCCACAACATCCCCTGTCTCATCTCGCTCTCCCGTCGGATTATTTGAGTTGTTCGATATCTAGCCCGGCCGGCAGCAGTGCCGGCACATAGGCCAAGCCGTGGAAAGCGCGCGCGCGGCCGGCCGAGATCACGACCAGGCCCGGCCGGTGGCCATCCAGCCGATTCAGGCCGGCCCGGTTGGACTGCTGTGAGGAAACATAGGCGGGAAAATAATCGCCGAGCAACTGCCGCATATCGGGCAACGACGCGCCCTGCCAAGCGACGGCGAACACAATGCCGTCCACCCCGGCGAATTCGCGAATGCGGCGGCCAGCCGGATCCTGGCTTTGCGCCACGGAATAAGCGGCTTGCGGCACGGCTCTCAGCGCCAGCGGCTGCGGCGAATTGCCGGCCACCGCGCCTGGTGGCAGCGCCTGCCCCAGCGTGGCCAGGGCTGCAGCGGGCAGCAAGCCCAGGCCGAGCAGCAGCGCGCCGCCCACGATACGAGAAATCTCCATGGATGAGCCCCCAAATCAGGATGGAAAGACAGCCGCAGCCCGGATGCTTGGCCCGAGCTTGCTAGGTGCGCGCGGTGCCGGCACCGCTTTAAAAATATAGCACGCCAGCATGAAACAGCCGCCCCATCACAGCGGAGAGATCGAAATCGACAATAAAAAAGGGGGGCCAAAGCCCCCCAGCGTCCTCAAAATTCAACCAACTGCCCGCCGGTCAAATCCGAATGGCCTGTCAGTACGCCAACGAGTCGTCATGCCGGGTCGTCACCAGCTTGCCCGCGCCCAGCGACAACATCAACAGAGCAACGCGCTCATGCACGATCACGGTATGGGTATTGCCGGAAAACTGCATATAGCGCCGCAAATCCTCACGCACTTTGCGCGAGCCGGTGACATCGATGATGATGTCTATGCGCGTGCCCTGCTCCGCCAGCTCAATGAAATTATCGGTAACCGAGATGCCACGCTGCCGGGCCAACTGGATGCCAGGCGACTCCAGATTCAAGTCCGCCACGCCAACCATCTCGACAAACGGCGCATCCAGCAACTGCCGCAACAGCGGCGTGCCGGTTTCGCCCGCGCCTATCATTCCCACTTTGATCTGTTCCATGCGGCCCACCCGAATTATGCCTATCAAATAAACGTCACACTGTAACAGCTTTGCCGGCCACGACTATTTGAGCCAAATCAAGCAGAGCCCAACAGTCCGCGCCGCCATCAAATGAAACAGGCCCGGACTATGCCGGGCCTGTAACGGTAAGATCACACGTGTTCAATGCAGATTCTGCTGCGACAGGAAACGTAGATAGCCAACGCCCTCCAGCCAGAAGCCGCCATCGGCCAGCGGCGTCGCCTCCTCCAGATCCGCCACCGTCAGCACCAATTCCTGGCCATCCAGATTGGCCTCCAGCACCACATCGTCGTCGTCGGAAAACTCTTCGGAAGCGGTATGAAAGTCCGGCTTCACGAACTGGTTGTTGACCTGAATATAGTCGGACTCATTCAGCAAACGCAGGATGTTCATGGCGACCTCCTAATGATGCGGTGGGAGACAAGGTCCAACAGACAGTGAGCACGGCGCCGGATCCGCCACGGTGACGCGCACTGTCAAGCACGCCGCCCTAGTTCTCGCCGCCCTCCGTTCAACGGCGGCTACAGCCAGCCGCGCTCGGCAAATGATTCCGCATGCCGACCGGTGACGACGAAGTGATCCAGCAATCTTATATCGACCAGCAGCAGCGCCGCTTTGAGCGTCTTGGTTAGAGAATGATCGGCCGCGGATGGTTCGCAGACGCCGGAAGGATGATTGTGGGCAATGATCACCGCCGCCGCGTTATTGGCCAGAGCCCGCCGCACCAGCTCGCGCGGATAGACCCGGGTTTCGGTCAGGGTGCCTCGAAACAACTCTTCTACCGCAATGACTCTATTCTGCGCCGTCAGGAACACGGCGACGAAGACTTCCACATCCTTGCCCGCGATCGCCAGACGCAGGAAATCCCGCACCTGTCGCGGATTGTGCAACACATCCGTCAAACTCATGTTCTCGGCCAGCGCGCGCTGCGCCAGCTCCTTGCTGGCCATCAGCTGTGCGTACTTGGCGGCTCCCAGGCCGCGCCGCGCCTGGAACTCCTCGAGACTGGCATTCAACAAGCCGGACAAGGAACCAAAATCCAACATCAGCTGCCTGGCCATCTCCACCGCGCTTTGCCCCCGCATCCCGGTACGCAGAAAGATGGCGAGCAATTCGGAGTCGGACAGCGCCGCCGCTCCTCGAGCCAACAGCTTTTCACGGGGACGCTCGGCTTCCGGCCAATTGGCGATAGACATCGGCACGCTCCTCTTCTGGCTATAGCACTGTTTTCAGGATCAGACCAAACGTGATGCGGCATCTGCCACCATATCATCGAAGCCAGATGCCGGCCAGCGCGCCCAGTCCGCGGAAATCCGCTAAAATTGCTCATTTACCGCCTGTTTCGACAAGCCCATGACAAGCAAGAAAATCCTGCTAGGCATCACCGGCGGCGTCGCCGCCTACAAGTCGGCCGAACTGACCCGACTGCTGGTCAAAGCCGGCCACAGCGTGGAAGTGGTGATGACGGAGTCGGCCACCCGCTTCGTGACCCCGGCCACTTTTCAAGCGCTGTCCGGCCACGCGGTGTACACCGACTTGTGGGACGAGCGCCCCAGCAATGCGATGGCTCATATCGATCTGTCACGCCGCGCCGATGTGTTCCTGATCGCTCCCGCCACCGCCAATACGCTGTTCAAGCTGGCTCGCGGCGCCTGTGACGATTTGCTGTCGACCCTGGCTGCGGCCCGCGCCTGCCCGCTGATCGTGGCGCCGGCGATGAACCGGCAGATGTGGGACAATCCGCCCAACCAGCGCAACATTGCCCAGCTGCGCGCCGACGGCATCAGCGTGTTCGGCCCGGCCAGCGGCGCCCAGGCCTGCGGAGAAACCGGTGAGGGCCGCATGCTGGAGCCGGTGGAGATCGCCGAATTGCTGGAAGGTTTTTTCCGCGACAAACTCCTGTCCGGAAAAAAAGTGTTGCTCACCGCCGGCCCCAGCTACGAAGCGATCGACACCGTGCGCGGCATCACCAATATCAGCTCCGGCAAGATGGGCTATGCGCTGGCGCGCGCCTGCCGCGATGCCGGCGCCGAAGTCACGCTGATCTCTGGCCCCACAGGCATGGCCGCGCCGCTGGGCATGCGCCGCATCGACGCCGCCAGCGCCCGGCAAATGCATGACGCGGTGATGACCGAGGTGGGCCGCAGCGATATTTTCATTTCCGTCGCCGCGGTCGCAGACTACCGGGTCAAGAATCCCTCCGCCCACAAGATCAAGAAAGGCGACACGCCGCCCAGCCTGGAGCTGGAGGAAAACCCGGACATCCTCGCCACAGTCGCCGGCCTGCCCGCGGCCCCGTTCTGCGTCGGCTTCGCCGCCGAAAGCCAGAATCTGCTGGAATTCGCCGAAGCCAAACGCCTGCGCAAGAAGCTGCCACTGCTGGTCGCCAACCTAGCGCAACAAGCCATGGGCGCCGACGACAATCAAGTGGTGCTGCTGGACCACGCCGGCGCCCATCCGCTGCCGGCGATGCCGAAACCGGAAGTAGCCCAAGCCATCGTTGAACACTTGGCCCAGCTGTTGCGTCACAAGCCATAAACGCAGACCGATCAACCTCCCCCAGTCGGGCAGCCACGCGCCCCCGGCCAGATTTAAGGACATGCAATGAAAAAACCCGTTATCGACGTCAAGATCCTGGATCCGCGTCTGAAGCAAAATCTGCCCAACTACGCCACGCCAGGCTCCGCCGGCCTGGACTTGCGCGCGGCCATTGAGCAGGACATCACCATCGCCCCCGGCGAAACCCAACTGATCCCCACCGGCATGGCCATCCATATCGCCAACCCCAATCTCGCCGCCATGCTGCTGCCGCGCTCCGGCCTCGGCCACAAGCATGGCATCGTGCTGGGCAATCTGGTGGGGCTGATCGATTCCGACTACCAGGGCCAATTGTTCGTGTCGGTGTGGAACCGCGGCCACGAACCGTTCCGCCTGACACCGCTGGAGCGCATCGCGCAAATGATCATCGTTCCCATCGTTCAGGTCGGCTTCAATATCGTCGACGATTTCGAAAGCTCCGAACGCGGCGACGGCGGCTTCGGCAGCACCGGCCGCAACTGAGGCCGCGCGCCGCGCGATTGCCTATACTGGCTCCATGGCGGCGCGAACCCGCGCGCTCCGCGCCCGCAGCCTTGTCCGCCGCACAGCGCCGTCACCAACCGCTCGCAAAGGATGCGCCGGCATGAAGCAGAGTCCCAACGAGGATGACAGCAAGCGGATACTCGACAATCTGGTCGAGCTGACCTCCCAGCGCGAACAGGACATGCTGGAAAGCAGCCTGCTGTCCACCCTGGTCGAGGTGATGCGCGTGGACAAGGTCGAGCTGTTCGCCTGCCGCTGGGTCAACGGCGTACCCTACATCCGCCGGCGCCTGAGCGCCGCAGCCCTAGACGGCAAAGCCCAGATTGCCGAAACCGCCCACGACAGCTGGCTGCCGCCGCCCATCTTTCTCTACGACCTGCTGAACGCGCTGGACAAGGACGACGGCATCTTCCGCATCCCGCACGGCCTGTGCCTGCCGCTGCGCTGCATGGGCAGCATCATTTCCCTGCTGATTATCCACGCCGGCTCCGAGCAAAAGGTCAACAAGGCCATGCTCAAGGCCATGGCCAGGATTCACGAGAACTTCCTGCGCCTGCTGTTCGAAGCGGACCGGGACATGCTCACCGCCTTGAACAACCGCCGTAAATTCGATCTGCGCCTGTTCAATCTGATGGCGACGCAGCTGCAGACACCCGAGGAGCAGACGCACTGCACTCTGGCCTTGCTTGACGTGGATCACTTCAAGCAGGTCAACGATCAATACGGCCACATGGTTGGCGACGAGGTGCTGTTGCTGCTGGCGCAGTTGATGCAGCAATCCTTCCGCGAAGACGACAGCCTGTTCCGCTACGGCGGCGAGGAGTTCGCCATCATCTTCCAGGGGCTGGCGCCCGAACAGGCCGCGGTGGCGCTGGAGCGCTTCCGTGTCCGCGTCGAGCAATACCCATTCCCGCAAGTGGGCAGCCTCACCGTCAGCCTGGGCTATACCCGCATCCTGCCGCAACTGCTGCCGGGGCAATTGGTGGAACAAGCTGATCGGGCGCTGTATTACGCCAAGTCCCATGGCCGCAATCAGGTACACGGCTACGAGGAGTTGATTGCGGGCGGCCTACTCGACAATACCCAGCGCTTCGGCGAAATCGATCTGTTCTAGCATTTCACGGACGCAAAAAAGCCGGCTCTGACGAGCCGGCTTTTGCTTGCTGAACGCTAAGCGCTTACGACAGCAGGTGGTTGCTCAATTCGCGCATGCCGGCCGACAGCATCGCCAGATCCAGCGCGCTGAACGACTGCAGTTCGGCGAACATCTGCGCGCAGACCTCCACCTCGTGGTGGCGCTTCTCCATCCACTGCTGGGCAAAGGCTTCCGCTCCGGCCGCGTCCTGCAAGGCCTGCCCCGCCAGATTGCGGTGCACGCGATACAGGTCGTCGCGCAGCGCGGAACGCGCCAGCGACTGCCAGCGGTTGTCGCGCGGCAAGCTGGTGATCGCGTCGCGCAGCCAATCCAGCTGCATCGCATGGCCCAACTGGTAGTAGTTCTTGGCCAGTAGTTCCAGCGGCAGCTTGCTGCCTTCGCTGATTTCGATGATGTCGGTCAGCGGCACCGCGAACTCCAGGCGCGCCAACACCTGCGCCAGCGCCTGCGGCATGCCCGGCTGCGTCAGCTTCTCTTCCAGCGCGGCGACCGCCGGGTAGCTGCCGGAGGCGATCAGCTGCGGCAGCTTCGCCAACAGCGCCTGCACCTTGGCCGCGTATTGCTCGATCACCGCGTTCACCGAGGTGAACGGACGCTTGCTGCGCAATACCCAACGCGTCACGCGCTCCACCAGCGTGCGCACCAGCACCATCATTTCCACTTGATGATCGGCCGGCACCTTGTTGTCCAACGCTTCGATCTCGCTCCACAGACGCTCGGCATCGAACACGCGGCTGGCGATCCACCAAGCGCGGGCGATATCGCCGGCGGAGAACGGAGACTCTTCCTGCATGCGGAACACAAAGGTGGTGCCCATGCGGTTGATGATCTGGTTGGCCAACTGGTTGGCAATGATCTCGCGCTTCAGCTGATGCTGCTGCATCTGCGCGCCGAAGCGCTGCTGCAGCGGTTTCGGGAAGTAATTGGTCAGGATGGGCAGGAAGTCCGCGTCATCCGGCACATCGGTGGCCAGAATCGCCTGATCCAGCGAAATCTTGCTATAGGACAGCAGTACCGCGATTTCCGGCACGGTCAGACCCTGGCGCGCCAGACGGCGCTCATTGATCTGGGTTTCGGACGGCAGGTACTCGATTTCGCGGTTCAGTTCGCCGGTCTTCTCCATGTGCGCGATCATGCGCGCATGGGTGGTCAGCATCGCGGGCGCTTCCTGACGCTTGATCGCCAGAATCTGGGTTTGCTGGATGTTGTTGCGCAACACCAGCTGCGCCACCTCGTCGGTCATCTCCGCCAGCAACTGGTTGCGCTGCTTCAAGGTCATGTCGCCGGCCTGCATCACGCCGCCCAGCAGAATCTTGATGTTGACCTCATGGTCGGAGCAATCCACGCCGGCGGAGTTGTCGATGGCGTCGGTGGCGATGCGGCCGCCGTTCAACGCAAACTCAACGCGTCCCAGCTGGGTGCATGTCAGGTTGCCGCCCTCGGCCACCACCCGGGCTTGCAAATCGCGACCATCGACACGCACCGGGTCGTTGGCACGATCACGCGCGTCGGCGTGGCTCTGGGTCGACGCCTTGATATAGGTGCCGATGCCGCCGTTGTACAGCAGGTCGATCTTGGCCTTGAGGATCACATGGATCAGCTCGTTCGGCGCCATGCTGTCCTTGTCGGTTTCCAGCCAGGCCTTCACTTCCGGCGACAGCGGGATGGACTTGGCGGAGCGCTCGAAAATACCGCCGCCCTTGGAGATCAGATCGCGGTTGTAATCAGTCCAGCTAGAACGCGGCAGCTTGAACAGGCGCGCGCGCTCGGCATAACTCTTGGCCGCGTCCGGCGTCGGATCCAGGAAGATGTGCAGATGGTTGAACGCCGCTTTCAGGCAGATGTGCTCGGACAGCAGCATGCCGTTGCCGAACACGTCGCCGGCCATGTCGCCAATGCCAATCACCGTAAAGTCCTGCTCCTGGGTATTGATGCCCAGGTGACGGAAATGACGCTTCACCGATTCCCAAGCGCCGCGGGCGGTAATGCCCATGCCCTTGTGGTCGTAACCTGCCGAGCCACCGGAGGCGAAAGCGTCGCCCAGCCAGAAGCCGTAATCGGCGGAAATACCGTTGGCGATGTCGGAGAAAGTAGCCGTGCCCTTGTCGGCGGCCACCACCAGGTACGGATCATCCGTATCCAGGCGGCGCACATCGACCGGCGGCACGATCTGACCGTTGACCAGATTGTCGGTCACATCCAGCAAGGCGGAGATGAAGATCTTGTAGCAAGCCACGCCTTCGGCCAGGAAGGCCTCGCGCTCGCTCGGCGCCGGCAACTGCTTGCCGACAAAACCGCCCTTGGAACCCATGGGCACGATCACCGAGTTCTTCACCATCTGCGCCTTCACCAGGCCCAGCACTTCGGTGCGGAAGTCTTCCATGCGATCGGACCAGCGCAGGCCGCCGCGCGCCACCTTGGAGCCGCGCAGATGCACGCCCTCCACGCGCGGGCTATAGACCCAGATCTCAAACATCGGGCGCGGCTGCGGCAGGAAGGGAATCAGGTTGGATTCCAGCTTGAACGAGATATAGGACTTGAACTCGCCGTCGGCACCCTTCTGCCAGAAGTTGGTGCGGCGAGTGGCCAGGATCACCGACAGGAAGCCGTTCAGGATGCGGTCTTCATCCAGGTTGGCCACGCCGTCCAGTTGCTCGCGCAACTTGGCCAGCAGGGCATCGGCGCGAGCGTCGTCGGCATGGGCCGGATCCAGGCGCACGGCAAACAGTTCGACCAGCAGGCGAGTGATGGCCGGGTAGTTAGCCACGCACTGCTCGATGTAAGCCTGGCTGAAGGTCAGACCGCCCTGGCGCAGATACTTGGCCAAGGCGCGCACCAGCGAAATTTCACGCCAATCCAGTCCGGCCACCAGCGCCAGACGGTTGAAACCGTCGTTCTCGCAACGCTTGGCGAATACCTGGGTCAGCAGCTCCTGGAAGTCCTGCTGCACTTCCTCACGAGCAATCTGCTCGTCGGCGGAACCAACATCCAGGCCGAAATCGCTGATCCACACTTGGCGGCCATCCGCGCGCTGCACGCAGTACGGATGTTCGTCGCGGACCTTGACGCCCATATTCTCAAGGATGGGCAGACTGGCGGACAGGCCCAACGCCTCGCCCTCGCGGAACAGCTTCAGATTGAAAACCGCCGCGCCGCGGTGGAACGGGCGATACAGCTTCATCGCCAGCGGCGAATCGGCATTCACCGATTCCACATGCTGGATGTCCAGCACCGCGTTGCGCACCGCGAACTCTTCGCGATAAGCCACCGGGAACGCGCCCTTGTAGCGGTTGAACAGCGCATTGCCCTGCTCCTCGCCATGGGTTTCCACCAGCAGCTGGTGCAACTCCTCCACCCAGCCGCGCACCAGGCGGGCGATTTCCGCTTCGATGTCGGACTCATGGAACTCCGGCAGCTTGGCGGCATTGGTGCGGATGATGTAATGCACGCGCGCCAGCGAGCTGTCGCTGATCTGCACGCTGAACTCGGCGCTGGTGCCGTTGAAGGCGTTCATCAGCACTTTTTCGATCTTCAGGCGCACCTCGGTATTGAAACTGTCGCGCGGCACATAGACCAGGCAGCTGACATAGCGGTGATAGCGGTCCTTGCGCACGAACAGGCGCACGCGCGGACGTTCCTGCAGGCTGACGATGCCTTCGGCGATCGGCCCCAGCACCTCGGACGGAATTTCAAACAACTCATCGCGCGGATAGCTTTCCAGCACGAAGCCCAGCGTCTTGGATTTATAGCTGTCGTCCACGTAGTCGCAGTTGTTGACCACGGTCGCAACTTTCTGGCGCAGGATGGGCACGTCCTTCGGCGAATCCTGGTAGGCGCTGGCGGTATACAGGCCCAGGAAGCGACGCTCGCCTATCACCTCGCCCTTGTCGTTGAAACGCTTGATGCCGACGAAATCGATATAGGCCGGACGATGGATGATGGAGCGAGTCTGCGATTTGTTCAGAATGATCAATTGCGGCAGATGCGCGAGCTCGCGCAATTCCTGCGGCAGCTGTTCGAAGCTGGCGGAGTACTCTTTATCGCCCTGGTCTTGCAGGATGCCCAGGCCGGACTGCTTGACGATGCGCAGGCTGTCCTTGCCGTCGCGGCGCACCAGATCGTAATCGCAATAGCCCATGAACAGGAAATTGCGCTTGGACATCCAGGCCAGGAAGTCCACCGCCTCTTTGGCTTCCGCCGCGCGCTTGCCCTTGACCACGGACAGATCCTTGCTGATCTCGGCCAGCACTTCGCGCATCTTGGGTTCGTCGCTTACCACTAGGCGGATATCGGCGATCACGCGGTTCAAATCCGTTTCCAGCTGCTTCAAGGCCACCGGATCGGTCACGCGGTCGATCTGCACATGGATGAAGGACTCCAGGGGCAGACTGCGGTCTTCAGTGCGCTTCACCGCCTGGATCACGCCGCTCTTGTCGCGGCCGACCGACAGCACCGGATGCACCAGCAGGTGCAGGTTCAGATTGTGTCGCGACAGCAGCATGGTGATGGAGTCGATCAGGAACGGCATATCGTCGTTGACCACTTCAATCACGGTATGGGTGCTTTGCCAGCCATCACGCTCGAAATCGGGGTTGTAGATGCGCGCCTTGTGTTGGCCGGCGCTGCGCTTGGCGCCGAACGCATAATGCGCCGACGCCGCACCGAACAAGTCCAGCGACGAAAACTGCCGGAGGTCGGCATGCTCGGCTTCCTCGAAGTAAATCGGGAAGAAGGGTTCGAGCTGGTGTTTCTCCTTTTCGGAAAGCTTGGTCTCTGCTACGGCCTGAATATCGGCGATCAGGCTCGCGAGTTCGGTCTTATTGGTAAGCGACATGTTGCTTCTCTTGTTGTGTGCACGGAGTGTGTCGAGGCATTGTAGATACCCCCATCATGCTGGGATTTCCTTAATGCGACGTGGACGTACAGTTTCGTGGAAAAGCTGTGCGCGGCCGACCGATGCCAAAACGATAAATGGCGGCAAACACCACTTTTTTGCTTACAGCAATGCGACGGCAGCTTACAAGTTCCTTTCCTGGCGCCACATTGTACACAAGTCAGAAAACAAAATATAAATCATTGATTTACAAGCAATTTCACACCACCCCTCAATATCAGGTAGAATGCAACCACCTGCTCACACCGATTGCCAGACAATGGCCCCATCTTGCGCACGGCGGATAACCGTTGCAAGCTGCGGCCAACTACTGGCAAAAGTAGAAAAAACTACAATGGTTCCGGCTTGGGCGAGACATCGTGAGCAGCCTCGTTTCAAGCGCCGGGTTTACAAGCTTGGGTTTGCGTCCGATTCATATCCAGACCAACCGCCCGATAGAGAAGTAGAAATTCACTCCATGAAAAAAGTCCTGATCGCCTCCGCAGCGGCAGCTCTGCTGTCCGGTTTTTCCGTCCAAGCAGAGACTCTGCGTTTTGGGGTTGACCTCAACTACCCGCCGTTCTCCAAACAAGGCGCCGATGGCAAACCGCAAGGTTTCGACATCGATATGGCCAATGCCCTTTGCGCCGCCATGAAAGTCAGCTGTCAAATCGTTCCGCAAGACTGGGACGGCTTGATCCCCGCCCTCAACGCCAACAAGTTCGACGCCATCCTGTCCTCGATGCAGATCACCGAGGAGCGCAAGAAAGCCGTCGATTTCAGCCGCAAGTACTACAACATCGCCAGCCGCATCGTCGCCAAGTCCGGCACCGCGGTCGACCAGAACAGCTTCAAGGGCAAGAAGATAGGCGTGCTGCGCGCGTCCACCCAGGAAAAGTTCGCCAAGGACTACTGGGGCAAGTCCGGCGCCACCATCGTGCCGTACGCCAAATCTCCAGAATCCTTCCTGGACCTGAAGTCCGGCCGCGTTGACGCCGTGTTCGTCGATGGCGCTGTAGGCGACCAGGAATTCCTGAAAACCGCGAACGGCAAGGGCTACGCCTTTGTCGGTCCGAACTACGCCGACGTCAAATACTTCGGCCTGGGCGCGGGTATCGCCGTCAAGAAAGGCAATAAGGCATTGGCCGAGCGCCTGAACAAGGCCATAGACCAAGTGCGCAAGGACGGCAGCTACAAGAAGGTGCAGGACAAGTACTTTAGCTTCGACGTCTACGGCGGTTAATCCCCCAACAGCGATCGCAACCGTCCCGGCTGACCGCCATTCGGCGCCGGGCGGCTTACTGCCGCCCGCTCCGCGCGCAAGCCGGGATTTTTTTGCTCTGCAGCCCCAAGGCCGGCAGGGCAAGGACCAGCCTTGCGCGCAAGGTTGACGAACGAGGCAGTATCACTATGTTTTTGCAAGGTTACCTTCCCAGCATCCTGCAAGGAGCGGTGCTCACATTGCAGCTGGCCGGCTCAGCACTGGCCGTGTCCATCGTGCTGGGCCTGATTGGCGCATTGTTCAAATCCGCTCACTCCAAGCCGCTGGTCTGGCTGGCGGAACTCTACTCCACCGTGGTCCGCGGCGTGCCGGACCTGGTCTGGATGTTTCTGCTGTTCTTCGGCGTCCAGATGATGATCAACGATTTTTGCGGCTATATGGGCTGGACTAGCCCCAATATCGATCCCTTCATCGCCGGCGTGCTGACCCTGGGCTTCATCTTCGGCGCGTATATGACGGAAACCTTCCGCGGCGCGATGATGGCAGTGCCCAAAGGGCAGATGGAAGCCGGCATGGCCTACGGCATGACGCCGCTGCGCGTGTTCTTCCGCATTACCGTTCCTCAAATGATCCGCTTCGCGCTGCCCAGCTTTTCCAATAACTGGCTGGTGCTGGTCAAATCCACCGCCCTGGTGTCCGTGATCGGCCTGAACGACGTGATGTACCGCGCCGACGCGGCCAAATCGACAACGCAGGAGCCCTTCACCGTCTATATGATCGTCGGCCTGCTATTCCTGCTGATCACTGGGGTATCCAATCTGGTACTTGGACAATTGGAAAAACGCTACTCGCTGGGCGTCAAGGAGAGCGAACTGTGATCGACTTCCAACTGGTTCTGGAAAAGCTGCCCGCCTTCTTCGGCGGCGGCGACGGCCACGCCGTCATGAGCACCCGCGACGGCCTGCTGCTGACGCTGGAACTGCTGTTCATCTCCCTGCTGCTAGGCATGGCGATGGCGGTACCCATGGCGCTGATGCGGGTGTCCAAGAACCGCCTGGCCTCTGGCTTCGTCCGCGTCTATAGCTACATCTTCCGCGGCACGCCGCTCTTGGTGCAGCTTTTCATCATCTACTACGGCCTGGCCCAGTTCAACTGGGTTCGCGACAGTTGGGCCTGGAACTACCTGCAAGACGCGTACTTCTGCGCCATCCTCGCCTTTACCCTGAACACCGCGGCCTATACCACCGAAATCATCGCCGGTCAGATCCGCAACACCCATTGGGGCGAGATCGAAGCAGCCCAGTCCATGGGCATGAGCAAATGGCTGATGATGCGCCGCATCGTGCTGCCCTCCGCGCTGCGCCGCGCGCTGCCGGCCTATAGCAATGAAGTCATCATGATGCTGCAAAGCACCGCAATCGCGGGCCTGGTGACGCTGGCCGACATCACCGGCGTGGCGCGCCGCATCTATGCCGACAGCTATATGGCTTTCGAGCCCTTCCTCACCGCAGCCGCCATTTACCTGGCGCTCACCTTCCTGCTGGTCTGGCTGATGAAGCAGGCGGAAAAACGCTGGCTGGCCTATCTGGCCCCACGCAAGCATTAATGCGGATAGCAATACAGGAATACCATCATGCACACCCCCACCGATAAAAACCTGAAGCTGCAAGTCAGCGATCTGCATAAGAGCTACGGCGCGCACGAAGTGCTGAAAGGCGTGTCGCTAACCGCGCACGCCGGCGACGTGATCAGCATCATCGGCTCCTCCGGCTCAGGCAAAAGCACCTTCCTGCGCTGTATCAACATGCTGGAACAACCCAATAGCGGCCGCATCCTGGCCGCTGGCGAAGAACTCAAGCTGATCACCGACCGCAAGAACGGCGCGCTCAAGGCCGCCGACGCCCAGCAGTTGGCGCGCATCCGCACCAAACTGGCCATGGTATTCCAGCATTTCAATCTGTGGGCACACATGACAGTGCTGGAAAACATCATCGAGGCTCCGATTCACGTGCTGGGACTGAGCCGCGACGAAGCTTGCGCCCGCGCCCGCAAATACCTGGACAAGGTTGGCCTGCGCGGCGTGGAGGACAAATATCCGGCCCATATGTCCGGAGGTCAGCAACAGCGCGTCGCCATCGCCCGCGCGCTGGCCATGGAGCCAGAAGTCATGCTGTTCGACGAGCCCACCTCGGCGCTGGACCCGGAACTGGTCGGCGAAGTGCTGCGCGTGATGAAGGACCTTGCCGGCGAAGGCCGCACCATGGTGGTGGTCACCCATGAAATGGGCTTTGCGCGCGAAGTATCCAACCACGTCATCTTCCTGCACCAGGGGCGGATCGAGGAACAAGGCCATCCCAAGGAAGTGCTGGTCCGTCCGCAGAGCGAGCGATTGGTACAATTCCTCTCCGGCAGCCTGAAATAAATCGTACAATAGGAAAATGTCGCACACCATGCCGGGCCGCCCGGCATGGTGTGTTTTTATAATATCCATTCTTCTTCCGCGAAAACCCATGGGTCAGCATCCGTCCCACCCCGTCAAGCCAATGCGCTACGGCTTCCTGCTCTTGCCCCATGCCTCGATGGCTGACTACGCCATGGCTTCCGAGGTCCTGCTGCACGCCAACTGGCTAGCGGAAAAGAAACTCTACGAAACCCTGCTGCTTTCCCTTGACGGACAAGCGGTGCCGCTCTCCAACGGCACCCGGCTCGCCGTGGACCTGCCATTGGATGGCGCGCCCAAGCTGGACTGCCTGCTGGTGCTCGCCGATGACATCAATCCCGACTTCAGTCTGGACACGCTGAGCAAAGGGCTGGCCTCCTGCAACCCGGACAAAATAAGCTTGGGAGGCATAGGCTGCGGCAGCTACTGGCTGGCCCGCACCGGCTACTTCAACGGTCTGCGCGCCACGATACACTGGCGCGAGATCAGTCGCTTCACCGAAGAATTCCCCGACATCATTACCTCGTCCAATCTATTCGAAATCGACGGCAAACGTCTTAGTTGCGCTGGCGGCGCGGCCACTTTCGACTTCATGCTGACCCAAGTGGGCAGCCAGCATGGACACGAGTTCGTCGCTCAGCTGTCGGAACTGTTCAGCATGGAACGCATCCGCCCCGGCAACGAGCGTCAGCGCATTCCGCTCGCCACCCGCATCGGCGGCAGCCAGCCCAAGTTGACGGAAGCGGTCAGCCTGATGGAAGCCAATATCGAGGAGCCGCTGAGCACCGACGATATCGCCTACTACGTCGGCGTCTCCCGACGCCAACTGGAACGACTGTTCAAGCAATATCTGAGCACGGTGCCGTCGAAGTACTATCTGGAACTGCGCCTGAATCGAGCGCGCCAGCTATTGCAGCAAACCAGCAAATCCATCGTCCAGATCGGCCTTGCCTGCGGCTTCTCCAGCGGCCCGCACTTCTCCAGCACCTACCGCAACCATTTCGGCATCACACCGCGCGAAGAACGCTCGCATCGCACCCAAACCGCCGTCCCGGAAGTCAGACCCTAAGAGCCCGCTTACGATCTGCTGCCTGTCAGAACGCGCCCGCACCGCAACCGTCCGGCGAAGGCATCACCGGACGCGCCGGCTCCCCTTGGCGTGATAGCGGCAGCTCTATGCGGAAGCAGGCGCCGCTGGCTGGAATGTTCTCCGCCGAGATCAAACCACCATACTGCTCCACTATCGTCTGGCAAATGGACAAACCCAACCCCATGCCATTCGGCTTGGTGGAAAAGAATGGATGGAACAGCACCTCCAGCGAACTCGGCGTAATGCCGCGCCCTGTATCGCGGACCTCCAGAATCGCCTTTTTGCCCTCGCGCCGGGTATGCACGATCACATGGCGCTTCATCACCGGCTCATCACGCAAGGCATCCATCGCATTCGATAACAAATTCAACACCACCTGCTCGAGCTGGATGCTATCCGCGAACACCGCCACCGGATATCCCGACAACAGCTGCACCACCTCGATGCCACGCTCCTTCAAATCGTACTCAGCCAAGAACATGCAATTGCCAACCACCTGATTCAAATCGATCAGCCGCGTCTCGATCGCGCGCTTGCTGACCAGGGCTCGCAAGCGCTTGATGATCTCCCCTGCCCGCTCCGCCTGCGCTACCGCCAACCGTAAAGCCGCATTCACTTGCGCGGGAGCATCCTCCACCCCCTCCAGCAATTGGATGCTGGCCTGGCAATAATTGGCAATCGCCGTCAATGGCTGATTCAACTCATGCGCGATACCGGAAGCCATCTCGCCCATGGTATGTAGCCTGGCGACATGCGACAGCTTTTCCAGATGCTCCTTGACCTTGCTTTCACTAGCCTCCAGCGCCGCCACCGTCCGCAAGCGCAGCGGCCCCAGGTCGCGCAATGCGCATACCACCCCTATCAGGCTGCCATCGCGGGAAAACAACGGCGAAACCCCGCCCTCCACCGAGCGGATCTGCCCGCGAGCCGACGTCAGCTGCATCCGTTCCGCCAGCACTACCGGCTGCGCGGTGCGAAAGCATTCGCGAATCGGATCCTCGGCAAACTCGGCAGCCAACTCCGCCTGCAAATGGAACACCTCGTGGCAGACCCGCCCCACCACCTCGCCGGCATCCATTCCCATCAACTCCAGCGCCATCGGATTGGCCAACTCAATCGCGTGATCCTGCCGCAAAATGATCACCCCATCATGAATCGCGCTCAAGGTGACCGAGGCTCGCTCGCTCTGCAGAAAAATCGCTTCGTCCGATTGCAGGCGCTCCTGCCGCAAAGCCATGCGCTGCAGATGAAGCAGGCCGGCGAACACAAAGAACGCCAGCAATAACGACTGCTGCCACAGCAAAGGCAGGATAGCCAGATCCGTTACCCTCAGATCCCGGGCCACCCCCAGCACGAAAGGCTGTGCTTCGCTCGCTAGCGGCAGCCTGGCTTCCAGGCGCCGCAATACCGGCCACCAATCACGCTCGGACGATGTATGCAGACGCTGGAACAGCGGTGGACCACCCGAGGCCTCCCCTCCTTGATACAAGGCCAGGTCCAGCCCAGGCAACAGACGCTCCAAGGCCGGAGCCTGCAATAAACGATCACAGAACACGACCAGCCCCACCACCCCAATCAAACGACCCTGCGTCCTGGCTTCCTGCTCGAACAACGGCTGCAATAACAAATATGCGCGGCCACCGCCCTCATGCAATTCGAAGGCACCACTGGATACCCGCCGCCCCGACTCCAGCGCACGGAGCAAGGCAGGCCTGAAATAATCATCCCCCAGGATGTCGTAGCCGAACATCGGGCCGGCCTCGGGACGGTCCGGCTCCAACATAGAAATCACCAGTGACTGCGGGCGCACCGCCGCAGGCCGCCACTCTCGGCGTCCAGCCACATCAAAGTCGCGGATATAGAAGGTTTCGCCAAACTTGCCGCTCATCTGATGTAGAAAAGCCTGCCGTTCCGACATGGACACACTCTGGAAAAACACAAAGGAATGGAGTTGCGGGTAATGCGGCAGCAACTCACGGGCAAAGGTGCCCAAGGCGGCTGCCTCAAACGGCCGGCTAGCCACCATCAGCGCATCCACGGACGCCAGCACCGATTCGTTCTGATCCAACTTGCGCGCCACTAGCGCATGCGCGCGTTGCGCCACCGACTCGAACTCATCCCTCAAGCGCTGCAACTCGCCGATACCCCACAGCACCGCCACCAGCAAAGCGCTGAGCACCCATGCCAGTACGAACAAGTGCACCCCGTCCCGCCTGAACTTTCTCAAAATCTCCGCCTTGATTCCCAGTCTTGATGCTGGAATTCTATTCATTACCAATAGTTTTTGCTGAGCAATTAGACGCAATTCCGGCCATAAATACAGGGAATGGCATGCAATAACTTGAAAATCAAAGGGAAAGTCGATAAAAGCTTGAACCGATGTGACCGATACGCGCCGACGTATCACCCGACACCCCGAACGCAACAAAGCCTCCCCGAGGGGAGGCTTCCGTGTCAGCGTTTCCACCGCG